>NZ_JAUSXL010000002.1:3501628-3804671 GCF_030815975.1 Variovorax paradoxus
TGCTGGCATCCCGCGAAGACGAGGCGCCTGCTGCCGAGTTGGCCGAGGCCGTGAGCCTCGACATGCGCGACTGGTGGACGCCGACCGCCGAAGGCTACTTCGCGCATGTCTCCAAGGCCAAGGCGCTGGAGGCGGTGCTGGCCTTTGCGCCGGATCACGTGACCCGGCTGTCCAAGCTCAAGAAGGCCGAGATCGCGAGCGAGGCGGAAAGGCTCGCGGCCGGGACCGGGTGGCTGCCGGTGATGTTCAGGGCCGAGGCGGAGCCGAGTCCGGAGACGACGGCATCGTCGGGGACCGAGGCAGCGGAAGAGTCGCAGGCAGAGGCGGACGAAGCCGCTGCGGTGGCCGAGGACCGCGAGGAACTGGCAGCCGCCTAGGCATGAGGCTCCGGCCCGAGGCCGGGGCCTTGGATAGCAAGCCAAAAAAACGCGCGCGGCAGGTGTGCCGCGCGCGTTCTTGTTTGCGGACGAGAGGAGGGCGGTGGGCACGCCGGGGCGGCATGGGTGCCTCGAGCCATCGGGATCGCCTGCGCCGTGGTACGTCCCGGCATGCTCCGACGGGTTGGCTGCGCCAGCGCGTCGCGTGAGCATCGTGACAACTCCAATCCGGTTGCGTGCGCATCTCGCCCGAATCCGGAGAGCTCGACGATTTCAATCCTCCCATCCTCATGAATCACCAAGGCGTCAGCGAAATCTGCTTCGAAGAAACCTACGCAGTCCCGCAGGACCAGACCGCGCGGTCATTGTTCGCGCGACTGCCGCATGGCGGCGACTACGCGCAGACGCTGATCGAATGCCTGGCGACCGGGTACCTGGTCGCGGTGGTCGAATCCATCTGCATCCGCGAAATGCAGAGGCATGTCGATCCGGTGGTGGAGGTGGTCGTCGGCCGCACCGTGCATATCGAGCATCGCGGCCCCATTCCACCGAAGACACGCCTGCGCCTGCGGGGATGGGTCGAGGGGCTGGGCGAGCGCAGCGCGACCTTCCGCATCCAGGCACACGACGACCACGAGCCGGTGCTCGACGGGACGGTCACGCTGGTAGCGGCCGAGCGGGCCCGCATCGAGTCGCGCATCGCCACGAAGGTCGGTGCGCTGGAGGCCGCCCGCGGCGGGCAGCGGGTCTGACGGTTGGGAACGACGGGTCATCGAGCGTCATGGACAGGTCTCTCGCCGTGCTCGCTGACTTCCTTCATGCCGTCGATGCCGATCGCGTCTGCTGCCTCGATGCTGCGCGACGTTCCGGTGGCGCTTTCCCGGTCAGCCGGCTTGGACCTGGATGGCGTCCGGGACCATGCCGGAACGCCGGTGCTGCGGTCCCGGTGCTTGGACCATGGATCCTTTCGGGATCAGGTGCACGCCCACGGCCTTGTATGTGTCGTGAATCCTGGCGCGGGCACGGCGGCGCTTCTCTTCGTTGCGCTTCGCCTCGGGCTTCCTCGCCGCAACCGTCCCGCCCGACAAATTTCCCCGACCTGCGGTCTTCCTCGCGAGGCAAATTTCTCGGGCCGTACGGTCCTCCACTCGCGTTGCGGCCTTCGGTGCGGCGCGCCCGGACCCGCGCCGTCCGGATCACGCCAAGGCCGCGATGGGCGCGGACCTGGTCAACTTCGAAAGGACTTCATCATGGCCAACATCGGCACCTTCACCGCACAGAACAACGGCTTCACCGGCACGGTGCGCACCCTGACGCTCAACGTCAAGGTCAAGATCGCGCCCAGCGACAAGGAAAGCGAGAACGCCCCGGACTACCGCATCGTGGCGGGCACCGGCTACGAGATCGGCGCGGCCTGGAAGAAGGTCAGCAAGGCGGACCGGCCCTACCTGTCGGTGACGCTCGATGACCCGTCGTTCCCGGCGACCATCTACGCCCGCCTGGTCGAAGGCGACGACGGCGCGCACAACCTGATCTGGTCGCGAAGCAAGGGCGACTGAGCGTCGCCCGGCGCCCCGCCAGCCGGCGGGGCGCTTCACTTCTGAGTTTCACCAACGGCCCGCGCTTGTCACGGGCCGTTTAACTGCTGCGAGCCCGTACCGAATTGCGGAAGTACGGATTGGCGTCAGTCCGTACTTCCTGATTTCCTGATCTGTGGATCGTCGCCATTCCGGCTTTGCGGTTCCACGGATGTACGAGTCGCTGTGGATGTGCGCAGGCGGTTCTGCGAATCCGTGGGTTTGTGCAAAGACGGGTCGCAGGTTGTGCGAATCGGCGTGCATACGGTTCGGCGTCGAAGAAATGCGTGCGTCTGCCGGCGATGCCGGGCCGGGCTGTCGTGCGGCGCATCGAGCCGCCGATGGCGTCTCGCCCCCTTCGGGCTTCCATCCCTGACGCCTGCGGCCTTCACTGCGCTCCCGGCCTGCGCGCTTCGCTTGCCACGAGGCAGGGGAGGGCTTGCTTGCTGTTCCCTTCATCGTTCACGGCGTTCTCGCCGTCAAGGTCTGCGCGCACGTCGTGCGCTTGCGGCCGGCGGCCGTCTCTCGAACCCTGACGGCTGCGCTGCGCCGTGCTGCTTCCGGTCTCGGGCAATTCCGCCCGGAATTCTTCCAAGGAGAAAGACCATGACGAAGCTCATTACCGACGAACAACGCGCGCTGCTGCTGGCCAACGGCCGGAAATCGGTCGAGAACCCTCACTTCGACCCGCTGCCGGCGGTCAAGCTGTTCACGCCCAACGCAGGTGCGACGTGGTTGCTGACCGAAATCGATCCGGACGATCAAGACATCGCGTTTGGACTCTGCGACCTCGGGCAAGGTTTTCCCGAGCTCGGCTATGTGAGCCTGACGGAGCTGGAGGGCTTGCGCGGACGATGGGGTCTGCCCATCGAGCGCGATCTGTACTTCATGGCCGACAAGCCGATCAGCGGCTATGCACGAGAAGCCCGGTTCGTCGGGAGGATCGTGGCGTAGGCGCCGCAGGCATCGGCCACAGGATCAACGTTCCTGCGGCCGGTGCCATTCCTTCTGAAGCCTGGCTTCCGTTTCCAGCATCAGCTCGCCGGCGCTGCGGCCCAGCGCCCCGGGCGATCCTGAGCACCAGAACCAGCGTGGGCATGTGCTCGCCGCGCTCGATCTTGCCCATGTGAGAGCGCTCGATGCCGGCGAGGTGCGCCAGCATTTCCTGGGCGATGCCGTCCTCGGTTCTCAGTGCGCGCACCACAGCGCCGAACGCCAGTGCCGGCGCGACCTCGAAGGTCGTCGCACCGGTAGGGCGTCCTCGCTGAATAGCTCGCTTCTGCATGGACAGAAGCGTCTCGTTTCAGCACAATTTAAACCACGTTATCTTTAACTCATATCGTTGTTTTCGGAGTCTATCCGCGCGCAGAAATCCTTCTGCACCTGTCCTTGTGGCACTAGCACCCCGTCATCTTTTTGAGGGTCCAATGACTTTTCTCACCGAGCAGCAGCGCGCCGAGATGCTGGCCAACGGTACGGCGCGCGCCCGCGGCCAAGCCATCGACCCCTATCCCGTCGTCAAGCTGTACACGCTGGACGCCGCAGCGTGCTGGCTGCTCACCGAACTCGATGCCGATGGCGATCGCGCCTATGGGCTGACCGATGCCGGCACCGGCTTCCCCGAACTCGGGCACGTGAGCCTGTCGGCGCTCGAGCGTGTGCGCGGTCCCCAGGGCCTGCGCATCATCGCCGATCCGCATTTCAGGGCGCGGCAGCCGCTGTCCGGTTATGCGGCCGACGCGCAGCGCGACGGATCGATCAACGACTGAAACTCATGGCGGGTGGGAGTACCGGATCGTTGCCGGCCGCGCGACGGCGCTGGTGGTCAAGCTGTTCACGCCCAACGCAGGTGCGACCTGGTTGCTGTGTGAGATCGATCGCGAGGATGATGACCGCGCGTTCGGCCTCTGCGACCTCGTGCAAGGCTTTCCCGAGTTGGGCTACGTGAGCCTGACGGAACTGGAGGGCTTCGGCGAGAAGTGGGGCCTGCCGATTGAGCGCGATCTCCATTTCATCGCCGACAAGCCGCTGAGCGGCTACGCGCGCGAAACGCGGCTGGCCGGGCGCATCGTGACGTAGCGCCAAAGGCGCGGCCAATCGGCCGCGCTTTCATTCTGCTTGCGAGCCTTGGATTTCTGCCAACTCGCGCCGTACACGCTCGAAGAGCTTGTCTCTGGCCTTGTCGTTGCCGGCGTAAGCGAGCGTCAGCAGTGTGAGTGGATGCACGTCCATGACCTCGCACAGCTCGCTCACTTTGCTGAGGGTCGGACTCTTCAGGCCGCGCTCGAGCGAACTCAGGTACGTGCGACTCGACACATCGGAAAACGCTTCCTGACTTAGGCCACGGGCTTTCCGGACAGCCTTGAGGGCCGCGGGGAAAGAGTGTGTGGTGGAGGTCATTCGGTCGTTCGGCGGGGAACGGCGATGACACCCTATCGACCTCTATAGGGCTACAATCTATAGTGTTCAAAACGCATTCTCATCGAGGCATTGTCTTTGCGTCGGCGCGGAAGGCGTTGCCGAATGCGATTCGACAGCGAGGCATCTCGCAAGCTTTGTGTCGCATGAAGTCACCAATTTGACTTACAGATCCGCGTCGGCGCCCTAGCATTCCAAGGTCTCTTCTCGAAGCCATGGCATTCCTCACCGAACAACAGCGCGCCGAGATGCTGGCCAACGGCGCAGCCCGCACCCATGGCCGCGCCGTCGATCCTTATCCCGTCGTCAAGCTGTACACCTTGGACGCCCCTGCCTGCTGGCTGCTCACCGAGCTCGATGCCGATGGCGATCGCGCCTATGGGCTGACAGATGCCGGCACAGGCTTCCCCGAACTCGGGCACGTGAGCCTGTCGGCGCTCGAGCACGTGCGCGGTCCCCAGGGACTGCGCATCGTCGCCGATCCGCATTTCAGGGCACGGCAGCCGCTGTCCGGCTACGCGGCCGACGCGCAGTGCGACGCATCGATCAACGACTGAACTTCCTTGACGGGCGGGGCGCACGGGATCGTCGCCGCTCGAGCGACAGCGCATCGCTGCAAAAGCCAGCCATGCCGGCCGTGCCCGTGGCAGTCTTCGCGCAAGCAAGAAGAAGTGAGTTCTGCCATGACCGACCGCAAGGCCGAAGGCCTGCCGAGCGCGCCCTGGCGCGCGTCGGCGGCCTACCTCTACACGCTCGATCTCGACAGCCCCGCGCTCGCGTGGGAGTACCTGCGCCGCCATCCGCAGTACCAGGCGGACTGGGCGCGGCGCGCCGCATCGCTCGAGCGCTGGGGATTGCGACAGCGCCGAAGACCCCCGTCTCGATGCGCGCGAAGCGCGGCCGTTCTGGGTCGCGGCGGCTGACGAGTTGCTGCACGTGCGTGCTTCGCGCGCGCACGGTGCGCCGACCCGACCGACCTTCGATCTCTGGCGTGTGCCCGGCCGCAAGCGCCTGGCGCTCGATGGCACTGGTCTGATGCTGCTGACCGAGGTGTCCGCGCAGCGGCTGCGCATGTCACTGGCCGACGACCTCTGCGATGGCGCGGCCTTCACCTGCGTCGTCCCACTCGGCCCTGGCCTGCGCGGCCAGTTGGATGTGTTCAACGCGCAGGCACAGGCTCTTCAGGGCCATGCGCCGGTCGAGAATTTCACGCGGACTGTCACCCGTGCTGCGCTGCTGCATCTTCGCGCCCTGCAGGCGCTCGACGGCGCGCAAGCCGGCGCGTCGCAGCGCGACATCGCCCAAGCCCTGTTCGGTCTCGAGGCCGTGGTGCGCTGGCATGCCGATGGCGAACTGCGCGCCGCAGTCCGGCACCTGCTGCGGCGCGCCGAGGCGTACATGAGCGGTGGCTATCTGAGCCTCGCGGGCATACAGCGAAGTGCAGCCGATGCCCCCGGAGACGAACCGATGCGCTGAATATCTCCCTACGCAGAAAGACCGTTGCTTCCGAGACTGCCTCCACTGGGCTGCGAATGGTTCGCGGCCCCGCGACAACGATGGAGGCCCTCATGGCAAGTGCCAGTTCCTTGTTTCCCGCCCGCGCTGCGGCGGCTGCGCCGCGGCCCCTTGCGGTGCCCGCCGCACCGGCCAACCCGGAGTTCCTCACCACCGACGAGGCCGGCGCCTTCCTGCGCCTGTCGCCGCGCACGCTCGAAAAGCACCGCGTGCTGGGCGGGGGGCCGCGCTTCCGGAAGTTCGGCGCGCGTGTGGTCTACGCGGTCGACGATCTGCGAGCCTGGGCGAACAGCCGGGCCTATGAAATGACTTCCGATCCCGGCTACGTGCAGCGCGACTCCGTCCGTTGACCGGCGCGCAAGCCAGGGGCACCACCATGTCGAAGCGTCCGAGCGAACGCGAACAGCTGTCGCTGTTCCGCGCGCTGCCGGGCGCTGACATGGCGCTGCGCGATGCGCAGGACCTGATGACCTATCCCTTCTTCTCGCTCGCCAAGTCGCCGCGCATCGTGCCGATCCGCTTCGAGGCTGGCGGCGTGTCGCTCACCGTCGAGGGGGTACCGGAGCACGGCATTGCCACGATCTGGGATGCCGATGTGCTGATCTGGGCCGCGAGCCAGATCGTCCAGGCCAGGAAGGAAGGCATCGCGCCTTCGCGCCTGATGGTGGTCACGCCCTACGAGATCTTGCGCTTCACGCAGCGCGGGACCGGCCGCAGCGACTACCTGGCGCTGCGCGCTGCACTCGACCGGCTGCAGTCCACCACCGTCGCCACCACGCTGCGCCAGCGCGAGCGCCCGGACGGCGCGGTGCGCGCGCATCGCTTCTCGTGGATCAACGAGTGGAAGGAGTACATCCGGCCCGATGGGCGGTCGGATGGCATCGAGCTGATCCTCGCCGACTGGTTCTTCTCGGGCGTGATGGACGAGACCCTGGTCCTCACGCTCGATCCCACGTACTTCCGGCTTTCCGGGGGCATCGAGCGCTGGCTGTACCGGCTGGTGCGCAAGCACGGCGGGCGCCAGCCTGCGGGCTGGCGCTTCGAGATGCGCCACCTGCATCTGAAGTCCGGAAGCCTGCAGCGCCGCTCCGACTTCGCGCTGCAAGTGCGCCAACTGGTGAGGCGCCAGGCGCTGCCGGGCTATCGGCTGTCGATCGAGCGCTGTGGTGGCATGGAGTGGTTGGCTTTCCGACCGATGGCGGACGAACCGTTTCAAAGCGACTTATCCACAGTTTCTGTTGAAGAACCTGTGGATGACGTGGGGACGGGCTCGGTGGATCGCCCGCACGACCCTCGGTGGATCACCCGCAGAAACATCGGTGGATCGCCCGCACGGATCGGTCCGGAGGCCGCGCCCGGCAACGGTTTCGGCGCTCCCTAAACATCTAAAGGGATACATAAATGGAAGTCACGCGCGCGCGAGCCGAAGGTGCTCAAACAACGGGCAGTGCTTCTGCCGAGGCAGCCCGAGCAGGCCGGACAGCGGAGAACCGCTCGCCAGGCAGCGGGCCACGGCCCGGCAAGGTGATCGCGCTGCTCAACCAGAAGGGCGGCGCAGGCAAGACGACGCTCGCGACGCACCTGGCCGGCGAGCTGGCGATGCAGGGCCAGCGCGTCACGCTGCTCGATGCCGATCCGCAGGGCTCGGCGCTCGACTGGGCGCAGCGGCGGGTCCAGAACGGCCGAGAGCGGCTCTACGGCGTCTTCGGGCTCGCGAGGGACTCGCTGCACCAGGAAGCGCCGCAGATCGCCTCGCAGGCCGACTACGTGGTCATCGATGGCCCGCCCCGGGTCGCGGCCCTCGCGCGCTCCGCGCTGCTGGCGGCCGATCTAGTGCTGATCCCGGTGCAGCCCAGCGCCTACGACGTGTGGGCCAGCTACGAGATGGTGCAGCTCGTCATCGAAGCGAGGGTGTTTCGGCCGCAACTGCGCGCGGCCTTCGTGATCAACCGGCGCGTGGTGGGGACGGTCATCGGGCGTGAGGCGCGTGCGGCGCTGGCCGATCAGCCGTTCGCTGCGCTGCGCGCCGAAATCTCGCAGCGCATCGTGTTCGCCGACAGCGTTGCTGCCGGGCGGCTCGCCTGCGAAGCAGCGCCGACGTGCGCCGCGGCGCGCGAGATCGCGGCGCTGACGCAGGCCGTGCGGGAGATTCTGCGATGACCGCACAGGCGCCATCCGCATCGCCGAAGCGCGCACCGATCGGCCGCAAGCCGGCGGCCGATCCGGCGTTGGCCTGGGTGCGGCGCGCTGATGAACCGACGGCTGCGGACAAAGCGTCGATCCATACCGCGCGCCTGACCATCGACGTGACGCCCGCGCTGCGTGGACACATCAAGGTCGTCGCCTTCAAACGCGGCGTGACCGCGGCCGAGATGCTGCGCGAGTTGCTGGAGCGCGAGTACGGCGGAGGTGAACCATGATGCAGCCGCAGCCGCAGCCGCAGCCGCAGCCGCTTTCTGCGCGACCCTCGCCCCCAGCCGCAGTGTCACCGGGGGCCGCACGCAAGCCCACTCACATGCGGGTGTCGCTGGCCTTCGTCGAGCATCGCGTGAACGTCTGGCTGCGCTTCGGCTGGCCGATGCGCGAGACCATCCTCGACCGATGGCGGCGTGTCGCGACCTTCGAGCCGGACGCGGTCTGCTGCCGCATCAAGTGGATCGGCAACGACTATGGCACGGCGCTGTGGCAGCTCATGGTGCTGCAGGCGCCCATGCCGTTCGAGGGTGCGCAGCGCGTTGCCGGTGTGCAACCGGGTGCGCGCATTCTGCTGCGCGCCGATGGCGAGGCGCGGGTCAAGGCGGTGCTCGAAGTGATCGATGCCATCGAGGCGCTGGGCATCGATCCGTGCGCGGCGGCTGTCACGTACTGGCGCACGGTCGGCAACCGGCTGGCTGCCCGCCAGCCGCTGCCGGCCTACACCATGGAGCGGCATGCGGCGCATCTGGCGCACGGGGTGCTGCGATGACGCCGCGCCTGCTCTTCGCTTGCATGGGTATCGGCGTGGCCGCGCTGTGCGCGCCAGCCGCCATGCCGATGGCAACACGCGATCACGTGCTCGTGGTCTACAACCCGAGCGACAGCGTACCGCGCGGCTGGTACCGCATCGCGCGCATTGGAAGCGCAGCCTCGCTGCAGGTCGGAAGCATCGTGCTGACACGGCTTCCCGCCGACGTGGCCGCCTTCGCGGCACAGCGCGGCTACCTGCCGGGCGGCGTGCCGATCCTCAAGCGCATCGGCGCCCTCGCGCCGCAATCGGTGTGTGTTCGAGGGCACTTCGTGCACATCGACGGCACGATGGTGGCGACCGTGCGAGCGCATGACGGCGCGCATCGCCCGCTGCGAGCTTGGTCGCAATGCCGTCTCCTCGCGGCGGGTGAGCTGTTCCTGCTCGGCGACACGAACCCGGCGTCGTTCGACAGCCGGTATTTCGGGCCCATTGCGGCGTCGGCCGTGCTCGGCGTTGCTCAGCCCTTGTGGACATGGAGTGCGCCATGAACTTCGCGGCTTCCTGCGACCAAGCATGCTGCCGAACTGCAGCCGGACGTGCGTTCGTGCTGCACCCTTTCGTGCAGAGAGCCGGCCGCCAGCGTGCAGCGCGAGCTGCACCGCCGCTGCCCCTCGGGCAGTGTTGCGCTCCCTGTGCGCGGCTGGCGGCAGGTCGGAGCCGGGAGCGGATGCGGGAGGCGAAGACGGAGGGCCAGATAAAAGGGGTGGCACGCCGCCACCCGCAAAGCCAGTCTGCACGTGGGGTGGGCGCGGCACGGCACCTGCTGTTGTCGGTGCCGCGCCAGTGCGCAATGCCGCACCACCGGGACATTGCGCGCGTGCCGCTTCCGATCCTTTGCGCCCCCCTGCGCTGGAGTGCCTACCATGGCCACGCGTAGGGAATTGGATGGCGAGCGCTTTCGCGTTCGGCCAGCGGCCCCGAAGTCCCGCGCGGGACCGCGCCCGGAGCGCTTCGTCTCTCAGGTGCTCAAGGAAGTCTCGAAGGCCGGCGCCAAGGCGTTCGGCCAGCGGGCGGGGCGGCCCGCATCCACCTTTGGCCGAGGCCGCGTCGCGGCCGGCATGGCCGGCGGCAGTCGCCTGGGCGCGCAGGCTCGGCGCGTGGTCACCAAGGCCCGCTTCGTAGTGCTCAGGAAAGCCGGCGCGAACTCGGTATCCACGCACCTGCGCTACATCGAGCGCGATGGGGTGACACGCGACGGGCAGCGCGGCCAAGCCTACGGCCCCGACACCGATACGGCCGACGTCCAGGCCTTCGAAGAGCGGGGAAGGGGAGATCGCCACCAGTTCCGCTTCATCGTCTCGGCCGAGGACGCGGTCGGCCTGGAAGATCTGCGCGGCTTCACCCGGCAATTGATGCAGCGCATGGCGGTCGATCTGGAAACGCCGTTGGACTGGGTGGCCGTCGATCACTGGGACACCGACAACCCGCATACCCACATCGTGCTGAACGGGCGGACCGCCAACAAGGAGGACCTGGTGATCGCGCCGGACTACATGGCGCATGGGATGCGCATGCGCGCTTGCGAGATCGCCACCGAATGGCTGGGGCTGCGCACCGAGACCGAGATCCGGCATAGCTTGCAGCGCGAGATCGGGCAGCAGCGGCTCACCGGCCTGGACCGCGCCTTGTTGAGCCAGGCCGTGGCAGATGCCGTCGATCTGACGGGCCGGCCAGAGGACCGGCAACGCCAGAACCTGCTGCGGGCGCGGCTGCAGCGGCTCGAAGCCCTAGCGCTGGTTGAACGGATCGATGCCAACCGCTGGCGGCTGGCGCCGGACATGGCGCGGACATTGACCGCGATGGGCGAGCGTGACGATGCGTTGGACATCGTGCGCCGGGCACTCAAGGGCCAGCAGCGCGAATGCGTCGTGGATGGCGCGTCGACTGCCCCTGTAGTGGGTCGCATCGCGGGCAAAGGACTGGCCGACGAGTTGCACGACCGAGGCTATCTGGTGGTCGATGGCATCGATGGCCGGGCGCATTACCTGACACTGCCGGCCGGCGCTGATCTGTCGGCACTGCCGGTGAACGGCATCGTCGAAGCAAAGCCGCCAGGGCGTGGGCGCACCGTGGACCGCACCATCGCCGCAATCGCCCAGGAGGGCATCTACAAGACCGCCGATCACCTGACCCGGCTGGAGCAGGAGGCAGACCGCGATCCGCAGGCCACGGTCGATGTCCACGTGCGCCGGCTCGAAGCGCTGCGCCGCAGCGGTGTCGTGGCGCGCGTGGCCGAAGGGATCTGGCAGGTGCCGCCGGACTTGGCGCTAAAGGCCCAGCAGCATGAAGCACAGAAGGGAACGGGTCCGACCGTCGAATTGCGCTCGCACCTTCCCGTTGACCAACAGGTGCGTGCCATCGGTGCGACCTGGCTGGACAGGCAATTGATCGGCGAGGGCCATGGGCTTGCAGCGCAGGGCTTCGGTGCTCAGGTACGCGAGGCGATGCGCGGCCGCGCGGATTTCCTGGTCGAGCAGGGACTGGCCGAACGCCGAGGCCAACGCATGGTGTTCTCGCGTAACCTGCTGTCCACCTTGCGTGACCGCGAACTAACGGTGGCCGGGAAATCTCTGCAAAACCAGACCGGGCTGATCTACCTGCCGCTACGAGATGGTGGGCGCGCCAGCGGCGTCTACCTCCGTTCCATCCAACTTGCCAGTGGTCGTTTCGCCATGCTCGACGACGGCATGGGTTTCAGACTGGTGCCTTGGCGGCCAGTGATTGAGCAGCGCTTGGGTCAACATATTGCTGCCGTCGTGCGTGGTCAGTCCGTCACTTGGCAGTTTGGACGCCAGCTAGGCATGTCCGTTTGACGAGGTGAAGGAAGGGCATGCACCGCCCTCAGCGCGCCCGGCCAACGACTGGCCATCCTGGTGCTGCGCTACCGCGGGCGCGATCCTTTCAGGGTCGACCGGGAGGGCGCATTGGTCCACAGCAGTCGGGCCGCGATCGTGAGTCCAACTCGTCATGAGTGCAGGCTGATCACGGCGTACGCGCGCCATCGACGATGTACACGCGCGACTTCGTCGTCCTCAAGCGCATGGGCCGAATCTCCCGATATCAGGGTAAGTTGTACACCGTAGAAGCAATGGCGGAAGCCTTCCTGAGTTGGTCCGTTGTTCTTTTGACTTATGAGCCCATCAGATTCCTCCGCACGTGCAATAGATGGTCCCGGACTCATGCTGTCGCGCGCACTAAGTCTCGGTCGGTCAGGGCGCCTACGATTTGCCGGTGCTCGATTTGATAGGACAGGCGTCGCTCGGGAAGGGCTGTGGCGCTTCAGCGCCCCCAATCGTCCTGTGCCCGCGACCGGAAGCGGATGCCCCCTGATTTCATCACGACCACGATGGCTAACTCGAGTGTGCAAGGACACGTCGCGCTGGCTGGAGGTGATGGAATCCATTGGGTCGACACTTCACGCGGGTGCCGCCGGACATTGACACCGGGTGCATCCCGGATCATGTCGAGCTTTGAGTTTTTTTCCTCGAGGCGACCTCCCGGCACCCGAGCCGCGCGTCCATGCGAGCTCCTTCTCGGGAGGAAAAAACGTCGAGGCCGCGGACCGTCTCATCCGGGCGGCGCCAGGATGCCTTCGCGCACCGGGCCGTAGCGTTCCAGCCCGTCGATCAGGTGCCGGCGGTGCTCGACCAGCGGGACACCCACGATCCCGGCGAAATGGACGAGCAGCGAAGGATGGGCGCCCAGCACGTAGAGCAGGCCTATGTCGGCGCGCGCGAAGGCATCGCGCTCCTCCTCGCTCAGCGCGCGATGCTGCAACACTGCCTGCCTGTTGGCTCTGAACCGCTCCTGCAGGGAAGCGGTCCTGTTCAGGTCATAGAGGAGCTTTTGGACCTGGTACAGCGGCATCGCCGGCCTCCAGAGAAGATGTGTGCGCAGGCCCCGCGGGCAGCACTGGAATCACCGCCGCGCAAGAGCCGATCGAGAACGCCGGTGTGCCGTGGTAGAAGAGCAATTCACCAGGACTGCCGCCGCCGGCAGCCGCGATGGCCACGAGTGTCCTGATCTCGATACCACCGTGGCCGGCTTCGCGCAGGACGTCCTCGTCTGCATAGGCGAGGAGGGCGTCGCGGTCGTTGCGGGTCCAGCGCTGCAGAAACTCCCGGTCAAAGTCCTCATTGATCTGGCCCATTTGCGTGGAACCCGGCCAGTGCGAGATGCCGCCCGTTCCCAGCAACGCCACGCGCTGCGGCAGCGCGTCGCAGGCGCGCCGCAGCGCCTGTCCGAAAGCCCAGGCGCGCGCGAGCGGCGTGAACGGTGGCTGCTGGCAGTTGATGTTGATCGGCACGATCGGGATGCCGAAATGAGGCGTGAGGTAGTGCAGAGGGACCATGATTCCGTGGTCAAACTTCCACTCCTCGCAATACGCCAGGTCTACCTCGTGGATCAGTTGCTGGACGATCGCGCGCGATGCAGCCGCATTGCCGGGTACCACGGTACGCGGTATGCCTAGCCACTTTTCATCTTCTATCGGTCCTTCGTATCGATCGGCCATGCCCATCGCGTAGGCCGGCATGTTGTCCATGAAGAAATTGGCGAAGTGCTCGGCCGCGACCACCACCAGGAGATCGGGGCGGGAGGCTTCCAGGCGGGCGCGCATTTGCGCGAATCCTTCGAAGACCGCCTCGCGGTCCGCCGCCGGTGCTTGGCCGATGCGCCCGGTCAGCCCGGGTGCATGGCTCATGATGCCGAGGAAGACGACGCCCATTGATCAAGCGCCAGCCGTTCGCGCGGTCAGGACCTGCGCGACGTTGCTGCGGTTTACGCGGGTGGTGACGTCGAGTTCGGTCACCTCAACGGACAGCGCGATCGGCGTGGCGGCGAGATAAGGCGCGAACAACGCGGAGAGTTGGTTCGCGAGCGCCTCGGCCGCGGCGCGGCGCGCCTCGGTGGAGAAGCCAGTGCCAATGCGGATGTTGACGTGCACGAACCCTGCGTCGGGGCTGCCGTCCGCGAGGCGAAAGTGCTCCAGCACGTGCAAGCGGGTACGCACGCCGGGTTTCGGGTAGCTGTCAATCCCGCAGGCCGCTTCGTGCAAGGTGCGGGTAAGCGTCTGCGGATCGACGAGGGAAATGGCCGACGCCGTGGCCTCAATGATGATGTGCGGCATGGGAGTGCAATCAGGTTGCAATCAAGGAAAAACCGGCCAACCAAGGACGGATCGCCGCGGCGCATGCCTGCGGCTGCTCGAAGGTCATCAGATGCCCAGAATCTTCGACAACGGCCAGATACCCAGCGGGAATGGCCGCAGCCATTTCCTCGTGCGGCGGCAGCGGCATCGCTGCATCGCCTCTGGCCGCCAGCACCAGCGTGGGACAGGTGATGTCCGGCAACATCGATGAAAAGTCGGGGCGGGACAGGCCCATGCGCACCTGCGCACGTACGTCTTCGAGTGATTGGCGGGCAACCATGGCAATCAGCGGCTGCAGCTTGTCGACCTGGGCCGCCCAGCGCGCGTCCACCATGCGGGATACCCACTGCGGGGCGAAGGCGGCCAGCCCCTCGGCTTTGGCCCGCGCGACCATCGCTTCCCGCGCTGCGATCTCGGACTGCCCCGCTTCGCCCGGCGCGCGCGCCTTGTACGCAGTGCCGAACAGGCCGAGCAGCCGTACGCGCTGCGGCGCGCGGCGAACCACCTCCAATGCCACACGTCCCCCGAGCGAATGTCCCGCGAGGGCGAACTGCGCGGGCGCTGCGGCCAGCACCCTGTCGGCCATCGCGCCAACGGAATCGGTGCCGCCCAAAGTCATGACACGAATATCTGCCGCGTCGTGCAGCAGCGTGGTGGTCGGCTCCCAAACGGTCGCGTCGCACAGCATTCCGGAAACCAGGATCAACGGTGTCTTCATGTCTCAATCCAGTTTGAGTTGCAGGTCGCGGACCACGGTGCCCCAGCGCTCGCGTTCGGCCTTGACGAAACGGTCCATCTCGGCCGGCGTGCCGGACAAGGGCTCCACACCCAAGGCCTGCAGGCGCGCCTCGACCAGGGGGTTGTTGAAAGCCTCGAGCAGCGCGCTGCTCACGCGGGCCACGTGGGACTTGGGCGCGGCCATCGGGACGGCCAGCCCCTGCCAGGCGAACCCTTCGAAGCCCTTGAGGCCTTGTTCCTGCAACGTGGGTACGTCCGGCAGAGTCTTCATCCGCACGGCGGTTGAGACGGCCAGCGCACGCAGCTTGCCGCCGTTGATCATCGGCATGCCGCTGGCCGAATCCACCAGCATGAAGGGCACCTGGCCGCCGATGACATCTTGCACCGCCGGCGCTGCGCCGCGGTAAGGCACGTGCGTCGCCTGCACGCCCAGGTTGCGCAGCAGTTGCTCCGTAACGAGATGGTGGGGCGTGCCGGCACCCGGCGAGGCGAAGGCCACGGGCCCGCCCTGCGACCGGATCCACGACAAAAGGTCCGGGAAGGTGCGGGCCGGGTGCTGCGCGGACACGACGATGACCAGCGGAAAGCGCACCAGCATGCCGACGTTCGCCAAGTCCTTCTGGGCGTTGTATGGCAGCTTGCTGTATAGCCACGGGTTCACTGCGAGGGCGGCGAAGTCGGCCGTCAACAGTACATGTTCCACATCGCGCGCCTTGGCGACGTAGTCGGCCGCCAAATTAGTACCGGCGCCCGGTTTGTTGACGACCACGATCTGCCGGCCAAGGCTCTTGGCCATCGGTTCGGCAAAAGTGCGGGCCACCAAGTCCGAGCCACCCCCCGGCGCGGCGCCGACCACCCATTCGATCAACTTGTTTTCCTGTGCCAGGACGGGCGCGGTCTTGGCGGCGACGGCGCAGGCCGTCCAAGCCAGGAGGTCGCGGCGGCTCAAGCGGGTACGGTTCATAAGGTGTCTCCTTCTTGGCGCATAGTGTCCTTAGCAGCAGTTGCCATGTCTGTCCCCTTCCGCAGGGGACATGTATCTCCTATCATGGAGTACGAACATAGAAGCCCCATGATCCTCAGCAGCCATGCATATGTCGATGACGGCGCCAAGCTCGCCGGCCTGCTTGCCAGGCCGATCCTCGCGATGGGCCACCCGGCGTTCGCGGATGCTCTGCTGAACGTCGCCCATGTCTTTGTCGGCGCGGACTTGGTGTCGGCCTTCTCCATCGATGAGGATTGCAGGCCGCATTACCGGCTCTCGTCGGCGGTCGACGAACTCGGCGACAGCTCTGCGCAGCGAAATGGTGCCCGCTATGCCAGTGATTTCTGGCAGAGCGATCCGGGCTTGAATCACCTGGTGCAGGCCCATCATGCAGGCTCGGGCACCGTGGTGTGCCAGCAGGCCTGGAATCAGATACCGCACGCTTGGTACCGTGCCGTGTGCTACGAGCAGCCGCAGCTGGTCGACCGAGTCTCAGTCCTCGGCGCCGTTGGGGGGCAGCTGTTCCTCCTCAGCGCGTATCGTCGCGCGGTGCACGGATGCTTCCGGCCCAGCGAGGTCCGGCGTTTCGCTTCGAATGCCGACGTGCTCATGGCGCTCGTCAGCCGACACGTCGATCTTGCGGCTGCACAGGTGCAGGCTTCCGCCTGCGCGCTGCCAGCATTGGAAGAGCAGTTGGCCGAGCGGTTTCCGGCACTCAGCCTTCGCGAACGGCAAATCTGCGCGGGCATGGTCCGGGGCCTAGCGGTCAAGGACATCGCCAGAACCTGTGACATTGAGCCGAGTAGCGTGATCACCTATAAAAAGCGCGCGCTGGCCAAGCTCGGACTGCCCAACCAGCGCGCGCTGGTCGCGCAGTGGCGCGAGACATAGGGCGATGTCGCCCAAGCAGGATGAGGCCCGAGGGGTTCATCGCGGTGGCGGCATTTCGACGCCTTCGCGGGCGGCGCGGATGCAGGCGTCCACGGTCGCGTCGTCTCCGACCTGATTGGCCAGAAGCAGGATCAGCTGAGCGTCGAGCAACTGCGACTGTTCGCCACTCAGTCCCAGATGCGCATCCATCAGCGCTTCGTAGACGGCATCCGGATCGCGCAGGGTGATCTCGGTCTTCATGGCGTCGTCTCCGGGGCGTCCAGGCACAGCGAGCTGCGCACGGCGGCTAGTGGGTCATCGTGCGGCCATGTGCCGGCGGCGGCCAAGTAACTGTCGGGCCGCAGCAGGGCCCAAGCGGGTCCCGGCGGTAGCAAGCAGGCGCGGCGCAGCGAGTGCTCGGCATCGATGATCTGACCGGGGGGGCGGTCGACCGCCGAGATACAGTGCACAGGGTAGGGCGCCAGCCGCTGTGCGAGCTCCAGTGCAGCCTCGCTGCCGACGCCGAACAGGCACAGAAGCAATACCTGCGGGCCACCGCGAGGCACCAAGTCGTTGAGCACGCAAGCGCTGCCATCGCCCCGGCGCAGGGCGACGTTTTGCACCGACACGCCGCCGCCGGCGCCACAGGCGGGGGAACGGGTGTAGCGGTTGGCCACCGCCATGCGTCCGGTGTTGACGAACGCGCGGGCGAAGGGGTAGTTGCGCGCCAGCGCCAGCACGGCATCGCGGAAGACCCGCTCAGGCCCCGCTGGCGCGCGCATGAAGCGCGCAGTGCGGTCGCTGACGCATAGGTTTTCCCGTGCCGCCTCGTGGCGCTCGTCGTGGAAGGTGTTCAGCAGCGCCCGAGGTGCCTGCCCGCGCAGCACTGCGGCGAGCTTCCAGGCCAGGTTGTCGGCATCGGCGATGCCGGTGTTGCCGCCGCGTGCGCCGAACGGGCTGACCACCTTCGCAGCATCGCCAATGAAGAACAACCGGCCGTGGACCATGGCGTCGATGCACTCGCTGCGGTACATCCACGGGCCGACCCACATGACCTCCACCTCGCGCTCGGCGCCGAACTGGCGCGCCAGCCGCTCGCGCACCACGTCCTCGCGGCTGATCTCGCGCGGATCGGCATCGGGGGCCATCTGGTAGTCGATGCGCCAGACGCCGTCCCCCATCAGGTGCTGCCAGACCGCACGGCCTTCGTTGAAGGGCGCCTCGACCCAGGTGTGCCGCTCCAGTGGTGGCGGGTCCGCGAAGCGGATATCGGCGATGCACCAGCGGTCGTCGCTCCTATGACCGGTCATGCGGGCGCCAGCCCACTGCCGCAACGGGCTGCGCGAGCCTGTGGCGTCGACCACGTTCTCGGCGAGCAGGCGGTAGCTGCCGGCGGGCGTCTCCACCTCCAGCAGCGCGCCGTCGTCGCGCTGCTGGAAGCCGGTGACGCGCTGGCTCCAGCGCAGATCCACATGGCCCAACTCAGCGATGCGCTCTACCAGAAAACCTTCGATGTAGAACTGCTGCAGGTTGATGAATGGCGGCTGCACCGACAGCTCGAAACCCGGCTGGCGTTGCAGGTCGAAGCCATACACCTCCTCATCGCCGCGGAAGGTGCGCCCGGTGCTCCACTGCACGCCCTTCGCGGCAATGCGCTCGTAGATTCCTAGGCGTTGGAAGATCTCGAGCGACTTCTGCGTGTAGCAGATGCCGCGCGATGAGGCGCCCTTGACGCCAACGGTGTCGTCCTCATCGAGCAGCACCGCGGCGATGCCCTCGCGCGCCAGGGCGCAGGCTAGCGTGAGCCCCGCCAAGCCGCCACCGACGATGGCCACGGCGCAACGGCCTACGCGGCCCTCAAGCAGCTCCGGCGGGGCGGCAAAGGGATAGCACGGCAGCTGGTAGCCGCTGCCCTCGCTGAACTCGTAGCCGTTGGTATAGGCTGCAGCCGCGTAGGTGCTGGTGTTTGCTGTCACGGCGGCGCCCTCAGGCCAAGTCTTCCCAGAGCTGGCGGTCCTTCTCGGACGTCCAGATCTGCGGATGTTCCAGGCCGCGCAGTTCGTCGAAGGCACGAGCGACATCGAAGGGCAGCACGTGGCGGTAGACCGGCCAGTCGCCGAAGCGCGGGGTCAACTGCTGGTCGGCGAGCCGGTAGCAGCCCTTGAGGTCAAGGCCCTGCGACAGGCCATGGCGCACCGTGGCGAGCAGGGTCACGAGAAAGTCCTTGTGGCTGTCGATGGTGTCTGCCACGTCCTTCGGCGTGCGCAGCGGGCTGCCGCGGCCCGGCACCAGAACGTCGGGCTGGAGGGCGCGCAGACGTTCCAGCGTTTGCAGCCAATCGCCCAGATAGGCATCGCCACAGTAGATGCCGCAGTGGTTCTCGATCAGGTCACCGCCGAACACCACGCCTGCCTGCGGAATGCGGCACACCGAGTCGCCGGCGGTATGGCCTCGGCCCAGATGCCTGAACTCCACCTTCAGGTTGCCGAGGTCGAGCGTCAGATGGTCCTTGAACAGCATGTGCGGTGTCGAGAGTACGGGCGCGGCCGATCCATCGGCGAACAGGCGAGGCATGCGCGCCTGTTCTGATTCGAAGTCCGCCAAGCCGCGCTCGCGGATCAACGATCCGGTGTTCTCGCTGGCGACGATGACGGCGTCTTCGAAGGCAGCGGCTCCCATCACGCGCACCGCGTGGTAGTGGGTGAGGAAGACGTAACGCACCGGCTTGTCGGTGACCTCGCGGATCTCCTGCAGCCAACGACGGGCGGCGGCCGGCGTGGCAGTGGTATCGACCGCCAGCACGGCGTCGCGGCCAACCACGAAGCCGCAGTTTGGATCCGAGGGGCTGATGTAGCCATAGACGTCAGGCGCAAGCGGCACGACCTGAGGGCGCTGGTCGGTGCGGTCGGCGGTGGAGGCAAAGGGAGTTGTCATGTGAGGAAGGTCTTTCTTTCGTGGTGGTTGATCGTGGTTGAACGGGTCAGTAGGGCTGCGCCGGCGCGATCACGCCGCGGCATTGACCGAAGCCGATCGGGACGAAGCCGGGCACCTCGGCCCGGGCGTGCAGCACGACCTCGTCGCCATCGGCCAGCCAGGGGCGGCGTTCGCCGCAGGGCAGTTCAACCGGCTCGCGCCCGGCGCGCGTCAGCTCGGTCATGCAGGCGCGGCTTTCGTCGTCCGGCCCTGAGATGGTTCCGGTGCCCAGCAGGTCGCCGGTTTGGAGGTTGCAGCCGTTGCTAGTGTGATGCGCGAGCATCTGCGCTGGCGTCCAGCACAGGTGGCGCAAGTGGGTGCGGCTCACGACCGCTGGCGGCGCCCCGCGGTCACGCATCGACGCCGTTTGCAGCGCGGCGCTCAGGCTGATGTTCCAGGTGCCGGCCTTGGCGTGGCCTTCGGTTCGCAGGTACGGCAACAGAGCCGGCAGCCCGGACGGACGTGCAGGCGCGGCGATGCGGAAGGGTTCCAGCGCCTCTTGGGTCACGATCCATGGAGAGATCGACGTCGCGAAGTTCTTGCCGAGAAAGGGGCCGAGCATCTGCTCCCACCACTGCACCGCTTTCGACGACCAGTCATTGAGCAGGCACAGGCCGAAGATATGCGCGTGGGCCTCTGCGGTGCGCACCGGCGTTCCCTGCGGATTGCCGCGGCCGACGAACACGCCCATTTCCAGTTCGAAGTCCAGCGCATCGACCGGGCCGAACACCACCTCGCCGCCTGCCGTCTTCCACTGGCCATGGGGGCGCACCACCGGTGTACCGCTCACCACGATGGAAGAGGCACGTCCGTGGTAGGCCACGGGCACCCAGCGGTAGTTCTCCGGCACCGGGTCCGCCAGGCCCTTGAGCTGCCCGTTGCGGGCCGTGTGGTGCTCCGAGGCCAGGAAGTCGGTGTAGCCGCGCACCTGGCAAGGCAGGTGCAGATGCAGCCGGCGCGCCGGCTGCAGCAGATCCGCAGCTTGTGCCTGCGCTCGCGCCGATGTCTCGGTCCCATTGCACAGCAGTGAGAAGACCGCGGCGCGCAGGGCGGAAAGGGGTTGCGGCGGCAGCGCCATCAGCGCGGCCAGGCCATCTCGCGCGGCCAGGGCTGCGGCATCTGCAGCATCGCCGTGCAGCAGGCCGGCGCGGTGCACCGCGCCAAGGTCGAGCACTTGGTCGCCGATCGCGACGCCGACCCTTTGCGCCGCGTCGCCGATGGCCGAGAAGGTGCCATAGGGAAGGTTTTGCAGGGGGAAGTCGGTGTCTGGCTCCCGCGCCGATGCAACCCAGCTGCTGCGCGCCGGGTCGTGCGTGTCGTTCAGGTTCATGGCCGAGCTGTCCGATCGGCGGTCCAGGCGGCCAGGTGGGCGTGCGCCTCTTGCTCGAAGGCAGCGAGGTCGGCCTCGGTGGCGGTGGAAGTGGTCAGCTCCAGACGAACGCCATTCGGATCGAAGAAGTAGATCGAGCGCACAAAGCCGTGCTCGACCGGGCCGATGACGTCAATGCCTGACTCGGTCAGGCGCTTGCGCATTACCGCCAGCGCGGCCTCTGATTCGACAGTGAAGGCGATGTGCTGCACCCAGGCCGGCGTGTTCGGCGACGGCTCCGCCGCCTGGCCGTCGCCGAGGTCGAAGAACGCGATGAACGAGCCGTCTTCGAGCCGGAAGAAGAGGTGTACGTAGGGGCTGTGCTCGCCGGTGCTCGGCACGGTGTCCGCGCGGATGACGTGTGCCAGCGGTAGGCCAAGCAAATCCTCGTAGAAGCTGCGCGTCTGCTCGGCGTTCTTGCAGCGGGTGGCGTAGTGGTGCAGTCGGTGGATCTTCGAAGGGCTCGACATGGGTGGGACCGATGAGTGAGAAACGAGTCCTCACTCTAGGTTTTGGTCCCTGGCGCGTCTGTCCCGCTGCAATGGGGACAGCGCAGAGCCCTCAGTGGCTCTGATGTGCCACTGTCGCACTCCATAGGTTCTGGAGGGCACGACGGTTCGCCACGCCCAGCTTCTCGAACGCACGCTTCTTGTAAGTCACGATGCTGCTGGCCTCGACATCGCAGAAGAGGGCGATCTCCTTGGCCGCCAAGCCGGCGAGCAGGCCCGCGCACACTTGGCGTTCCCGCCGGCTCAGCGCCGTGAAGGCCGATGCCAGGCGTTCCTCGATCAAGGCGACGGTGTCCCGTAGCGGCGGCGCTGCGCCTTGGTCAAGCAGTTCGACATGCCTGTCCACAAGGGCCAGCAGCGTCTCCGCCTGGGTCGCGAACTGATGCACTTCGTCGAGCGCGAACGGCCCGCGGGTGGCGCGCCGATAGGCGCTGAAGATCATGCGCCGATGGCTCTGGGCCGCAAGGATCGATATCCGATCCACGAGGTGCGGCCCTTCATAGCAGAACGCACGGTAGCGCGAATGCGTGATCTGGTCCCACGCCTGTTGGCACAGCACCGCCGTGCCGCAGTGTTGCTGCGCGCGCATCAGTTGCCCCAAGGCGGGATCGTTGTGCCAGTAGCCTTCAACATAGCGTTGCGCAGCGCGTTCCGCAAACAGGTTGCCCAGGGCATCGACGGCGCGGGCGACACGGTATGTCGGCTGACCACTCTCGTCGATCGAGAAGGCCGTGAACAACTCAGCACCGACGCTGGCGCTTACGGCCTCCAGCAACGTATCGCCAAAGGGCGCTTTTCCCAGTGTTCGGACCACCGGCGCGAGGGCATGCGCGTCCAGTGCATTCGCACTGTGGCTGATTTCGATGATCATCGTTTGTCTCCTGTGCTGCCGTGCCGCTTCGTGCTGGAACCAGTGTTTTCTTTGAAAGTCATTCTATCGGCGGCATCTGGCTTGATCGGCAAAACGCGTTGTCAAACGTTAAGCGACCTCGGAGATGCGGTCGGGCATCAGATTCCAGGGTGACCGTCATGCGTATCACGCTCTTGATACGGTTCATGTACTGCTTCGCTCGATCACCTCAAAGCCGATGTCCACGAACTGCGCCCCAGGATCCTCGCCAGCCAGCCGCGCAAGCAGCATCTGCCCCGCGCGTTCGCCCATCTCGGCGCGGCGAATGCGCACGGTGGAGAGGCGCGGCGACGCGGCGCGCGCAATCGGCATGTCGCCGAATCCCATCACCGCGAGGCGTCCGGGCACGTTCCAGCCGCGTTGCTGGCACTCAAAGAGCAGGCCGGCGGCCAGCAGGTCGTTGTTGCAGAAAACGGCGGTGATGTCGGGGCGCCGCGCGAGCAGCTGTGCAAGGCGCGGCCCGGCGTCGTCGATCTGCACCGGCGGGCGGATCAGTTCGGCGGGCACATCGCCCGCACCATGCGCGACTGCTTCGGCGCGAAAGCCTGCGAGACGCAGGCGCGAGCGTTCTTCTTCGGCACCGATGAACGCCAGCACCTTGTGCCCGCGCGCCAGCAGGTGCCGCGCTGCGGCGCGGCCCGCGCCGATGTTCGAAAAGCCCACCAGCATGTCAACCGGCGCTTCGCCGCCAGCGGCGGGTAGATCCCAGGTCTGCACCACCGGGACGCCGACGCGGCGCAGCTTGAGCCGCAGGGCGCTGGGCTGTGCAAGGCCCGTGAGCACGAGCCCGTCAACGCGTCGACCGAGGAAAGTGTCGACGAGAGCAGCCTCTTCGCTGTGGCGGTAGGCGCTCTGGCCCAGCAGCAATTGGTAGCCGCCATCGGCGAGCGTCTGCGCCAGCGCCTCCAGAGTTTCGGAGAACACGAGATTCGAAATGGTCGGCACGATCGCCGCCACGATGCGTGAGCGCTTCGAGGCCAGGCTGCCAGCCATGAGATTGGGCACGTAGCCGAGCCGCTCGACTGCAGCGCGCACGGCCGCCAGCGTGTAGGGCGAAAGCTTGCCGGGTGTGTTGATGGCACGCGAGACGGTGACCAGCGACACGCCGGCTTCGCGCGCCACGTCGCTCATGCGAGCGGTGCCTGGCAGCGCGGTTTCTTCGGGAATGTGGATCTTGGAAGAGGGCATGGCGAAACGCTATCGATCATAGCCTTCGGTGGTCCGCGACACACCCTGCAACGAAAGCGCTACCAGCCAAGCTTCCCGGGTCCCATGTGTTGGGATTTAGAAGAGAGTCTCCAGATATGCACGACCTGCAAGACCTCGCATGAAAGCCAAAATGAAAGCGCTTCCATCAACATGCACCGAACAAGCGAATCCAACGCACAGGAGACAAATCCATGTTCCGCAGAACCCTTCTTGCCGCCCTGGCCGTCGCCGGCCTGCTGGCCGGCGCAGCCCACGCCCAGGACGACTACCCCTCGCGCCCCGTGAAGCTCATCGTGCCGTTCCCCGCGGGCGGTACCAGCGACATCATGGGTCGCCTGATTGCCGAGGTGCTCGGGCGGCAGCTCAAGCAGCCGTTCATCGTCGACAACAAGGGCGGGGCGGGCGGCGCCATCGGCACCGAGCAGGCGGCCAGAGCGCCGGGAGACGGCTACACGCTGCTGCTGTCAGGCATCGGCAGCAACGCGATCATCCACGGCTTCTCGCCCAAGCCGCCGTATGACTCGAACCGCGACTTCGTCCACGTGTCGCAGCTTGCGGCCGGGCCCAACGTGCTGGTGGTGAACCCGTCGTTCCCGGCGAAGAACTTCAAGGAGTTCGTCGCCTGGGTCAAGGCCAACCCGGGCAAGTTCAGCTACGGGCAGGTCAACGCCTCGTCCGGCCACGTCACCACCGAATACCTCAAGCAGGTGGCGGGACTCGATATGGTTGGCATTCCATACAAGGGCAGCGCACCCGCGCTCAACGACGTGCTGGCCGACCAGATTCCCGGCATGTTCACGAACCAGGACTCGGTGCTGCCGCACATCAAGGCCGGCAAGCTGCGAGCCCTGGTCGTCACCAGTGCGCAGCGCAACCCGCTGTTCCCCGAAGTGCCTACGGTGGCCGAGTCGGGCTACCCCGGTTTCAGCGCCGTGTCGTGGACCGGCCTGTCGGCGCCCAAGGGCACGCCGAAGGCCGTCGCCGACAAGCTCGAGGCCGCCATGGTCAAGGGCTTTGCGGACCCGGCCGTGCGCGCCAAGCTGGAATCCAACGGCTTCGTGGTCGTGGCTTCGCACTCGGCGGACTACACGCGCTTCGTGCAGGATGAAACCGCGCGCTGGACGCAAGTCGTGCAGAAGGCCGGCCTCAAGCTCGATTGAACCTCGCATCTCGCCCTTTTTTCTTCCTTGTTTCTCTTCCGAAAGTGACCGTATGAAAGCCGTCGAATCCAACATCGTTTCCTATGCCAAGGTGGCCGAGGGCGCGCGCACCGCAGCAGACGCGGTCGACCGCATCGACTGGATCAAGGTCTCGCTCATGTACCTGCCGCTCGCCACGCCGGTGAGCGATGCCAAGGTGCTCACCGGGCGCCAGAAGCCGCTGACCGAAATCGTCTTCATCTTTGCCGAGATCCGCACGCGCGACGGCCATGAAGGTATCGGCTTCGGCTACTCCAAACGCGCGGGCGGCCCCGGCATGTACGCGCATGCCAAGGAGCTCGCGCCCAACCTGCTGGGCGAAGACCCGAACGACATCTCGCGCCTGTTCACCAAGCTGCTGTGGGCCGGCGCGAGCATGGGTCGCAGCGGCCTCACGACACAGGCCATCGCACCCTTCGACATCGCGCTTTGGGACCTGAAGGCCAAGCGCGCGAAGCTGCCGCTGGCCAAGCTGCTCGGCGCAGAGCGCGACTCGGTGCAGTGCTACAACACCTCGGGCGGATACTTGCACACGCCGCTCGACCAGGTGCTCAAGAACGTGGCCATCTCGCGCGAGAGCGGCATCGGCGGCATCAAGCTCAAGGTGGGCCAGCCCGACCTCGCCATCGACATCCAGCGCGTGGGCGAAGTGCGCAAGCTGCTGGGCGACTCGTTCCCGCTGATGGTCGATGCCAACCAGCAATGGGACCGCCAGAAAGCCACGCGCGCCTGCCGCGCCTTCGAAGACTTCGACCTGACCTGGATCGAGGAGCCGCTCGACGCCTACGACTTCGAGGGTCACGCCCAGCTCGCCGCGCGCTTTGACACCGCCATTGCCACCGGCGAGATGCTCACCAGCTTCGGCGAGCACGCGCAGCTCATCATGGCCGAGGGCAGCGACTTCATCCAGCCCGACGCGCCGCGCGTGGGCGGCATCACGCCGTTCCTGCAGATCATGAACCTGGCCGCCTTCAAGGGCCGCAAGCTGGCGCCGCACTTCGCGATGGAGATCCATCTGCACTTGGCCGCGGCCTACCCGATCGAGCCCTGGCTCGAGCACTTCGAATGGCTCGGCCCGATGTTCAACGAGCAGATGCACCTGAAGGACGGCCGCATGCATGTGTCCGACCGCCCGGGCCTGGGCTTCAGCCTGAGCGAGCAGGCGCTGCGCTGGACCACCGAGACGCAGGAGTTCGGCAAGCGGCCCTGAATCTGCGGTCGCCGCCACCGAGTCCCAGCCCGTGGGGATTTTGGGCCACCGTACCCGCGCGGCCATGTGCCGCGGCGGCGCGGGCCTCCTAGCATCGGCGGGGCGCGGGACCTCGTTCGCCGTCCCGATCGCGATCCACAGGAGACACCATGATCGACCGACGCACTTTCACCATCGCCAGTGCCTCCCTTGCGGGCGCGCTGGCATTCGGCACTATGGCCGCCCATGCGCAGGGTGGCACCCTGGCGCGCATCCAGCAGGCCAGGAAGATCCGCATTGCGCTCGACCCCAGCATCCCGCCCTGGTCGTACAAGAACGACAAGCTCGAGATGAGCGGGTCCGAATACGAGACCGCCAGGATGCTGGCGCAGGACCTCGGGGTTGTGCTGGAGATGGTGCCAACCAACGGCGCCAACCGCATTCCGCAGTTGATCACCGACAAGGCTGACATCGTGGTGGCCGCGATGACGATCACCGCCGAGCGGCAGAAGGTCATCGACTTTTCACTGCCGTACTCGGGCACGACCACGGCGGTCTCCGCGCCGCACGGCATGGCCATCAAGACCATGGCCGACCTGATCGGCAAGCGCGTCGGCGTCGCGCGCGGCACCGTCATGGACACCGACTTGACCGCCACCGCCCCCAAGGGCGTGGAAATCGTGCGCTTCGAGGACGAGGCGACCACGCTGACCGCGGTGCTGAGCGGGCAGGTCGACATCGTCGCGCAGTCGGTCACCCTGAACGAGACCGTCAACAAGCGTGACCCTGCCAAGGCGCTGGAAGCCAAGATCGTGATGCGCAACAGCCTGCACGGCATGGGCATGCGCAAGAATGACGTGCGGCTCAAGGAGTGGATCGACCAATGGGTGCGGACCAACATGGCCAACGGCAAGCTGGCCGCGGTGTTCAAGAAGAATCAGGGCGTCGACCTGCCCGACGCGGTGGTGCAGGCCGCGCGCTAGACCCCCCGCGACGCGGGCTCAACAGAAACCTCTTCAAAGATGAAACGTATTGCCATCACGGGCGCCGCAGGACTGGTGGGAACCGGCCTGCGCGCGCAACTGCTCAAGCGCGGCTACCGCGTGCTGTCGCTGGACATCAAGCCGATCCAGGACATTGCGGCCCATGAGGAAGCTGCCGTCGTCGACATCACCGACCAGGCGGCTATGACGCGGCACCTGCAGGGCTGCGACGCCGTCGTGCATCTCGCGGCTTGCACCACGGATGCCCCCTGGCCCGAGCAGGTCAAGCTTAGCGTCGAGGGTTGCATCAGCGTGTTCGATGCCGCGCGCGATGCCGGCGTGCGCCGCGTCGTCTACGCCAGTTCACACCACGTGGTCGGCCTGCACCCGCGCGCGCCGCACGGACCGCGCATGGGCGACACGGCCATCCTGCGGCCCGACAGCCGCTACGCCGTGGGCAAGGCCTTCGGCGAGTCCCTCGGTGCGCTGTACGCCTACAAGTACGGCATGCAGGTGCTGGCAGTGCGCATCGGCAATGTCAACACGCGGCCGATCGACCGGCGCCGCCTAGGCAGCTGGCTCAGCTGGCGCGACCTGGGCCAGTTGGTGGCCATCGGCATCGAGCATCCGGACATCGGCTTCGACATCGTCTACGGCATTTCCGACGCCGAGGGCCGCCATTACGACAACGCCACGGCCTACGCACTGGGCTATGTGCCGCAGGACAGCTCCGAGGGCTGGAACGAACAGGTGCTGCGTGACGATCCGCCGCCCACCCCCGCCAACACGGCGGCGCTCGCCGCGGCCGAGCTGACGCTGGGCGGTCAGTTCTCGCAATCCGAATACGAAGGCGACACCGACCGGCTATTGCGGCGCACGAGGAGCGCCGCATGAAGATCGCGCACATCGAGGTCATCGAGGCGGCCATTCCGTTCGACGACGGCGGCAGCGGCCTGGGCATCACGCCGGGCCGCTGGGACTCGCTCGAGTTCGTGCTGGTGCGCGTCGAGACGGACACCGGCCTCGTCGGCTGGGGCGAATGCTTCGCCTACTCCTGCCGCGCTGCGGTGGCGGCGGCCGCGCGCGGCATGGTCGCGCCCTTGCTGCAGGGGCGCGAGCTGCCGGCCACGCCCGAGGCGCTGACGCTGGAGCTGCAGCGCCGGCTGCACCTGTTCGGCCGCTACGGCATCACGATGTTCGCCATTTCCGGCTTCGATATCGCGCTGTGGGACATCGCCGCCAAGTCGCAGGACAAGCCGTTGCATGCCCTGCTGGGCGGCGCGCGGCGCAGCGAGATGCCGGCCTATGCGAGCTTGGTGCGCTACGGCGACGCCGAGCTGGTGCAGAAATACTGCCGCGAAGCCGTTGCCCAGGGCTACCGCTACATCAAGCTGCACGAGATCGAGCCCGACATCCTCCGTGCCGGCCGCGCCGCCAGCGGGCCGGGCATCGGCCTGTCGGTGGACGTCAATTGCGCCTGGTCGACCGAGCAGGCCCGGGAGCGTATCGCCGTGCTGCGCGAGGTGGATGCGATGTGGGTCGAGGAGCCGGTGTTTCCACCAGAGGACATCCGCACCCAGGCGCAATTGAACAGCACGTTCCCGCTCGGCGCCGGCGAGAACGCCTGCACGCGCCACGAGTTCGCGCGCATGCTGGAAGCAGGCGCCGTGCGCTTTGCCCAACCCTCGGTGATCAAGGTCGGCGGCGTTACCGAGTTCGTGGCCGTTGCGGCCCTCGCCGAGGCGCAGGGTGTGTCGGTGATGCCGCATTCGCCGTACTTCGGCCCCGGCTACTTCGCCACGCTGCAGCTCGGCGCGGGCCTGGCGGGCGAGCCGCTGTTCGAGCACCTGTACGTGAAGCCTGCGGCCGACCTGGCCGAGGGCGGCACGCCGCTGCCGGTGCGCGGCGTGGTGCGCATTCCGCAGGTGCCGGGCCACGGCTTCGTGCCCGACGCGCAGGTGCTGGCGCGCTACCGCATCTGACCCCGTGAGCATGGCCGCTCCCGCACACAGGAGCGGCCGGGCGGCTTCAGCTGCCTTTCAATAGTTCGGCCGGCAGGTCCGTGCCGTGGAACTTGCGGTAGATCGCATTCAGCTTGCCGTCGGCCATGTGGCCCTTGACCCATTGGTCGAGATAGGCTTTGAGTTCCGTGTCATTCTTGCGCAGGCCGATGCCCACTGGGAACTGCGCGAAGATGAACTTGGGTTCGATCTGGCGGGCCGGGTTGCGCGCGGCCACGGCCGTCAACGTCGCCGGCTCCTGCACCACGATGTCGACCTGGCCGCTGGCCAGCGCCGTCATGTTGGTCGATTCGTCATCGAAGCGCAGCACCTCCACGCCCAGATCCTTGGCCTTCTTGGTCAGTTCCACGTCGCCGGTGGTGGCGCGCGTGACGCCTACGCGTTTGCCCTTGAGGTCGGCCTTGCTCTTGAGCACCACGCTCGTCGGCGCGCCGACGATCTGCACAGCGCTGGCGTAGGGCTGCGAAAAATCGATCACCTTGAGCCGCTCGGGCGTGATCGAGAAGGTCGACAGCACCACGTCGGCCTTGCGCGTCTGCAGGAAGGGGATGCGGTTGGGGCCCGTCACCTCGACGATCTCCAGCTTCACGCCCAGGTCGGCGGCCAGCAATTCGGCGGCCTCCATGTCCGAGCCGGTCATCTTGAGCTTGTCGTCCTTGTATCCCCATGGCGGGCGGCCGAACTCCAGGGCCACCTTGAGGGTCCTGGCTTGGCGGATGGCAGCGAGGGTGTCCTGCTGCGCGTGGGCGGGCCGGGCACCGGCCAGCAGGCAAGTCGCGCCGAGGGCCGCCAGGGGAAAAATGTGTCGCCGAGAAATCACGGTTGCTCCTTATGTAGAAATCAGTCGTCGGCGCTGACGAACTGCGCCAGCTCGGGCGTCGAGGGCTTGCGCAGGATGTCGGCGGTACCGCTCTCGTGCACCTTGCCGTCGCGCATGTAGATCACCTTGTGGGCCACGTTGCGCGCAAAGGCCATCTCGTGCGTGACCAGCACCATGGTCATGCCGTCCTTGGCCAACTGCTCCATGACTCGCAGCACCTCACCGGTGAGCTGCGGATCGAGCGCGGAGGTCACCTCGTCGAACAGCATCAGCTTGGGTTCCATCGCCAGGCTGCGGGCGATCGCCACGCGCTGCTGCTGGCCGCCCGAGAGCTGCTCGGGGTAGGCCGACATCTTTTCCTGCAGGCCGACCTTGGCCAGCACCGCGGTGGCGATCTCGCGGGCCTCGGATGCCTTGATGCCCTTGACCGTGCGCGGCGCCAGCGTCACGTTCTGCTCCACCGTCAGATGCGGGAACAGGTTGTAGCTCTGGAACACGATGCCCACGTCGCGGCGCAGCCTCTTCACGTCCAGGCGCGGGTCGTGCAGCGCATGGCCGCAGACCGTCAGCTCGCCCTCGTCGATCGTCTCCAGCCGGTCCATGCAGCGCAGCGCCGTGCTCTTGCCCGAGCCGCTCTGGCCGATGATGGCGGCCACCTGGCCCCGTTCCACCTCGAAGCTGACGCCGCGCAGCACATGGTTGGTGCCAAAGGTCTTGTGGATGTTCCTGAGTTCAACGACGGCTGACATTGAGCTTCCTTTCGAGCTTGCGGGCCTGCCGGGACAAGGGATAGCAGACCGCGAAATACAGAAGACCGGCCAGCCCGAAGTACAGGAATGGCTGGAACGTGGTGTTGTTGAGGACCTTGGCGTTGTAGGAGAGCTCGGTGTAGCCCACCACCAGCGAGGCCACGGACGTGTTCTTCACGATCTGCACCATGAAGCCCACGGTGGGCGGCGTGGCCAGCCGTAGGCCTTGCGGCAGCACCACCAGCCGCATGCGCTGCCCGCGCGACAGGCCCAGGCATTCGGCAGCCTCCCACTGCGACTTGGGCACGGCCTCCAGGCAGCCACGCCAGATCTCGCCCAGGTAGGCGCCGGCGTAGAAGGTCATGGCCAGCGTGGCCGCGAACAGCGGGTTGACCGATTGCATGCCCAGCAGGCTGGGGCCATAGAAGCACAGGCCCATCAGCACCAGCAGCGGCAGGCCCTGCATGAACTGGATGTAGGCTTGCGTGACACGGGCGACCACGCGCAGCGGCGAGATGCGCGCCAGCGCGATGACCAGGCCGAACAGGCCGCCGAACAGGAAGGTCAGCAGGCTCAGCAGCACTGTGCCCCACAGGCCCTGCAGCAGCGAGCCGATGTATTGCATGTTCATGGTGCGGGCTCCTTCAGATCGGCGTGCCGAGCTTGCGCCGGCGTGTGAACAGCGCCAAGTTCAGCAGCCAGAAGATCGCGCGCAGCAGCATCGACAGCGCCAGGTACACGACGCCGAGCACGACGAACACCTCGAAGTTGCGGAAGGTGTCGCTCTGCACGCGATTGGAGATGCCGAACAGTTCCTCGACCCCGACCGACGACAGGATGCTGGAGGCCAGCATCAGCAGCACGTACTGGCTGGCCAGCGACGGGTACACGCGCTCCATGGCCGGGCGCAGCACCACATGCAGGTAGACCTGCGTGCGCGACAAGCCCAGGCATTCCGCCGCCTCCAGCTGGCCCGGCTGGATCGAGTCGATGCCCGCACGCATGATTTCGGTGGTGTAGGCGCCGATGTTGACCACCAGCGCGATCGTGGCGCCCACCAGGATCGGCAGGCGCAGGCCGATGCTGGCCATGCCGAAGATCAGGAAGTAGCTCTGGATCAGCAGCGGGGTGTTGCGGATGGCTTCCACATAACCGGCCACGATGTGCTGCAGCCAGGTCGGCCCGCTGGTGCGCGCGATGGCGCACAGCGTGCCGAACAGAAAGCCGATGACCGTGGCGAAGAAGGCCAGCCGCAGCGTGACCCAGGCGCCTTCGGCGAACAGCGGCCAGAACGCCAGCACGGCGCCGAAATCGAATTCGTAGTTCAAGGAGTGGACCTCGGGTGAGGCCGCTGCGTGGCGCGGGGCCGGCAGCGGAGAAGAAAGAAGGCAGAGCTCATGGTGCGAGGAGAGGGCGTCCCACCATCCGGACAGGTGATGGAAGACGCGTGCCGGGAATGCTAAAGAGCACCCCGGTATTCGGGACGTTCGGGGTTAACCCGAGTCGCCCGGAATCGTCCCGATGGGTGGGACGCAACCCCCTTGCGTTGGCGTGCGCAGCAGCCTTCAGGAAGCGGACTTGAGCACCGCCGCAGGCAGATCCGCACCTTGGTGCTTGCGGTAGATCGCCTGCAGCTTGCCGTTCTTGAGCTGTGCCTGGATCCAGCGGTCGATCCACTCCTTCATGCGTGTGTCGCCTTTGCGTAGGCCGACGCCGAACAGGGATTCCTGCAAGGGCAGCTTGGGCTCCAGCTGCCGCGCGGGCGCCTTCTGGTTGATCAGGGCGATCAGTGTGGTGGCCTGCGCGATCACGTCCATCTGGCCGCTGACCACAGCGGTCATGGTCGTGGCCTCGTCCTCGAAGCGCACGATCTCGGCGCCGGGCGGCGCAAGCTTTGTCACGTCGGCGTCGTTGGTGGTGCCGCGCGTGACGGCGATGCGCTTGCCCGCCAGGTCCGCCGGCGTACGGATGACCATGGACTTCGGTGCGGCCACGAACGTGGAGATGCCGGAGTACGGAATGGAGAAGTCGATCGCCTTCAGGCGCTCGGGCGTGATGGTCATGGCCGAGATCACGATGTCGGCGCGGTTGGTGATCAGCAGCGGAATGCGGTTCGCCCCGTTGGTGGTCACGATCTCCAACTCCGCGCCCAGGTCCTTGGCCAGCAACTGGGCGGTCTCGGCTTCCGAGCCGGTCACCTCCAGCTTGTCGTTCTTGTACGACCAGGGTGGTACGTTGAGATCGATCGCGATGCGGATCTTGCGGCTCTCCTTCACTTTGGCGAGCGTATCGGACTGGGCCAAGGCGGCAGGCGCCCACAGGGTGAACACGGCGGCGCACAGGGCGCCGAGGAAGCAGCCGGAATGGCGCATGGTCATGGCGATGTCCTTGAAGTCGGTCTTGGTTGGGGTCAGGCGCCTGCGGCACGCGCGACCTCAGGCGACAGGTCGGCGTTGTGGTGCTTGCGGTAGATCGCATTGAGCTTGCCGTTGCGCAGGTTCTCGCGCACCCAGTCATCCACGCGGGCCTTCAGGCGTGTCTCGTTCTTGCGGATACCGATGCCGGTGAGGTTGGTCTTGACCACCAGCTTGGGCTCCATCGCCAGCTCCGGCCGGCGCTGGTTGATCGGAGCCAGCAGGGCGGGCGCCGTGCAATAGAACTCGGCCTGGCCGCTGAGAACCGCGGTGATGGCCGTCGCATCGTCGTCGAAGCGCACGACCTCGGTGCCGGGTTTGGCGACCTTGGTCAGCTCGGTGTCGTTGGTGCTGCCGCGCACCACGGCCACCTTGCGGCCCACCAGGTTGTCCACGCGGGCCAGCGGTGTGGCGCGCGGTGCGCCCACGATGACCTGGATGCCGGAATACGGCACCGAGAAATCGATCACCTTCTCGCGTTCTGGCGTGATCGACAGGGTGGAGATCACCAGATCGGTCTTGTCGGTCAGCACGTACGGGATGCGGCTCGCCGGATTGGTCGGCACGATCTCCAGCTTGAAGCCCAGGTCCTTGGCCAGAAGTTCGGCGACCTCGACCTCCGATCCTGCGAACGCGAGCCTGGCGTCCTTGGCGGAGTAGGGTGGCGCGGCCGGGTCGATCGAGATGCGCAGCACACCGCTCCTGGCAATGCTGTCCAGCGCGTCGGCATGGGCAGGCGCCCAGGCCACGCCGGCGAGCGTGCAGGCGAGGGCGGCATGTAGCCAGGTGCGGCGCAGGTTGGGTATGGGACGGTGGTGCATGTCTTGTCTCTTGGTCGTGTTGCCGGTGAAAGGGAAATGGGTTCAGGCCGTCTGGGTGTCGCGCTGGTTCAGGGCCTGCGGCAGCGCCAGGCCACAGGCCGAGGCGTACGGCGCCAGGCCGTCGAGGATTGCCTGGTCCAGCACCACGCCCTCGGCCAGCGCCGTACGCTGGAGCGCCATGGCCTGGTCGCCAGGCACGCGCACACGGTCCACGCCGGGACGTGGCGGGTTGGCATGGCAGGCTTCGATCAGCCAGTCGGTCTCGTCGGTGAATGCGCAGCGGCCACCGAAGGCTGCCGGATCCAGCACCTGCAGGAAGGTGTTCATCACAGTGCCGGTGGGACCGTCGCGGCGGCCGTAGCCCGACAGGCCCTGCGTCAGCGACTCGACGAGCAAGGCCATTGCGTAGCCCTTGTGGCCGTGGTCCAGCCCGCCGATGGGCAGCAGGCTGCCGTTGCCCTGTAGCAGCACGGCAGGGTCGTCCGTGGGCTCGCCGTGTGCGTCCATCACCCACTGGCCCGGGAGCCGGCCGCCGGCCTTGGCCACCTGCGTCGAACGCTTGATGGTGGTGATGGAGCAACTGATGTCCAGCAGCACAGGGTCGCCGCCGCTGGGCATGCCGGCGGCCAGGGGGTTGGGGGTGAATACACCGCGCGTGCCGCCAAAAGGAGCAACGCCGCTGTGCGCGGGGCCCGAGCAGGCCAGAACTACCATCAGCCCGCGCTCGGTCAGGCGCGGCAGGTAGGTTGCCAGCGCGCCGGTGTGATAGCCGTTCGCGATGGTGCAGGTGATGACACCGCGCGCCTCGATGCGCTCCAGCGCCACGTCGATCGCGCGGTCGATGAGCCAGGCTCCCGGCAGGCGCCGGCCGTTCCAGGCCACGCAGGCGCCGCGGTCGGAGAGCACCTCGGGCTCGCCGTGCAACGCCATGGCGCCGCTGCGTGCCTCCTGCAGGTACCAGGGGGCGATGGCCAGCCCGTGGGTCGCGTGGCCCATCATGTCGGCCGTGACCAGTGAGCGCACCACGCTGTCGATCTTGTCGGGCCCGAGACCGGCCGCCTCGAACAGTTGGCGCGCGAACGCGCGGACGGCGGCGACGTCGTAGCGCAGGCCCTCGCTCACCGTGCGCTCCTGCCGGCGGCTTCGTCGACCATGTCGAACAACGAGTACTTCGGCGCATAGCCCAGCAGTGCGCGCGCCTTGGCCGCGCTGCCGTGCGTGCGGCCCAGTTCCGCAGGGATGCGCGCCTCGACGTAGCGCCGGCCGGTGGCCTCGGCCAGATAGGGTATGAACTCTGCCAAGCTGACCGGCGTGGCGGGCGCCAGGTTGAAGGTCTCGCCGATGGCCTCGGGCTTGTCGTGGATCAGCAGCAGGCCCTGCACGATGTCGCGCACGTCGACCAGTTCCTGCGTGTGCGGCTTGCCGTCGGCGTCGCGTGCCAGCAGCAGCGGTTCGTCGGGCGCGACCAGCGGCTCCAGCACGTCCAGGATGCTGCGCAGTTCGGCCTGGCTGGTGGCGCCCGCATGGTGCGTGCTGCTGGCCTTCAGGCTGCGCACGCGGCCGTTCACGTAGAACGCCGCGCTGGAGTATTCGCCGTTCGGGTCCAGCAGCTCGTGCGCAGCCTCGATGTGCGAGAACACCGCCGTGCTGATCTTCAGGTCGGGCTCGGAACGCGCGTAGAACGCGGCCATGTCCTCGCCCAGCAGCTTGCTCAGCCCATAGAAGGTGTAGGGCTCGCGCGGGTGCAGCTCGTCGGTGGGCCGGTAGCGCGCGAAGCGCGTGGGGTAGACCTGGTCGCTGGACGCGAACACGAGGCGCACCGGCCGCTTGGCAGACTGCTCCGCAGCGGCGCGCAGCACGTTGTAGGTGCCAACCACATTGGCGCTCCAGATCTGGTCGCGCGCCTGTGGCTGGAACGAGATGGCGGCCGCCATGTGGAATACCGCATCGGCGCCTTCCATGGCCTGGCGCACCGCGGACAGCTCGGCCAGGTCACCCACCACGCAGTCGATGCCGGCGTCGCGCGTGGCCGCCAGGTTGCGGTCCTGCGGCAGTGCCAGCGTGCGCACGCGCCAGCCCCGTTCCAGCAAGGCGCGCGCGAGCGTGCCACCGACGCGCCCCGTGGCGCCTGAGACGAAAACCTGCATGAGATGTCTTCCTTCGAGTGTGTTGAACCGGCTCGCACTGTAGGAGGGACACCATCCAATTAATATTGAAGAAATTTCCGGATTTGATACGCAATGGTTATCAGCAGAGACGACGCGCAGGAACAGGCCGCGGAGCGCGCGCGGCATCGACTGGTGGGCCGCCTGCGGCTCAAGCATCTGCGCCTCGTCGACGCGCTGGCGCGCACCAGCAGCCTGCGGCAGGCGGCAGTGGCGATGAGCCTCACGCAGCCGGCGGCCACCAAGATCCTGCAGGACCTGGAGGATGTGCTGGGCGTGCAGCTGTTCACGCGGCGCGCGCGCGCGATCGAGATCAACGACTTTGGCCGCTTCGTGGCCGTGTACGCGCGCCGCGTGCTCGGCGAGACGCAACGCTTCGGTGCCGACTTGGACACGCTGGTGCGCAGCGGCCACGGCACGCTGACCATCGGCGCCATCATGGTGACGGCGGCCGGTCTGCTGCCGGCAGCGGTGCTGGAGCTCAAGAAGACGCGGCCGGCAGTCTCGGTGCGCATCGTCGAGTCCTCCAGCGACCGGCTACTGGCGGACTTGGCGAAGAACGAGTTCGACTTCGTGCTCGCGCGTTTCGTGCGGCCGCAGGACAGTTTGCAATTCGAACTGCTGCCGCTCAGCGACGAGCCGCTGTGCATCTTCACGGGCCGCGATGGCCCGGTTTCGCAGCGCTCGCGCAGCCTGGCCGACCTGCATGGCCTGCCTTGGGTGATCCAGGATTCGCCCACGCCGACGCGGCGCTTGCTGGAAGCTGAGTTCGGCGGCGAAGGCCTGGGATTGCCGGCCGACTTGGTGCGCGTGTCGTCGGTCTACACCATGCTCAACATGGTCGAGAAGGCGGGCATGGTCGGCGTGCTGCCGCGCGCCATGGTCGACAACGAAGGCGAGCGCTTTCGCGTTTTGCCGGTGCGGCTGAAAAGCGCGCTGTCGCCCTACGGCATCGTCACGCGGCGTGGCATGGAACTCACATCGACTGCGCAGGACATGATGGCCATCCTGCAGCGCCTCGCGCGCAAGAGGCCGCGCCGCGGTTGATGGCGCGGCGCGCCGGTTCACCCCAGCACGATGTCGAGCTGCCCCTGCAGCTGCGCGCCGGGCGCCAGGATGCGGGTGCCTGTGCCCGCCACGCCGCGCGCATGCAGGTTGAAGCCGTCGGGCAGATGGCTGACGGGCTCGATGCAGACGTGTGGTGCGTTCGCGGGCCGATGGATGACGAGCTGGTCCATCGCGCCGCTGGCGAGTAGCCGGACGGGTCTGGCCTGCGCAGAACGGATATCGAGCGTGCCGGACCAGTCCGCAATGAAGTGCGTGACCTCGCCAGCCGCGAAGTCCGCTGCGCCCACGGTCCAGGGCCGGCGATGTCTGCCATCGGCCGCGGGCTCTCGCGGCAGGTAGTCGATGTCGAACGGCCAAGCGGGCCGGCATCGAACCGCACCTGGTTGTCGGCCCGGTGCACGAAGTACGGGTGCAGGCCCACGCCGCCTGGCATGTCCGCGCTGCCCGTGTTGCGCAGTGTGAGCGCGATGCGCACGCGGCCCGGGTCCAGCGCGACGTCCATGGCAGTCTCGAATGCCCACGGCCAGTGCGTGTCGGCGGCGTGCACATAGGCCAGGCGCGCCCGGCTGGCGTCACACGCCAGCAGTTGCCAGGGCCGGCGCTGGGCGATGCCGTGCAGCGTGTGGGGGCTGCCCGCGTGCGGTGTCAGCATCCAATCGTGATCAGCGTGGCGCAACCGGGCATCGCGGATGCGCCCGTTGTAGGGCACGAGCGGGTAGATGCCTCCCTTGGCCCATCGGTCAAGGTCGTCGTGCTGCTCGGGGTAGGGCTGCAGTACCTGCTGCAGCGTGCCGTCCGGTGCCGCCAGCGTGCAGGCGGTGATGCGCCCACCGGCGGCAGGCAGCAGGCGCAACTCGGCGCGGCCGGCGCGCAGCCTGACGGGGTTCATGGCCAAGCCGCGATCAGGGCTGGCGCACAGCGCCATCGACCATGCGCCACAGGCCCAGCGGATTGGCCTGCTGCAACGCAGCGGGCAGCAGCGCGTCCGGCAGGTCCTGGTAGCACACGGGGCGCAGGAAGCGCTCGATGGACTCGGCGCCGACCGAGGTGAACATCGCGTTCGAGGTGGACGGGAACGGGCCGCCGTGCACCATCGCGTGGCAGACCTCGACGCCCGTCGGGAAGCCGTTGACCAGGATGCGGCCAGCCTTGCGTTCGAGCACCGGGAGCAGGCGGCGCGCGTCCGCATGGTCGGCGGTGTCCAGCTGCAAGGTCGCGGTCAGCTGGCCTTCCAGCTGCTCCGCCACCTGCAGCATCTCCTGCATGTCGCGTGTGCGAACGACGATGGCGGCGGGGCCGAACATTTCTTCGCGGAGCGTGGGCGTGGCCAGGAACCGTGCGGCATCGGTCACATACAGCGCGGCCTGCGCGGCATTGGGCCGATCGCCCGCCCCGGCCCCCAACACCGCCGTTTCCACGCCGGGCGTGGCGCCGACTTTCTGCGAGCCGGTCTGGTAGGCCGCGTGGATGCCGGGCGTGAGCATGGTCTGCGCGGGTGTGGCGGCCAACGCATCGTGCATGGCCTGCAGAAAACCGGCAAAGCCGGGGCCATCGCAGGCCAGCACCAGACCGGGGTTTGTGCAGAACTGGCCCGCGCCCAGGGCCAGCGAGGCCGCGAAGCCCTTGCCGATGGATTCGGCCCGCTCAGCCAGCGCCGCCGGCAGCAGAAACACGGGATTGATGCTGCTCATCTCGGCATAGACCGGGATGGGCTGGTGCCGTGCATTGGCGATCTTCTGCAGCGCCAGGCCGCCCTGGCGCGAGCCGGTGAAGCCGACGGCCTGAATGGCTGGGTGGGCCACCAGCGCCTCCCCGATCTGGCGGCCGGCGCCGATCAGCAGCGAGAACACGCCCTCGGGCAGGCCGTGGGCCTGCACCGCCTGCTGCAGCGCGCGGCCCACCAGTTCAGACGTGCCCAGGTGCGCGCTGTGCGCCTTCACGATCACGGGCGCGCCCGCGGCCAGCGCGGCGGCAGTGTCGCCGCCGGCCACCGAGAAGGCCAGCGGGAAGTTGCTGGCGCCGAACACCGCCACCGGGCCCAGCGGCAGCTTGGCCAGGCGCAGATCGGCGCGCGGCAGTGGTTGACGCGCGGGCTGGGCCGGATCGATCGTGGCCTTGAGGAAGTGGCCGTCGCGCACGATCTTGGCGAACAGGCGCAATTGGCCCACCGTGCGGCCTCGCTCGCTTTGCAGGCGCGCGATGGGCAGGCCGCATTCTTCGTGCGCCCGTGTGATCAGCGTGTCGCCGAGCGCCAGGATGTTCTCGGCGATGGTTTCCAGGAACGCCGCGCGCGTGGCCAGCGGCAAGCTCCGATAGGTGTCGAACGCCGCGGCGGCCAGCGTGGCCGCGCGGTCCACGTCGGCCGCGTCGCCCAGGCCAAAGCTGGGCTCGTCGATCTCGGCGTTGGTGGCGGGGTTGAAGGCGCGCTGGGTGCCTGCGCTGCCACGCACGGCGCTGGCGCCGATGAGCATGTCGCCGGTGAGGGTGATGGTGGTCATGTCAAACGGTGTAGTCGACGGCGGCCCAGTCGAAGTAGGGCTTGAGATCTGCGACCAAGGCTTGGTGCAGGGGATGGAACAGGTACTCGTCGAGCGCTGCGGCGCTCTCGACCTCGGACTCCAGCACGTAGTCCCAGCTGATCGGCCGCACGAGCTCGTTCGCGGCCACGCGCCAGTGGCGGATCGCCGGAATCTGCGCGCCCAGGGCAGCCATGCGCTCGGCCAGCGCGGCTTCGCGCGCCAGGTCCTTCTCGACGTCCGTCTTGCGGCGAAAGAGCACGACGTGGCGGATCACTTGGCAGTCCCTTCGCTCTTGAGCGCGTAGCCACGCCCGGCGTAGTCGAAATCGACCAGCTCGTTGATGGGAGTTCCCTTGTCGGCCGGCGAGGCGTAGTAGGCGCGGATCTCCTTGATCTTGCCGTTCTCGAAGTCGTACCACTCGGCGCCGCGCAGCGCCGTGCCGCTCTTGTTCTTCCAGTGCGTCCACTCGATCATGGCCTCGGGTTTGTCGTGGCTGATCAGGATGCGCTCGATGGTCCATTGCGAACCCAGCGTCTCCACGCACCAGATCCACTTCTTCGCGATGGTGTCGGCCGTGCGCCAGGGCACCTCGGGCAGGCCGGCCGGGAAGTAGTGCACCGCGTCGGGCGTGAAGCAGTCGATCAGCGCCTGGTAGTCGGCCGCATTGCAGGCGTCGAAGTAGCGACGGACCAGGCCGTCGTAGTAGTCGGGGGCGTAGGTCATGTCTCTTTCCGGTTCAGCGTGCGCCGGCGGGCTGCACGGGCTTGATCTCGGGGCGGCCGGCGGCCACCCATTCCTTGTGCTGGCGGCGCGTCGCGTCGCTGGGCGGGTACAGGCCCCACAGCGCCTCGCCGGCCTGCACGCGCAGGGCCAGGTAGGCCTCGATGTCGTCGCGCTTCTCGCACAGGTCTGCCATCTCCTCGGCCAGATGCGCGGGGATCACGGTGATGTTGTCGCCGTCTCCGTGGATCACGTCGCCGGGGTACACGGCCACGCCGGCACAGCCGATCGGCACCTGCAGGTCGGCCACGTGGTGGTAGGACAGCCGCGTGGTCGCGGTCACGCCGGTGCACCAGATCGGAAAGTCCATTTCCTTCAGTTCGATGCCGTCGCGGAATGAGCCGTCGGTGACCACGCCGCGCGCGCCGCGCATCATCATGCGTGTGATGAGCATGTTGCCCATCGATGCGGCGCGGCCGTCCTTGTTGCTGTCGATCACCAGCACATGGCCGGGTTCGATCTGCTCCACGCCCACCCACTGCAGGTTGTCGGCGCTGGGCTCGGTCGTGAGGTTGCCATACATGTCGACGTCTTCCCGCGCGGGAATGAAGCGCATCGTGTAGGCCCTGCCTGCGAATGGTTTGATCTTCCTGTTCAGCGGTGTCAAGCCGTGCAGCACCGGCTGGCGAAAGCCCTTGATGTAGAGCTGCGTGGTGAGCGAACCGCTCGTGGCCTTGGCGAGGCGCTCGAGCACCGCGTCGGGCACGAACGGAGCAGGGGCACGCTGGGGAATGCTGGCCAGCGGCTTGGGCAGGGACGTCGTCATGAAGGCTGTCTCAAATGGTGGGATCGGGCGAGACCACAGGTCGTCGCAAGGGTGGAATGCTCACTGTAAGGAGACAGGTCCAAAAATAGAATGAGCCGCAACTGCGTTGCTGCCATGCGCGGCACACCCAGTACCGCTATCTGAGACAAACAGCAAACAAGGGCTTCATCACCATGGCCACCACTCCGGGCGAGGGCACCGGTGCCCTCGAAAAGGCACTCGACGTGCTCGATGCCATCGGTTCCGCGCCCGAAGGGCTGGGCCAGAGCGAGCTGGCCGAACAGCTCGACCTGCCGCGCACCACCGTCTACCGCCTGCTCGCCACATTGGTCGCGCGCGGGCTGGTGCGGCGCGATCCGCTGCGCAAGGTCTACTGCCTCGGTTTCCGCTGCTTCGAGATGGCGCGCCAGGCCTATGCCATGCCCGACCTCGTGGCGGCCGCCGCATTCGAACTGCGCGCGCTGCGCGACCTCACGGGCGAGACGAGCTACCTGGCGGCGCTCGATGGCCGCGAAGTCATCTCGCTGGAGCGCTGCGACGGCGCCCACAGCCAGCGCTCGGCCGCCGTGCTCGGCCAGCGCAAGCCAGTGCATTGCACCAGCCAGGGCAAGGCGATCCTCTCGGCCATGCCCGACGAGGCGCGCGACGCGATGGTGCGCGACGCGGTGCTGAAGCCGTTCACCTCGCTCACCATCACCGACCGGCGCCGCCTGCAGGCTGAACTGCGCATCACCCGCGCGCGCGGCTACGCCATCGACGACGAGGAGATCGTGCTCGGCGTGCGCTGCGTGGGCGCGCCGGTGGTCGATGCCGCGGGGCAGGTGCGAGGGGCGATCAGTGTGGCGGGACCGGCCTACCGGCTCACGCGCGCCCGGCTCGAGTTGCTCGGGCCCGAGGTGGCCGAGGCCGCGCGCCGTGTCGGTGCGCAGTTGCAGCCGGCTGGAACCGACCCGACGCCGAGCACCGAAGCAGCGTTGACGGCACTGCCCGGACACTGGGCGTTTCATGGCGCGCATCCGCTGTGGTCGGCCGATGGCAGCCGCTTCTGGTGGGCCGATGTGCTCGCGCCCTCGGTGCACCTCCATGCGAACGGGCAAGACCACGAGGTAGCGACGGTCGAGGCGCCCGTGGTCGCCCTGCTGCGTCATGAAGACGGCGTGATCGTGGTGCACGAGCGCGGCGTACAGCGCATCTCGGCCGACGGGCAGTCGTCGCCTTTCGAGCCATGGCTTGCGGGGCAGGTGCTCGCGGCCTGCAACGGCGAGAGCGGCACGGTCTGGGCTGCACTGGCCCTGCCCGAGGCCGGCTCCGCCATCGGCCGACTGCGCAGCGACGGCACGCTCGATGTGCAATGGCGCATGGGCGAGACAGTGCAGGCACTCGGCTGGCACGCGCAGGAGCAGACCCTTTACGCCACGGCGCCGGGCTCTGGCTCGATCCTTCGGCTTCAGACGGGACAGGGCGCGATGCGCCGCTTGGCGACCGTGCCCAAGGGATCGGGACGCGTGAGCGGGTTGGCGTTTGATGCACAGGGAGGAATCTGGACCGCGCTGTGCGACGGCTGGAGCGTCGTGCGTTTCACCGCCGATGGGCAGCTCGACCGGGTGATCGGCCTGCCGGTGCCGTGTGCGACCGACCTGGCGATCTCACCGGCTCGCGCGGGCGCTGAGCGGGAAAGGCTGGTCATCACGACCGCGCGGCACAGTGTGCCTCTCGACACGCTAACAAGCGCACCGCTGTCGGGGCGGCTGCTTGCAGTTGATATATGAACGAGTCTGCAACCAAAGATCGACTGGGGCGTGCCCAGTTGCTTGCTCAAGCCGGACTGTGCATGAACCCACTTCATACACCCAGTTGCTTGCTCATTCCGGACTGTGTTTGGTCGAGCTTGTCGGCCGCCTTGGAGAGGGAGCCCAGCTCCGCAATGCAAAGGAAATACCGCAGCGGTCGGTCGAGTGTTTCGATCGCCTTGGTATTTCTTGGCTGGTCGCTGTGTGCGTGGTCGAAATTGGCTATTTCAGTGCAGCAGAACGTATTGCCGAGTCGAGGTCGCTCCAGAGATCGTCCGCATCCTCGATGCCGACACTGAGCCGCAGAAGCGAAGGTGGAAGATGGCCCTGTCCGGGGATCGCAGCTCTTCTTTCCATCGTTGATTCCACGGCACCGAGACTTGTCGCATGGCGGATCAGCCTGACATTTTTGCAGACACCGTCAGCAAAATCAGGCCCTCCACGCATGTCGAACGAAATAATGGTTCCGAAGCCCTTGAGCACACGCTTAGCAATGGCATGCGTCGGATGCGACGGCAGGCCCGGGTACCGGACACGAGTAATCAGCGGGTGCCCTTCCAGCCGGTCCGAAAGCACCATAGCAGTTTGCTGGGCCCGCTGAAGACGAAGCGAAAGGGTTCTCGCGCCACGGATGGCAAGAAAGGCTTCGAGCGTTCCTGGTGTCGCGCCAGTCAACTCGCGGGACTTCCTGAGGGCGCGCCACAACCCGTCGTCCTTTGTCGTCGCGACCCCCGCAAGCAAGTCGGAGTGGCCGCCGATGAACTTGGTTGCCGATTGCAGAGACACCGTGGCACCGAAGTCGAGCGGCTTCTGATTCAAGGGCGTGGCGAAGGTGTTGTCCACCGCCACGATCGCTCCGGGCTTGCGTGGTGCAGCGCATATCGCCTCTAAATCCGCCACGGTCAGCAAAGGGTTTGAAGGCGATTCAAGCCAGATCAGGTCAGCGGCGGCGCAGGCACGGATCCAACCTGCTGTATCGTCCACCGCCACCCGCTGCACGGACCAGCGCTTTCTTTCGACCCCGGCCTCGGCGAGGCCTGCAACACCTTGATAGCAATCATCGGGAAGCACCACAACCGCACCAGCCTTAAGCTGGTCAAACACTGCAGCGATGGCGGCCATGCCAGAAGCGAACGCCACGGCCTGACCAGATTCGAGGCCACCCACGACATCTTCGAGTGCTTCCCAGGTAGGGGTGCCGTCGTCCCGCGAGTACTCCCGCCCGCTGCCGATGATGAAGTTTGATGCTGGGATCAGCGGCACGTTCAACGGAGCGCCGTGCTCAGAGGCACGGCCTGCCGTGACGAGCCACGATTCCAGCTTGATTGCAGAAGTGTGCTTTTCCATTCTCAGTACCTCCAGAAAATCTGTGATGCGGAACTATTGATGCGAGTTCTGAGGATCCCGTGGCCTATGCCTGGGTTGGTATCGATTTGGCTACCAACTTGCCTGCGGTGCACGGCGTTGATGATGCGGGCACGCTTCGCGCTGTACCCGGAAGCTCGCACCTGCAGCCAAGCAGACTACGCTGAGCTTGCCAGTTTGAGGCCGGCGATACCGGCAACGATGAGGCCCAGACTGACCAACCGACCAGGTGCTGCGGATTCCCCGAACAGGAAAATGCCGAGGATTGCTGTGCCGACTGCCCCGACGCCGACCCAGATGGCGTACGAGGTGCCAACGGGTAGGGACTTCATGGCGATCCCCAGCAACACGACGCTGATGACCATAGCTGCGATCGTGAAGATGCTTGGCCACAACTTGGTGAATCCATCTGTGTACTTCAGGCCGATGGCCCAGCCCACTTCAAGAAGACCGGCGACAAGCAGAAGCATCCACGCCATATGACTCTCCATTCGGCGAACCAGACGCCGCATTCGATCGACTCCGTTGCTGTTCATACGACCGCCGAAATTCAGCGGACGCAAGGTGCTGATTGGGTTACGCCAGCGAGCGGGTGCGGAATGCCGCCATCGCCGTAGCAGCGCACAACCTGTGCAATGACCACCTGGTAGCCCTTGAGCCAAAGCGCCTGGCGCTGCTTTGCAGCGATGTGGGCCGGGTGCCCAATGAGCTCCTGGAGCGCCTCCATCGTCTTCCAGTAGTACACGTTGGAGACGAGCCCTGTTGCAGGATTTTCCCAACTCTCTTCGCCGAGATAGCCGGTGATGGACCTGGCAAGCTGTGCAATGAGGTTGTCCAAGGCGTGGAACTCGTCGTCGAACTCGCCCTTTGAGAAAGTGAAGGTGGAGGTGTACATGGGTTTGTTTGTGCAGGCCTCGTCAGCTCGTTCCGCCGGCACTGCGCATCAGTCCTGCCAGTTCGTCGCGTCCGCGCGCCTCCAAGGTGTCCGCGGCGTTGAGGCGGTCGCGCGCTTCCTTGTTCTGGCTGAGCTTGGACTTGCCCACCAGCGAGGTGACGGCGATCTCTATGCCCACGATGTTGCGCACCATGCTGTCGATGTACTCGGGCGCGGAGTCGCCCATCTTCCATGGTCTTGGTTCGGCCGCCTCGTGGCGCCGCGTCAGGCGCGCGATGATGCGGCGCGCAAAGCGCTCGTCGTCATGCACGGTGAGCACGCCGTGCGCGTGCACCACCTCGTAGTTCCAGGTCGGCACCTGGCGGTGCGCCTCGTGCTTTGAGGGGTACCAATTGGGCGAGATGTAGGCCTGGGCGCCGCCGAAGACGACCATCACGGGAGTTCCCGTGGGGCAACGCTGCCACAGCGGATTGGCGCGAGCGATGTGGGCCGACAGCAAGCCATGCGTTCCCACGTCGGGATCGAACTCGAAAGGGAGGTGATCGGCGTCCAGCCCCGAGGTCCCGTGCGTGACCAGCGCGCCCAGCGAATGCTCCCGGATGATGCGATTCAGTTCCTCGGGTCTTGTTTCGGCGAAGTGCGTGGGGATGTACATCGGGGGAGGGCGGGAATGATGTGGGCAGCGGGTACTCTCGCGCGGAACTGGAACAATGGGAAGGTCCAGTTTTATTTCTTTTGCATGAACCAGTTTCGTACGCGACCGACCACGAGTTCCGGTGCCAACGGGTCCGGACGCCGCATCTACGACTTGCTGCGTTCCCAGATCGCCGACGGCACGCTCGCCGCAGGCGCGCAGGTGCCGTCCACGCGTGCCCTGGCGGCCGATCTCGGGGTGTCGCGCACCACCGTCACCGCGGCCTATGAGCAACTCGCGGCCGAGGGCTTCCTCGCCACTTCGGCCGGTCGCGTTGCCCGCGTCGCGAGTCCGCTGGCTGCGGCCGCACAATCCACCGCGAAGCTGAAACGACGAATCGAGATTGCGCCGGCGGTCTCGGCGTTCGGCCGCCGCGTGGCGGCGATCGACATGCCCGGGCTTGCTCCTGCGGAACCTTGTCGCATCGACTTCCTCTACGGCGCGGTCGCTTCTCGCGATTTTCCGGCACTGGCCTGGCGGCGTGCCTACCAGGCTGAACTGCTGCGCCATCAACGTAGGCTCTACTACGTTGCGCCCGAAGGCGACGCATCGCTGCGACGTTCGCTGCAGGGGTACCTCCGGCGCGCGCGGGGCCTCGCCTGCGATGCCGAGCAGATCCTAGTGGTGCACGGCTCGCAGCAGGCCATCGACTTGTGTGCGCGGCTTCTGCTTGATCCCGGCGACACCTTCGTTTTCGAGGAGCCCGGCTACCTGATGGCACGCCGGTGTTTCGAGGCCACGGGCGCCGAGGCCTTGGCGATACCGGTGGACGCCCATGGCCTGGACACGGCCAGGCTGCCAAAAGACGAGCGCGCACGCCTGGCCTATGTGACGCCATCGCACCAGTTTCCGCTCGGAGGTGTGCTGCCCATCGGCCGGCGTCTGGAACTGCTTCGTTGGGCACGAACACACCGCACCTGGGTCGTCGAGGACGATTACGACGGGGAGTTTCGCTATGGCCAGCGCCCGATCGACGCGTTGCAGTCGATCGATACCGAAGGTCGCGTGATCTACATCGGCACCTTCTCCAAGGCGCTGTCGCCGCAGCTTCGGCTGGGCTACCTGGTGCTGCCTCCTGAATTGGTGCCGGTGTTCCGGCAGGCCAAGCGGTTGGCCGACCGCCATGCGCCCGTGCTGGAGCAGCGTGTGCTGGCGTCGTTGATCGACAGCGGCGCCTACGAGCGTCACGTGCGGCGCACGCGCCGCGAGCACGAACGCCGACGGGCGGCGCTGCTCGATGCCATTGCGCGCCACCTGCCTGCCAGCGCCACGGTCATCGGCGCGGCGGCCGGCCTGCATGTGGTGCTCTGGCTGCCGTTCCTGCGGCCTCAGGACGAGCCTGCGCTCGCGGCTGCTGTTCGCGCCAAGGGCGTGGGCGTCTATTCGGTGTCGCCTCTGTTCGCCAAGCCGCAATCGCGCATGCAACCCCGGCCGGCCGGACTGATCCTGGGATATGCCAGCCTATCGGTGGGGGAGATCGATCAGGGAATACGCGTTCTCGCAGCGGTGATCGCCGAGCAGGGGTCCGAAGCCGCACGTAGCCGCTAAGGCAAAGCGGGCAAGCGCCGAAGCTCCCGATACAGCGTCGCGCGGCTGATGCCCAGCCGGCGCGCGGCTCCGTCCTTGTCGCCGGCGGTCTCCGCGAGCGTCTTCTGTATGCAGGCATCGCGCTCGCGATCAAGTTAGCGGCTGCCGGAAACGCCTACGCCAAGGCGCGAAGGCAATCCGAATTTTGCGGATTCTTGAGTGACCTGCGCGCGTAGTATTCGAAGGCTATTGTGTTTCGTTTCGGACGCAGAACCCAGTCATGGGCCTCAGCTCCGAGCGAAGGATCGATGGGCTTGATCTCACCAGCGCCGTTGGCAAGCAACTGCATGCGCGCTGCTCGTTCAAACGCGATCGCAAGCACGCATGCTTCCTCAACCGTGGAACCAGCAATCAAGAGCCCATGATGAGAAAGAAGCAGCGCGCGCTTCTTTCCCAGGGCCGCGGCGATGAACTCACCTTCTTCGTTGCCTACCGGGATACCCGGCCAGTTGGCAACGAACGCGACATCGTCATACAGCACACAGTTGTCCATGTGCGATATCAGCAGAGGCTGCTCCAACATACCTAAGGCGGCTGTGTGAACAGCGTGAGTATGGATGATGCAATTCACGTCCGGACGTGCTCGGTACACCCAGGAGTGGAAGCGATTGGCTGGGTTTGGCATTCCATCGCCTTCGAGCACATTCAAGTCTTCGTCGACCAATAGAAGATTGTCCTCCGAGATTTCGTCGAACCCCAGTCCCAGCCGTTGTGTATAGAACTCGCCCGGCGTCCCCGTGCGAGCAGTGATCTGGCCCGCAAGCCCAGAGTCATGTCCGTTGTCGAAGAGAATTCGACACGTCAACGCAAGCTTCTGCCGAAGCGAGTAAGGGCTGTCCTCAAATTGTTGATCCATACGTCGAGTCGACTGCGAAACAAGTGTCGACTTGTCGAGTGCAAAGGTATCTAGTCTTGTGTTCATAGACTTAAGGCCTTTCTTGAGTGGAGTGGTTTCTCTCAGGCTCGGCCGGAAACAGCGCCTGATATCCTGGCAGGGCTTCGATTCTCCGCAGCCAGGCGCGGACAGATGGGGACGATTCCAATGCGATGCCACCCATTGGTGCCATGCAGGTATAAGGATAGAGTGCCACGTCCGCAATGCTTGGCGCGTTTGACGTTGCGATCCAGCCATGCGCGCTTTGGCGATCAAGTTGGCGCTCCATCAGTTCCAGGGCGCGTTTTGCTTGCTCGGCATGGCGCGTGAACTCCTCTGACATCGGATCGCGATCTCGATGCAGCGCCAGGTGCAACCGTAGCTGCGCGAGCGGCTTCATGTGATGCTCCTGTTCGAAGGACATCCAACTCAGTACCCTGGCTTGTGTCTGGCAGTCGGCTGGCCACCACGTCGTACCCTGCGCGAGGTAAAAGAGAATGGACATCGATTCGGCGAGATGGCTGCCATCGGGCAGTTCCAAGACCGGTACTTGTCCAAGTGGCGCAATCGCTTGAAAGGCCGGTTGCTTCAGGTCGCCGCGATCTATGGAGAGCGTGCGGCGTTCAAGTGGAATGTCCAAGAGGCTTGCCAGCAGTCTCACTTTCCATGCGTTTCCCGAGCGCAGTGTGTCGTAGAGGATCATCGTGTCTGGACTCGGTTGGCTATTGGCATTTCAATCAAGCTGCGTACCTGCGGCTTGAATGACCTTGGCCCATTTGCCTGTCTCGCTACGTACGTGCGCGTCGTACGCAGCCACGCCGGATGGCATGGTCTCTATCCCCATGTCCGCCAATCGCTTTGCCAAGTTGGGACGCTTCAGCGCGCGGGCGAGCGCTTCGCCAAGGACCTTCACGTGGTCCTTGGACAAACCGGGAGGTCCCACGAGCGCATTCCACGAGCCAATCTGAAATTCCGCCAAGCCCTGCTCCGCGCTGGTTGCGACGTCGGGCGCCGCCGCATTTCGAGTGCTGGCAGCGATCGCGAGCATCTTCAGGCGCCCGGCCTTCGCCTGAGGCTGGATCACCGGTATTGCGTCGATGACCAATTGCACTTGGCCGCCAATCGCTGCGTTCACAGCCTCGGCGCCGCTCTTGAACGCCACGTGAACAATGTTCGTCTTTGTGGTCAGCTTGAAGAGTTCTATGCCCAGATGGGGAGAACTGCCGTTCCCCGCCGATCCGAAATTGAGTGCTCCCGGATGAGACTTTGCGTACTTCACCAACGTCTGCAGGTTGTCAACGCCATCGATGCCGGCTGCCGCCATTACATATGGAGAGTTACTCACTAGCGACACCGGAGTCAGCGCAGCCGGATCGTAGTTCAGTCTTCGGTACAACATCTTGTTTACCACCTGAGTCCCCACGGTGCCAAGCATGAGGGTGTAGCCGTCCGGCTGCGCCTGCGCCAGCGACTGCGCAGCGATCGAACCACCTGCGCCAGGCTTGTTGTCGACGATGACCTGCTGCTTGAGTTCCTCGCCCAAATACTGTGCGACAAGACGTCCCGAGACGTCTGTAATGCCGCCTGCGCCAAAGGGAATGATCAGCCTGATTGGCTTGGCCGGGTAGGACTGGGCTGCCACAGGCTCAGGCCATGAAAGCAGTGCGGCAACCAAGCAAAAGCCAAGGACACTTAGTTCGCGGATCCGCGGGCGCAGCGACATACCATACCCCTTCTATTGAGCGAGTCAGGTCGGCTCCGAGGGGCGGTTCGCGCTCTCCTCGAAGAAACATGTTTATTATAGGACACTTGTGTCCTCGACGGGAAGCGATGTCGCTGAAACTTAAGTTGTTACGTTTACAGGCTGGGCTGACGCTCGAAGAACTGGCGCGCGCTACTGATCTCACAAAGAGCTACGTATCCAAGCTGGAGCGAGGCCTCTCGACGCCATCCATTGGTGCCGGGTTGAAGCTCGCGAGAGTGTTGGGCGTGACGGCGGAAGAGTTGTTTTCAGAGGCTCTGGATGATGATTCGGTTGCAATTCGGCGCGCGCCAAACCGTCGCGATGCATCCCCACAGCCGCCCCGTGTCATTACCGGCGCGCTGCCGAACCACAAAATGATTGGGTTCGTCGTGACGCCTGGCGATCAGTCCGTACGCGACCACCCGATGAGCCATCATCGGGGCGAAGAGCTTCTGTATGTCCTCAAGGGCAGCATCAGTTTTCGCTTGGCACGTCGTGTTGAGACGCTGCATGCGGGTGATAGCGTGCACTTCAACGCGGGCATCCCCCATAAGATCACGTCTATCGGAGAGCGGCCGGCTCTGGTGCTCCTCGTAGTAGCTCAAGAGGAATGATCCTGCTGGATGCTTGAGAGTTTTATAGGACACAAAGTGTCCTATAATGACGTTCCCTTATCAGACCGGCTGGAAGCCGTTATCAAGGAGCGTCTTACATGCTTGCGGCAGTCGCCCACCAACCGCAGCTCGGTGATCGGAAGGGCTTTCCTATCGCCGACATTTCGGTCTCATGCGCAGGAGGCATTTGCGGTGCATGCCGTACACGCTGGATCGAGGGGCCGCCGATCCATCGCGACCGCGCCCTGAGTCCTCAGGAACGTGCGCACGAGGGGATCGTGTGCGTTGCGGAGTGTGCAGGATCGCGCCTCGTGCTCGATTTGTAGGTCCGGGCTTTGGAGATCAGCAAGCGTGCTGTGCCGGACCTGGTCGGGACGATGGTCGACATAGTCGTGCCAGAATCGGGCCCCACAGCAATTTCCGGTGGGTTTCGGCCAGCAGATCAGCCTGCCGTGGACCCGTTCAAGGCCTTGGCACTACATCTCAAATACCTGCGCGTCCAAAGCGGACTGACACTAGAAAATCTGGCTCGGGATTCGGGGCTGACGCGCAGCTATTTATCGAAGATCGAGCGTGGCGTTTCTACGCCGTCGATCGAGTCCGCACTTAATATCGCCAAGGCGCTGGGTGTGACGGTGGACCGGCTCTTCGGGCAACAGCCGGAGCAAGACGTCGTTTCGATCGTCCGGGGCAATGGATCCATTGCGGGAGATCCCACGACGCATCTCTCGCTGGTCGCGGGCCTTCGCAACGACCGCGTGATGCGGGCATTCATCGTGCGGCCCGGAAAAACCCAGAAGCGCGGTCGGATCATGAGTCATCATGAAGGGGAAGAAATTCTCTTCGTTCTGACCGGCCATATCGAAATGCAGATCGGAGCACGCAAGGAGCGCCTGGAGCCCGGCGATTGCGTGCAGTTCGATTCCACGATTCCGCACAAGCTGACCGCGCTCACTGACGAGGCGGCCTCTGCGCTTGTCGTGATTGCCGCGACCACATAGGTATGGAATAGGCGCGGTTCGGCGCGGCTGCTGGACCTTGTCGCGGCTTTTTCTTTGACTCGCAGCCTCAGCCAGGCGGCGGTGTCAGCACCCCGTCAGAGGAGAATCGCTTCAGGGTTGGCGCCGTTTTCAGGGCTGCCCCGGTGAGCTGCTGCACGGATTCAAGCGATGCGCCCTCGAAAAGCGCCTGCACGACGAATCCGTCGCAGGTGACGTCAATGATCGCGAGGTTTGTGAATACCTTGGCCACAACCCCCACCGCCGTCAGCGGCAAGGTGCAACGCTCGACTAGGCGCGGCTGAGCTTCGCGGGTGGTGTGCTCCATCATCACCCATATCTGCTTCGCCCCTACGGCAAGATCGATGGCTCCGCCGATCGCCGGAGGCGCACCGTGCAGATCGCCAGTGGTCCAGTTGGCCAGGTCTCCGTGCTGGGAAACTTGGAATGCACCCAGGATTGCGATGTCAAGGTGCCCACCGCGCATCATCGAGAACGACAGGCTCGAGTCGAAGAAGGACCCGCCACAGGCGAGGGTAACGGGCATCTTCCCGGCATTGATCAGGTCCAGGTCTTCTTGTCCCTCGGCCGGCTTGGGCCCGACGTTGAGAATACCGTTCTCGCTGTGAAGCATGACCGAGGTATCGGAAGGAAGATAGTCTGCGACGCTTGTCGGCGCTCCGATGCCGAGGTTGACGAACCCTTCCTTGGGAAGCTGGTTGGCAACCAGGCGTGCGAGTTCCAGTCTGGATAACGAGTTCATGCTTGCCTCGAGAGAAATACGCGGTCAACAAAGATGCAGGGGGTAACGATGCCTTCGGGGTCGAGCTCGCCGGGTTCCAGGAGTTCGTCGACCTCTACTGCGACCACCTCACCGGCGGTAGCCATCACGACCGAGTGATTGCGCGCCGTCTTGTTGTAGTTCAGGTTGCCGAGGGCATCGGCCTGGCGGCCCTTCAGCAGCGAAAATTGAGCGCGCAACGGTGTCTCCAGCAGGAACTCGCGGCCGTCGACCACGACCTTTTGCTTGCCCTTTTCGAACACGGTACCCACGCCCGTCGGCGTCAGAAATCCCCCAAGGCCTGCGCCGCCGGCCCTTATGCGCTCGACCAGTGTGCCCTGCGGAACCAGCTCGAGTTCGACCTCGCCGGCCCGGTATTGTTCGGCGAACACGTCCGCACTTCGCGGATAGGAACAGATGATCTTCCTGACGATGCGCGCGCCGAACCACAGTGAGAGGTCCTGGCCGCCGGAGCCTGCATTGTTGGAGATGACGGTCAGTTCGCGCACTCCCAAGTCCAGGACGGCCTTGATCATTCCGCGCGGAACACCCGCGCCGCCGAACCCCCCGACCATCACCGTGTCTCCGTCGCGCAAACCACCGACGGCGGTGTGCGCATCCTTGACGATCACATTCCTCATGGATGAAATTCCTTCTGCACGGGCGAACACCCGTATTCCTTTGCCAAGCCCTTGGCTATTCGGTCAAGCAACATCTGGTTGGTCCCGTCGCCGAATGCCGCCAGCCGCGTTTCGCTCGACAGCATGGCGAGGCGGTGATCGGCGCTCGCCCCGGCGGCGCCCATTGCACGCTGGCACTGGTCAAGTGCCCAGACAGCAACGTCGACTGCGAACTTTTTGGCTTGTGCAGCCAGGGTCAGCGCCGCAGTTCCGGCTTGCACGGCGATTGCTGCGCGCAGGACGAGCGCATTGGCCGCTTCCAGACGCAGGGATACCTCTGCAAGTTCCCATCCGAAGCCCTGGTGCCCGAGCAGTGGTTTGCCGAAGGCCTGCCTTGTCCCGGCATAGCCAACCGCTTCCGACAAGGCAGCCCTGGCAGAAGCCACGCACATGGCCGCGACGTGAACGCGCGCTGCATTGACCGATGCCATGGAAGATTTGAGCGCTTGCCCGGGCTGGATGAAGAGGCACCAGTCAGGAACGAAGTGATCCTGGAAGATCAGGCACGACAGCCGGAAGGATCGGGCGCCCGGCATGACGAGCTCTTCCCTGCGAAGCGTCGGTCCGTCGGTGAGCGGCACCAGAAAAGAGGCAATATCGCCGGCTTCCGCGCCGACAGGATCAACTCTCGCCAGCAGGTTCGCAGACTGGATGATCAAACCGTTGGTGACCCACGACTTCGTGCCGCTGATCAACCATCCGCCGTCCACCCGCTGTGCCTTTGTCTTCAATGTCCCCAGGTCGCTCCCGCCGTCAGGTTCCGACATGGCCGCGGCACACAGCGTCCGTCCGCTCAGCATGCCATCGAGAAACTCGGCGCGTTGCTTCTCGGAGCCAGATCGCGCAACGCGTGTCACGGAGCCTTGCAAGTTGTTGATCGCAAAAGCAGCTGCAAATCCATGTTCCGCCATCGTCTGCGCGATGCGGACTTTGCAAAGAAAAGACGCATCGTGGCCGCCAAAGTCCCTTGGAACCTGAAGTCCCAGGAAGCCTTCCTTTGCCCACCGGTGGATCCATGAAACATCGTAGGCGCGACCCTGCGTGTGGGATTCCAGCAGGTGAGCATTGAATTCGCCGCGACAGAAGTCGCCTGCGGCTCCCACGAGCGCACGCTCTTCAGCGGACAGCCTCTGGTCGTAGAGGTCGTAGAAGCTCATCGGAATCGGATGCTCTCTGGTTGGTTGCTCAGCGAGCCAGGGGTGTCTTCAACGATTTCGCCCAGTCGTTCCAGAACACGATCTCCTTGGCCACTTGCTTGGTGTACAGATCGGGTGTCGACTCCTTCACCGGAACGGCACCGAGTGATTCCAGCTGCGTGAGGAAGTCGGGACTCGTTACCACCTTGTCGAGCGCGGCCGCAATCTTCTGGACGATTGCGCTCGGCATGCCGGCAGGAGCTGCAATGCCGAACCAAGGGGAAAGGTCGACTGGCTTGCTGCCGGCTTCCTGGATGGTCGGAAGATCCGGGAATGCGGGCGAGCGCTCCGGCGCGGCGACCGCAAGGGCCTTGATCTTTCCGGCGCGGATGTGCTGGGCGACTGTCGCCTCGGTGAAGAAGCCGACCTGCACCACGCCCGCCATGAGGTCGGTGATGGGTTGCGCGCCGCCCTTGTAGTTCACAAAGGTCAGTTGCGTGCCGTTGCGCGCGTCGAAGAGCGTGCCGCCGATATGCGACGTAGCGCCGAACGTGCCTCCGAAGTTCAGTTTTCCGGGGTTCGCCTTGGCAAAGGCGATGAGTTCCTTGATGCTGTTGACCGGCACGTCGGGATTCACAACGACCAGATTGCGCTGCTTGGCGACATTCCTGATATAGGTGAAGTCCTTGACTTGGTCATAAGGCAGGCCCGGATTCAGGGCTTGCCCTCGCGTTTGCGAGGACTCGACAGCAACAAGCAGGGTGTAACCGTCCGGCTTCGACTTGGCTACGGCGTCGGCGCCGATGACGCCGCCGGCGCCGGCGCGGTTGTCAATGATGACCGTGCTATTGAGTTCCTTACCGAGGGCCTGTGCGATGACGCGGGCAATGATGTCCGTGGGCCCCCCGGGGGGGAAGCCCGCAACAAGCTTGATCGGCTTCGACGGATACGGTTCGTCCGCCAGCGCGGGTGCGATAGCCAGGCAGGCGAGGCCGGTGGCGACAAGCCATTTTCTGATGGAGTTGAGCTTCATTGGGCTTCCTTCTGCAAAGGTGAGGAGGTGACGGAAGTATTGAGGTCAAGGACACATTGTGTCAACTAGGACTCATACTAGGGTTGTCGAGCAAGAGTTGGGCCCGCCATGAAACTGGCGAGATCGATGATTTCCATGTTCATTCCTCCATGATGAAGCGCAAATTGCACAGGGAGAGGGCGCGTGTGGGCTGATCTGGTGCGATTCTTGTAGGTGTGCGCCCCGCATGGAGAAACCGGTAGCTACTTTCTAGACGATCGGTCTAGAATTGCCGAATGAATGAAAAACCCAAGGTGGCCGTGACGCGCGGCCGAAGGCCGTCGCCGGCGTATGCGGCAACACGCGATGTACTGATCCGATGCGGGATGGAGCTGCTCACCGAGCAGGGCTTCAGTTCGACGGGCCTGGATGCCGTGCTGAAGCGGGCGACCGTGCCCAAAGGCTCGTTCTATCACTACTTCGCGAACAAGGACGCGTTCGGAGCGGCCGTGATGGACGCCTATGACGACTACTTCAAACGCAAGCTCGATCGATGGCTGTTGAACCAGGAACGCGAACCACTTGATCGACTTGCCGACTTCATCGCCGATGCATCCAGAGGCATGCGCAAGCACCGCTTCACACGGGGATGCTTGGTCGGCAACCTGAGCCAGGAACTGGGTGCTCTCCCTGCGGATTTCCGTGAACGCCTCGATGCCATTCTTGTCGGCTGGCAGGAGCGGGTGGCGCGCTGCCTCAAGGAGGCTCAGGTCGCAGGAACCATCTCGGCAACGCTGAATGTCGAACAGCTCGCCGAGTTCTTCTGGATCGCCTGGGAGGGAGCCGTGCTTAGAGCCAGGCTGGTGCAGTCGGACCGGCCCCTGGTGACTTTCATCGAGGCTTTCCTGTCCAGCCTGGGTGTATGCGCTCAGGCTGCCCCCCGCAATGCAGCGGATCACTAATCTCTTGTTGGAGAAAGAACATGTTCAAAGGCATCGTTGTGGAAAAGGACGCCGAAGGCTACCGAGCCTCGCTCGGTGAGATCGATGAGAGCCGCCTGCCTGCTGGCGACGTCACGGTCCGCATCGAATACAGCACCCTGAACTACAAGGACGGGCTGGCCATCACAGGAAAGGGACCGGTTGTCCGGAGCTTTCCGATGGTTCCGGGCATCGACTTCGCAGGGGTGGTGGAGCAGAGCGACCACCCCGAATTCAAGGCTGGCGACCCCGTGGTGCTCAACGGCTGGGGAGTCGGCGAGACGCACTGGGGCGGGCTCGCACAGCGAGCGCGCGTGAAGGGCGACTGGTTGATTTCGCTTCCTAAGCGTTTCAGCGCCAGGGACGCCATGGCAATCGGTACCGCCGGGTATACCGCGATGCTGTGCGTGATGGCCTTGGAGTGGCACGGGCTCAAGGCGACGGATGGGCCGGTGCTCGTGACGGGTGCCAACGGCGGCGTGGGAAGCGTTGCAATCGCTCTGCTGGCCAAGCTCGGGTACAAGGTCACCGCGTCCACGGGGCGGCTCGATGAGGCCGACTATCTTCGGCGGCTCGGCGCCAGCGACGTGATCGATCGCAGGGAGTTGAGCGAACCGGGCAAGCCGCTGCAGAAGGAGCGCTGGATCGCCGCCGTGGACTCTGTCGGCAGCCACACGCTGGCCAACGTTTGCGCGCAACTTCGCTACAACGGGGTGGTCGCTGCCTGTGGCATGGCACAAGGCCTTGACCTGCCTGCCTCGGTTGCACCTTTCATTCTTCGCGGTGTGAGCCTGATGGGTATCGATAGTGTGATGCGTCCAAAGGCAGATCGCGTCGCGGCCTGGGAGCGGCTGGCGCGGGACCTGCATGGCCCGATCCTGGACGACATTGCGGGCGAGATCCCACTGGCGCAGTCGGTCGAAGCTGCCGCGAAGCTCATGCGGGGTGAGATCCGGGGCCGCCTCGTTGTCAACGTGAACGCGTAGAGCAGGGCTTCCCCATGGGACTCGCAAAAGGACAGACATGACATATCGAGTTGCCGATGCGATCGTTGACAGCATGGTCGCGCATGGGGCGGACCGAGCATTCAGCGTCCCCGGTGAAAGTTTCCTGGCGCTCCTCGACGCGCTTCATGCGAGAGAGGACTTCGATCTGGTGACATGCCGCCACGAAGGTTCTGCGGCCTTGGCGGCAATCGCGGACGCCAAGTTGACCGGGCGGGCCGGCATCGTCATGGCGAGCAGGGGCCCCGGGGCCTTCAATGCCGCGATCGGAGTCCACGTTGCAGCAGAAGAAGCGGTTCCGCTGATCCTCCTGATCGGCCAGGTCGAAACGCCGAACCTGGGTCGGGGTGCGGTTCAGGAAATCGACTCTTCAAAAGCTTTCTCCGGCTTGCTGAAGTGGTCGGGGCGCATCGACAAGGCGGCGGGCACCGCTGAAGTGATGGCCCGAGCCTTTGCTGCGGCCGCCTCGGGCACTCCGGGTCCGGTCGCCGTCGAGCTGCCCGAAGACACGTTGACTGAGCTGGTCAACAGGCAGCCCGCACGCGTCCACGGCGTGGCGATCGCGGAAGCGACCCTGGAAGACGTGGCGCGTGTGCACGACCTGCTTTCCAAGGCCAGCCGGCCGATCTTGGTCGTGGGCGGGGAGTGCCGGACCGATGATTTCCGCGATGATCTCCGGGAACTTGTCGATCGGTGGGGCATTCCCATCGCGCTCACCAACAAGAACCAGGACCAGTTCGCCAATACCGACCCGCGCTGGATTGGCCAACTGAGCTTCTTCACCTCGCCCGCCCACACGGCGCTTTTCAGTGAAGCGGACCTGCTCGTGGCGATCGGCAGCCGCATGGGCGATGTGTCGTCTCTAGGATTCGCTTTTCCGCGGCAAGGTGCGAATCCGCAGACGCTCGTTCACGTGTATCCCGATCCGGCCATGATCGGGCGCCACTTCCCGACGGAAGTGCCGATCGTCTCGACGGCACATGGTTTCGTGCGCGCCGCACTGCGCCATGGTGGCTCGGCATCGCCGTCCAGCCAGTGGCTGCAACGCGTGCGCGAGGCTGCCGATCGTGCGCACGGGTGGCAGCCGGAGAACGTGGTGGCGAATGACGTCATGGGCCACACGATCATGGCGCTTGCACGGCTGGCCCGAAGCGATGCGGTCTTGACGACCGATTCAGGAAACTTTGCAGCCTGGGTTCACCGCATCTTCAAGATGACGCCGGCGAATCGGCTGCTCGGCTCGGCTTGCGGAGCCATGGGAACGGGCGTCCCAGCGGGAGTGGCAGCTGGCTTGCGCTATCCAGGCCGGGAAGTTCTCGCCTTCGTTGGCGATGGAGGATTCCTCATGAACGGCAACGAACTCATTACTGCGGTCGACAGGAAGCTGAACCTTCGCGTGGTGGTGTCCAACAACGGGTCATACGGAACGATCCGCACGCACCAACAGCGGCACTTCCCCAATCGCGTCAGCGGCACCGATCTGGCGAATCCCGGCTTCGCGAAGCTTGCCGAGGCATTTGGAGCCCGCGGATTCAGGATCGAGCACTCCAAGGATGCCGTAGGCATCGTCGAGCAAGCCATGAGCGTCAAGGGACCGGTGTTGATTGAAGTCTGCAGCGATCCAGACATCTCGGTTGAACGCTCCCTCAAATGGAATTGAACACCCATCCGGCGTTTTGCAAAGCAAGCCTCCAGGAGAAGAAGATGTCAATGAAGTCGTCGAGTGCGGTCATTGGCCTTTTCATGCTTTTCGCTTTGAGCGAGGTGCAGGCAAGTGATTTTCCGAGCGCCCCCATCCGGCTGGTCGTTCCCTATCCGCCGGGTGGGCCTGTCGATTTCGTGGCGCGTGTCGTCGGCATTCCATTGGGCCAGGAACTCGGCCAGCCGATCGTCATCGAGAACAAGGCGGGAGCCGGCGGCAACATAGCCGCCAACGAGTTGTCTCGCGCCAAGGCCGACGGATACACGTTGTCGCTCGTCTACGAAACGCACGCGACGACCAATCTCTTCTACAAGAACTTCAAGTGGGACGCTTTCAAATCGTTCGACTACATCTCGCTGTTGGGCTATTCCCCTCTCGTGCTGACGACGTCCACGCAGTCTGGCCTGGACACGCTGCCCAAGCTGATCACGGCGTTGAAAGAAAGGCCTGGAGCACTCAACCAAGCCATTACCGGACCCGGGGCGGCCAGCGTCCTCAAGCCTGAGCTGCTTCACCAGGCAATGAGCACCAAGGTGACTTACGTTCCCTTCTCGGGAGTGGCCCCAGCCCTGCAGGCGCTGGTGGGTGGGCAAATTGACATAGCTCTGGTGTCGGTCACGGCGGCCCTGCCGCTGATTCAATCGAAGAAGGTCAATGCGGTGGCGGTTGGAGCGGTGAAGCCACTGGCCGCGCTGCCCGGGGTCCCGGCGATGAGCAGCGCCATCCCCGGTTTCGAATCGACCGCTTGGGTCGGCATCGTGGCACCCAAAGGTTTGTCCAGCGAGGTATTCGGCCGTCTTCAGACCGCAGTGCAGAAGGTGATGATGAGCGACGCCGTCAGGAAACAACTCGAAGCATCGACCTTCGTTGTCCTGGCGACCGACCAGAAGGGCTTCACGGATCGAGCGCGGGCAGACTATCGCGACGCCGAGCATCTGGTTCAGAAGGGTGTCTTGAAGCCTGATGAGTAAGGAGATGCGATCGGCTCGGCGGCCGTCGACAAGCAGCCCGACGATCAGCAGGAGCCTTTGCCCGACTCAGGTTGAAAGCAACGAACTATCGATTAGGAGAAATGATAGATGACCGATTCGATCGACGCCTTCTATTGGATTCATTCGGACTGGGCGTACTTCGGAGGCCCACGCCTGAAGGCCATGGGTGAGCGCCATGGCCTGAAGGTCAACCACCGTCCGGTGGATCTTGCGACTGTCTATGCACGTACGGGCGGCATAAAGCTTCCATACCGCTCGGCGGAACGAAAGAACTACCGCCTTCTGGAGATGAAGCGATTTCGCGAAATTCTCGGCATGCCCATCAACCTTGAGCCAAAGTATTTTTGCGTCACGGGGCATCTGCCGTCATGGTTCGTGATAGCAGCGCAAGAGCTGGGGCATGACGTCGCGGACCTGAGCCAAGCCATCATGCGGGCGATCTGGGTCGAAGACCGCGACGCTGAGGATCCGGCCACGCTGGTGTCGATTGGCGAGGAGATGGGGCTCGAGGGGACGAAGATTCTGAAAGCGGCTCAAGATCCTCGCACTGAATTGACCTACATGAAGTACACGAATGAAGCCATAGAGCGTGGCGTTTTCGGAGCCCCTTTCTACTTTTTCCGCGGCGAAGCCTTCTGGGGCCAGGATCGACTCGACATGCTGGACAAGACCATCTCCAGGGCTCTTGGATCATGAGCGCCATATCGGAGGCCAACCACCCATCGAGTATCTATGACGAATGGGACGCCCTTCTTGCACCGGAGGAAGCAGGTCTCGTCCGAAAGGCGCAGGCCTTCTGTGATTCGGAGTTGATTCCTTTCGCCGAGCATGCCCATCGGACTGGCAACGCACTTCCCAGAGAGCTCGTTCAATCCTGGGCAGCGCTCGGCCTTCAAGGATTGCAGACCCCACGCGAGCTCGGTGGCCAAGGGGCCTCCTACTTGGCAAAGATTCGGGTCGTGCAAGTGTTGGCACGTTCGGCTTTTGCCGCAGCGTTCAGCCTGAACAATTCGCACAGCATGGTCCACATGATCGCGACCCAGGCTTCGGCGGAGTTGAGAGAACGATATCTGGGTGATCTGCTCTCCGGGAAGCTGGTCGCCTGTATTGCACTTACCGAGCGCGGCGGCGGCAGTGACCTGGCCGCGATGAAAACTACCGCAAAGAAGGTCTCGGGCGGCTGGATCCTCAACGGCGAAAAGGCCTGGATCACCAATGCGACGATTTCCGATCTTGCCGTGGTTGGCGCGCAGACCGCAGCCGGGACGAAGGGCATCGGACGATTCCTGGTGCCCTTGCAGGGGCGAGGAGCGGAGAGACTGGGCGCCCACCCGTTGGACGCGGGCTCAGCGAGTGGTGTCGGCGCTCTGAGGTTCAGTGACACCTTTGTTCCGGAGGACCATCTTCTGGAGCGACCGGGGGAGGGATTCAAGCGTTCGATGTCGGCTATCAACGGGGCGAGGGTGCATGTTGCCGCCATGGCGACGGCCTGTCTTGAGCGTGCATTGGAAGTGGCGGTGAGCTATGGGCAGCGCAGGGCCGTGTTTGGCGAACCTCTCCTCGAGCATCAAGGATTGCGCTGGCAACTCGCCGAAGTGGCGAACGAACTGGAGGCGGCGAATGCGCTCGTTCTGCGCGCAGCACGACTGATCAACGCTGGCGAGAGCGCTGAGCTCCCAGCCGCGCACGCAAAGAAGTTTGCGACCTCCAGGGTGGTCTCGGGCATCGAGCGCTGCATGCAAAGCATGGGGGCAAATGCGCTGTCGCGCGAGCATGGACTGCACCGGCAACTGGCAGAGATCAAGATGGCGAGCTATGCGGATGGAACGACCGAAATCCTGAATGAACGGATCGGCAGCCATCTGGTTCGGCGATATCCGTGAAAAGGAACCTGCGATGGACTTGAGTCAGTCATTCGAGGGGATTCGCGTCTGTGATCTCAGCCAGGGAATCGCGGGACCGCACGCGACAATGTTGCTGGCTCAGTATGGAGCGGAGGTCGTCAAGGTGGAACCCCCCGTGGGCGACTGGGGGCGACTGCTGGGCCCTCAATGCGAGGACCACTGCGCGCATTCGTGGCACTACAACCTTGGAAAGAAGTCAATTGCGCTGAACTTGAAAGCTGCGGCTGGCCAGGAAATCCTGACGAAGATCGCGAGCCAGTGCGACATCTTTATCGAGAGCTTCAGGCCCGGGGTGATATCGCGCCTGGGCTTCTCCTATGAAGCTGTGAAGGCAATCCGGCCCGACGTGATCTATGTTTCGGTTTCCGGGTTCGGACAGACGGGCCCATACAGCCAGCGCGGGACAGTGGATTCCTTGATCCAGGGTTTCTCGGGAATGATGGTGATGAACCGCACGGCCGAAGGCGTGCCCCAGCGTCAAGGCATGGTCGCCGCCGACGTTGTGACGGGTCTCTATGTGTTCTCCTCTTTGACGGCTGCGCTTGCGTCGCGGCAACAAACCGGCGAAGGCGGATATCTGGACCTCAGCCTCATGCAGGCTGCCGCTGCGTTTCAAGGTGCGAAGATCGCGGAGTTTCATGCCAGCGGAGGCGAACCAAAGTCCTTCTATGGGCCTGTCGGATACCTTCCAACCTGCGACGGAGGTGTTTCTGTCTCCTGCCGGAAGGAAGAACACTATGCTCTGCTCTGCCAGGTGCTTGGGCGTGCGGATCTAACAAGCGACGTGCGCTTCAAGTTCGGCGAGGACCGGGTTCGAAACGAGACCATGCTCATGCAAGTGCTTGCGCAGTTGACGCAGCCTTGGACAACCGCGGCGCTTCTCAAGGCGCTTCAGGACGTGGGAGTGCTTGTCGAGCGAGTGCAGTCCTATGGTGAATGGCTGAACAACGAGCAGGTTCTTGCGATGGGAGCCTATCGCTGGATGAATGCCGGCGCCCTTGGCCAGCTGCCGCTCGTAAGCTTGCCGGGCATAGGTGCGCCGCGACCGAATCGATGCCGATCGCCGGGGATCGGACAAGATTCGATTGCCGTATGCCGGCAATTCGGTGTCGGTGAGTCATTGATCGATCAGGCCACTGAACGGCTTACGGCGATCAATAAGTCTCCGAGAAAGGCGCCTTGAAAGATGACGGATTCGCCATCGGGCTTCATCGACAAGCTGCTCCGAGCGGTGGTTGGCATCGAAATTCCAATCGACCGCTTGATCGGCAAGTTGAAAGCAAGCCAGGATGAAGACCTACAAGGCAGGTTGGGCACGATCACCGGGCTTGCGGCCGAGGGTTCCGAAAGCGCGTTGGCAATGGCAGACCTCGTAAGGCGGGCCCTGGATCGACATACGGACCTTAGGCGAGGCCAATCAGCCTGCTCAAAGCACTTCGCAGTGAAGCCCTCTTTCGAAGAATCGTCCTACGGGGAGGGTGTGGACGTTTCACGCTGATGTCGGCAGAGGCAGGGCCGTTTTGTAGCGCACTTGCTTGAGGGCAAAACTGGAGCGAATCTTCTCGATGCCGGGGATGGATGTGAGTTGCTCGAGGATGAACTTCTCGAGCGCCGCGATGTCGGCCACGGCGACCCGGATCAGGTAGTCGCTGTCGCCGGTCATGAGATAGCACTCCATCACCTCGTCGTGCTCGGCAATACGTCGTTCGAACTCGCCAAGAGCGTCCTTTGATTGAGCCTTCAGGCTGATCGAAATGAACACGTTCAGCTCCAAGCCCGCCGCGTGGGCATTGACCAGGGCCACATAGCGGTCGATCACGCCAGCGGCCTCGAGGGCCTTCACACGTACTAGGCACGGTGACGGCGATAGATGCACACGACGGGAGAGTTCCACATTGGACAGCGAGCCGTCGTGCTGCAGTTCTGCCAGGATGCGAAGGTCGATGTCGTCGAGATTCATGGAATGCTGCCGGTGCTTCAGATGGCCGCAGTTTATGCTGTAAGAGGTGCTTGTGAGAGTTCACGAAAGCAGCATATTTTGGCTTGTGCGGCGTAAAGTGCGTTCATGAATGCTTCCCTTCCAGCCGAGCAAATGCGCGCCCTGAACGATGCCGCGCTGAACCATGACCGCGACCCCGACCCTGCCGAAACCGCCGAATGGCGCGAGGCCTTCCTCGCGCTCGCGCAGGCCCATGGCCCGCAGCGCGCGCGGCAGATGCTTATGGAGCTCGCCCGCCTCGCGCGGCAGCAGCGCATCGGCTGGCAGCCCGAGCTTGCGACGCCCTACGTCAACACTATTGCGGTGGAAGACCAGCCACCGTTCCCGGGCGACCTGGCCATCGAAGAAAAGCTCGCCTCGCTGATGCGGTGGAACGCGCTCGCGATGGTGGCCAAGGCCAACCAGGCGTATGGCGAACTCGGCGGCCACATCGCGAGCTATGCGAGCGCGGCCGATCTGTTCGAAACCGGCTTCAATCACTTCTTCCATTCGCGCAGTGACACCCATCGAGGCGACCTGGTGTTCTTCCAGCCGCACAGCGCGCCCGGCGTTTATGCGCGTGCCTACCTCGAGGGCCGCCTCAGCGAAGAAGACCTGAAGCACTATCGCCAGGAGCTGACTGCGCCCGCCTTCACGCAGGGCACCGGCGCGCGCGGACTCAGCAGCTATCCGCATCCCTACCTGATGCCGGACTTCTGGCAGTTTCCGACCGGCTCGATGGGCATCGGCCCCATCAGCTCGATCTATCACGCGCGCTTCATGCGCTATCTCACGCACCGCAACCTGCTCGACTGCGAAGGCCGAAAAGTGTGGGGTGTGTTCGGCGACGGCGAAATGGACGAGCCTGAATCGATGAGCGCCCTGACGCTGGCCGCGCGCGAGAAGCTCGACAACCTCGTGTGGGTCGTCAACTGCAACCTGCAGCGCCTGGACGGCCCGGTGCGCGGCAACGGCCGCATCATCGACGAGCTCGAGAAGCTCTTTGCCGGTGCGGGTTGGAACGTCGTCAAGCTGGTCTGGGGCAGCGACTGGGACGGCCTGTTCGCGCAGGACGCGAGCGGTGCGCTGGCGCGCGTGTTCGCCAACACCGTCGACGGCCAGATGCAGACCTTCGCGGCCAAGGACGGCCGCTTCAATCGCGACAACTTTTTTGGCCAGAACCCCGAACTCGCGCGCCTGGCCGAAGGCATGACCGACGAGCAGATCGACCGCCTGAAGCGCGGCGGCCATGACCTCGTGAAAATTCACGCAGCCTACGCAGCCGCTGCTGCGCACAAGGGCCAGCCCACCGTGATCCTGGCTCACACCAAGAAGGGCTACGGCATGGGCAGCGCCGCGCAGGGCAAGATGACCACGCACTCGCACAAGAAGATGGGCGATGTCGATCTGCTCGAATTCCGCGACCGCTTCAGCCTGCCGCTCACCGACGCGCAGGCCATTGCGATGGACTTCTACCGCCCGCCCGAAGACAGCGCCGAGATGCGCTACCTGCGCCAGCACCGCGAAGCACTCGGCGGTGCCATGCCCCGCCGCGAGACCGCCTGCGAGGTGGTGCCCAAGCCCGACATCGCGAGCTACGCGCAGTTCGCGACAGCGGCCGCCGGCAAGGAAATGAGCACCACCATGGCCTTCGTGCGCATGCTCGGCAACCTGCTGAAGGACAAGGCCCTGGGCCCGCGCATCGTGCCCATCGTGGCCGACGAGGCGCGCACCTTCGGCATGGCCAACCTGTTCAAGCAGGTCGGCATCTATTCGAGCGTGGGTCAGCGCTATGCGCCCGAAGACATCGGCTCGGTGCTGAGCTATCGCGAAGCCACCGACGGCCAGATCCTCGAAGAGGGCATCAGCGAAGCCGGCGCCATCGCGAGCTGGACGGCAGCCGCCACCAGCTACAGCGTGCACGGCCTGGCGATGCTGCCCTTCTACATCTACTACTCGATGTTCGGCTTCCAGCGCGTGGGCGATGCGATCTGGGCCGCCGCCGACCAGCGCGCGCGCGGCTTTTTGCTGGGCGCCACCTCGGGCCGCACCACGCTCGGCGGCGAAGGCCTGCAGCACCAGGACGGCAGCAGCCACCTCGTGGCCGCCACCATTCCCAACTGCAAGGCCTACGACCCCGCCTTTGCGGGCGAGATGGCGGTGATCGTCGATGCGGGCATCCGAGAAATGATGGTCGAGCAGAAGGACGTGTTCTATTACGTCACGCTCATGAACGAGAACTACGCGCAGCCCGATGTGCCGCAAGGCGCGGAGGCGGACATCCTGCGCGGCTGCTATCGCTTTGGCGTGTACGCGCCGGCTTCAGGCAAAGCGAAAAAGAAGAAGGTCACGCTCATGGGTTCGGGCGCGATCCTCACCGAGGTCGTCAAGGCCGCGCAGTTGCTGGCCGGCGAAGGCATCGAGGCCGAGGTGTTCAGCGTCACGAGCTGGAGCGAACTCGCGCGCGACGGGCAGGCCTGCGAGCAGCGCGCGATCGCGGGCGAGAAGAAAGAAGCCGGCGTGCCGTTCATCGCGCAGCAGCTCGGCGCCGGCACGGGACCGATCATCGCCGCCACCGACTACGTGCGCGCCGTGCCCGAGAGCGTGCGCGCCTTCCTGCCCGAAGGCCGCCGCTACCTCACGCTGGGCACCGACGGGTTCGGGCGCAGCGACACGCGCGCCGCGCTGCGGAAGTTTTTCGGGGTGGATGCGGCGAGCATCGCCAAGGCGGCAAGGATGGCGCTGCAGTAGCGCTCCCCTGGCGAACCCCCACACCTATGATGCGGGTCAACGTGCAGCCGATAGAGCCATTGTCCTCATGGACGCAGTAGGAGACAGGCATTATGGAGACATTCGACAAACAGCTGCGCTACTTCATCAAGATTGCTGAAGTCAAGTCGTTGTCTCGCGCGGCCGATGACCTCAATTGCACTCAACCGGCGCTCAGTCGCCAGCTGGCGTCGCTGGAGGCGCATCTCGGTTGCTCTCTGTTCGTGAGAACGGGCCGGGGAATGGATCTCACAGACTACGGGAAGCGGCTTCTGGAGGAAGTGCGCCCGTCGTTTGCAACCATTGATGCCTCGATCGGCATGCTGCAAGATCGCAATGAAGTGCACGGTGCGTTAAAGGTGGCCAGTGTGCACACGCTGAGCTACTACTTCGTCGGCGAATTGGCGAAGAAGTTCACTGGTCGATACCCTGGCATCAACCTGTCGGTGATGGGGCGGAGTTCACCCGAAGTGGTGGAGCTTGTCGAGAGCGGAAAAGCCGACCTTGGCTTCGTCTACGATGCAGCGGTCGCGTCCGAGAAGATCGTATCGACACCGCTTTTCGATGACGAGATGTGTCTTGTAGTCGGCCCGGGCTGCCATGTAAAAGATGGCGTGGATCTGATACGGAGCATGCCGAAGCTAGTCGGTTTTCCTTCGCACTACGCGTTGCGGAAGATGGTGCACAGCAGCGGGCTGAATCCACATTTCGTGGCGGAGGCCGAAACGGTGGATGCCATGCTGGAGATGGTGGCATCTGGTGTCGGCAGCTGCATACTTCCGCAGCGCATCCCGGACCGAATTCTGGGGCAGTACCAACTGCGCAAAGTACTCATCGGCAGCCCGAGGATGTCGCGCAGGGTCGTTGCGATTGTGCGCGCGGACCGCCAGGAACTGGCCGTGATGCAGAAGCTTCTGTTGACAGCCATTGAAGTTGCGGGCGCTGCAGGCTTGTCCGCCCATGATGTGCTTCGTTTGACTCGCTGAGTGCGGCTGCCGCTGGTGCGTTAGCACTGCAGCATCGCTTTCTTGACCCCGTGTTCTTACGGGGTGGCGCCATTCCCCGCTTCGTTGCGCATTCCGACGTCGTGGGAATGGCTTGCTGGATGACTGCGGCTTATAGCTGATATGGCATCCACGTCATGGACCTTTAGCTGAGCGGGATCGACACTCTCCGTCAGATGGCATTGCGGTCCGGCAAATGCCATCGGTTCCAATCCGATGGAGACATCTCAAATGAAGCATCCCCTCGAGTCGCTGGTACTCTCAGCGATCGTCATCGCAATCTCCGGTTGCGCTATGACCGACGCGTCCACGAGGCCGTCTCCAGTTGCCGTGTTTGGCGCCGACGTCCAGAATTGGTCCAATGCCTGGATCGAAGTGGATTCGGACAAGTTCGAGAAGAATATTGAGCAACTGAGAGCGCATGTGGGATCCGGACCTCAGATCTGCGCGACGATGAAGGGGGATGCCTATCGGCATGGCCTCGACTTGCTAATGCCTTCGGTCATCAGCATGGGCATCACCTGTGTGGGTGTCGCCAGTAACGAAGAAGGTTTGCTGGTCCGGCGGAGTGGCTTCAAGGGCCGGCTGCTGCGCCTGCGTGCAGCATCACTTCCGGAAATGGTCAAGGGTTTCGACTTTGGCTTCGAGGAACTGATAGGCAACGTCGACGCGGCGCGCGCTTTGGCTCAGGAAGCAGGGCGCCGCAATGTGACAGTCCGCATTCACCTGGCGATCAACTCGGGACAAATGGATCGCAATGGTGTCGAGATGCGCAATGAGCGAAGTCGTCAGCAAGCGGTGGACATCCTGAAGCTGCCTGGTCTACAGCCGGTGGGCATCATGACCCACTTTGCGCTCGAAGATCGGGAGAAGGTGAGGGAGCAGTCGCGCGAGTTCGGACAGGATGCCGAATGGCTGATCCGTACCGCTGGATTGAAACGGCAGGACATTACGCTGCATGCCGCCAACTCCTATGCAACCATGGAGGTGCCGGAGAGCCATTTCGACATGATCCGCCCAGGCCGGGTGCTCTACGGCTACTCCAGCTACCCGCAGTTCGCCAAGCTTTTGTCTTTCAAGTCGCGGGTGGCCGTGGTCAACGAATACATGGCCAACACCGGTGTGACGTACAACCACACATACGTCCTGCGGCGTGACTCGCGGCTGGCCAACATCCCCGTCGGTTATGCGGACAGTCATCGGAAGGTCTACTCCGGCGGAGACGTGCTGATCCGTGGACATCGGGTCCCCATCGTCGGCGCCATCACGATGAACACGCTGATGGCCGACGTGACTGATTTTCCCGACATCCAAGCCAATGATGAAGTCGTCCTCTATGGATCGCAGGGGGGGCAGGCCATACAAGGCGACGAGCTCCAGAAGTACATCAAAGAGTCAATGGTCGAGATGACGACCCGCTGGAGCGTCAATCCAAGAACGCAGGTTTCAAAGCGCTCCGCTCAGCGCTGAACGAACTACGCTCGACGCGGATTCTGCCGGTGATTGGTCGAACCAGGCCGAGCGATGGCTTCTTGGGCCTACCACATCGCCGGTAGACATCAAATGAACTTCGCACAGAGCTATTTCTGGGCTTCGAGGCCTGACCGAGCCACGGCATGTCTGGCTTGATCATTCGACGGCTCCGCTACTAGCAACCATTTGGGCCACGGCCGCGAGACGTCCAGAAACGGGGGTTGGCCTACAGACCGGCCCTGTCAGCGGCGCTCCTTCCTATGCCCTTGGCGAGGGCTTATAGCTGCTATGCCGCGCAATGCATGGCATCGGTTGAGTTCAGCCAGGATACTTTGTGTCATCTGACGGCAGCGCTTTATGTCCCGAGGATCGTAAATCCGGAGAAACCACCCATGACTGAGAACCTGCGCCCCAAGAACTACTTCGACGACCGAGCGACTCGGGAGATGGCGAAGCACCTGAGCACGCCGAGCCGGGATATGAAGGAGACGCTCGCGTACGCCTGTCGAATCCTGGCCATGACAGGACAAGAAGCCGGTCTGGCAGGCCAGATCAGCGCGCGTTCGGAGCGCGAGGGTGCGTACTGGACTCTGCGATTCGGCCTGGGTTTTGATGAAGCAACGCCGGATGACTTCATCGAGGTCGATGGGGACCTGAATACCTTGACCGGAACTGGAATGCCCAATCCTGCCACCCGCTTCCATCTATGGGTCTACCGTGCACGACCCGATGTGCAGTCGATCATCCACACCCATTCACCGTGGGCATCTGCACTGGCAGCAGCCCGGCAGCCGCTGGTCATTGCACAGATGGACATGACCCCTTTGCATGAAGACTGTGCATTTCTGCCCGACTGGCCCGGCGTCCCGATCGCTGATGACGAAGGCGTCATGATCTCCGGCGCCCTCGGCAGCAAGCGCGCGATCATCCTGGCCCACCACGGCTACCTGACTGCCGGAAAGACCATTCAGGAGGCCACGTACCTATCTGTCTACCTTGAGCGCGCGGCTCGTATGCAGATCCGCGCCCAAGCAGCGTTCGGTGCATTGACGCCGGTGGACGATTCTCTGGCGCGAGAAGCCCACGACTACCTGCTCAAGCCCTCCATCGTCAACAGCACCTTCGACTATTGGTGCAGGCAAACGCACGGAGCGCCGAGATCGCTTTTGAGCCGTTCCGACCATGCAGCGGAGGCGGATTCTCCGCGGAACACCGCATCCCTTCGGGTCGACTGATGCGTTAGGCCGCCGCGGTACCTCACGCTTCAGTTGAAGTGATGCAACCCTCTTCCAGCAGCTATCAGATCGACAGCAGAACGCCACGAGAGCTGATTCGCAAGCGGTTCATCGACCACTATTCTCGATGAACTTCGATTGGGCCCTATTCGTGCGGACCACCCTGAGAGAGGAGACAAATAAACAAGTCCTAGGTGCCGCGCTTTTCCCTAGATGTACTCGAGTACCTCCCGGTCCTCGCTTACCCACAATCAACAAGGAGACATTCATGAAAATCGTACACATCGCCGCGACCGCCGTCCTGAGCCTGTGCCTCGCTGGCATCGCCCAAGCCGGCCAGACATTTGAAGCAGTCAAAAAGCGCGGATTCGTGCAATGCGGCGTATCCACCAACTTGCCTGGCTTCGCCTTCACTGACGGCAAGGGTGAGTGGCAGGGCATCGACGTAGACACATGCCGCGCGATCGCTGCAGCCATGTTCGGCGACGCGAAGAAGTTCAAGGTCGTACCCCTGACCACCCAAGCCCGCTTTACCGCATTGCAATCCGGCGAAGTGGATGTTCTGACGCGCAACACGACACAAACGATGTCCCGCGATACCACCTTGGGCCTCATCGGCGTCGGAGTGAATTTCTACGACAGCCAAGGCATCATGGTCACCAAGGACGCCAATGTCACCAGCGCCAAGAACCTCGCGGGGGCGACCATCTGCGTGCTTCCCGGAACGACAACCGAGCTGAACCTCACCGACTGGTTCCGTGGCCTCAAGATGTCCTTCAAACCGGTGTTGCTCGACACGGTGGACGAGATCAAACGCGCGTTTGCCTCGGGCCGCTGCGATGGCATCACGATGGACAAGTCGCAGTTGGCGCTCGCCCGCATCAACTATGGCAACGCGGACAAGTATGTGATTCTGCCGGAAGCGCTTTCCAAGGAGCCGCTGGGACCGATGGTGCGCCAAGGTGACGAGGCCTGGTTCAACGTGGTCCGATGGTCGCTCAACGCGTTGCTCGAGGCCGAGGAATACAACCTCACCTCCAAAAACGTAGATGAGGTGGTCAAGTCCAACACTGCACCGCACATTCAGCGCATTCTCGGCACCACCCCGGGCATGGGCAAGGGACTGGGCCTGGATGACAAGTGGGCCTACAACATCATCAAGCAGGTCGGCAACTACGGTGAGATATTCGATCGTAGTCTCGGCGCAGCAAGTCCGATGAAACTCGATCGCGGCCTGAATGCGCTCTATAACAAAGGCGGTTTGATGTACGGCTGGCCGATCCGCTGAAGACGCGACGTGTGCCGCCCCTGATTCCACCGTTAAGTGGTGCCGGGGGCGCCCGTCGTCCTCCGATCGAAGCTCCAGCATAAGACTATGACATCCCCCCAACGCGTTCGACTCCGGCTCTCGTGGCAACACCCGGAGTTCAGGGCCATCCTCTATCAAATCATCGTGGTTGGCTTGGTGGCTCTCGCCGCGTGGTATCTCATCTCGAACACGCTGCACAACCTCGCCATGCGCAATATAGCCACTGGCTTCGGTTTCCTCGACCGCGAAGCCGGCTTTGCCATCGGCGAGTCCGTGATCGCCTATTCTCCTTCGGACACCTATCGGCGCGCCATCCTCGTCGGTATCGTCAATACGTTGCGCGTGTCGGTGATCGGCCTTGTGTTTGCCACAATCCTGGGTGTCGTCATCGGCATCGCAAGACTTTCATCGAACTGGCTGGTGTCCCGTCTTGCCTCGTGCTACGTGGAGTTCATCCGCAATGTGCCGTTGCTGCTGCAGCTGCTGATCTGGTACGCCATCGTTGTCGAGCTCCTGCCAGGCACTCGTTCGGCACTACATCCGCTGCCGGGTGTGTACATGTCGAACCGAGGACTGCTCATACCCTCGATCGAGGGCCCTTCTGTTCTCGCAGTTGCGATTGCCTTGGGCCTGGCGCTGCTCGCGAGTGCCTTGATCGCCCGTGGCCAGCGCGTTGCTCAGCGCACGACCGGCAAACAGTATCGATTCTGGCCGTGGTTGGCGGGACTGTGCCTGGCCTTGCCGTTGGCCGGATGGATGCTCACAGGGCAGGAAATGCATGTCGAGGTGCCTCACCGCACGGGCTTCAATTTCGAAGGTGGCTGGGCGCTTTCGCCCGAGCTATTTGCCTTGCTGGTGGGATTGATCACCTATACGGCAGGGTTCATCGCGGAAATCGTTCGCGCGGGCATTCAGGCGGTCGACCGAGGCCAATGGGAGGCAGCACAGTCGCTGAGCTTGCCACGCGGTCGCGTGCTGCGCCTTGTGATACTTCCCCAAGCCCTGCGCGTCATCGTGCCCCCGACCACCAGCCAGTACCTCAATCTGATCAAGAACAGCTCCCTGGCCGTGGCCATCGGCTATCCGGACTTGGTGGCGGTCGTGAACACGACGCTGAACCAGACCGGCCAGGCCATCGAGGGCATCCTGATCATCATGGGTGCCTACATGACCGTCAGTTTGGCTGTGTCTCTTCTCATGAACTGGTACAACAAGCGCATCGCGCTGGTGGAGCGTTGACATGCATAACGCGCATCGAGCGCTCAGTCCCGTTGCTTCAGCCAAACCACCATCGATCCGCGTGACCCTCTGGGAATCGCTGCGCCGGCGGCTGTTCTATTCGCCGTCGAGTGCGCTAGCCACCTTGCTGCTGGTGTGGTTGCTGGTGATGGTTGCCCCTTCCTTGCTGGACTGGCTTCTTGTCAAGGCTAGCTTCCGGGCACCCGACGCGCAATTCTGCCGGGCAGCTGGCGGGGCTTGTTGGGCTTTCATTCGAGAGAAACACCGCATCATCCTGTTCGGCACTTATCCCTACGATGAGCAATGGCGCCCCTTGCTGGCGACGATGCTCCTGATTGCGACCATTGTCTTCACCTGTATCCGGCGCTTCCAGGGCCGTGGATTGCTGATGGTATGGCCCGCTGTATTAGCGGCTGTCGCAATCCTGATGTGGGGAGGCGTGGTGGGGCTGAGCTTTGTCGAGAACGTCCGGTGGGGCGGCCTGCCGCTGACGCTGATCCTCTCGACCTTCGGCATTGCGTTTGCGTTTCCCCTGGGCGTGCTGCTGGCGCTGGGCCGGCGATCACGAATGCCTGCGATCAAGGCCTTGTGCGTGGGCTACATCGAGTTGATTCGTGGTGTTCCCTTGATCAGCCTGCTGTTCATGTCCTCCGTGATGCTGCCGCTGTTCCTGCCCGAGGGTTTCTCCATCGACAAGCTCCTGCGGGCACAGATCGCCATCATCCTCTTCGCTGCAGCCTACATCGCTGAGATCGTGCGGGGTGGGCTCCAGTCAATTCCAAAAGGGCAGTATGAAGGCGCCGAGTCGCTGGGTCTGACGTATTGGCAGCAGATGCGCAAGATCGTTCTGCCGCAAGCGTTGAAGGTGGTCATTCCTCCTCTGGTCAGCACTTTCATTGCCCTGTTCAAGGACACATCACTGGTGGTAATCATCGGGATCTTCGATCTCACCCAGGCCGCCAAGGCCGCACTGGCGGACCCGGCCTGGACCGGCTTTGCCGTTGAAGCCTATCTCTTCATCGGCTTCATCTACTTCTTGTTCTGCTTTTCAATCTCAAGATACAGCCGCTCGCTCGAGCGCGGGTTGGCACGTGGCCACGATGCTACGACCAACCGATAGGCAGACGAGCACATCTTAGTCACACAGCAAAGGATTCAAGGATGAGCGACGCAATCGTCAGTCTTCAAAAAGTCAACAAATGGTACGGCGACTTCCACGTCCTCCGTGACGTCGACCTCTCCGTATCTCGTGGAGAACGAATCGTGATCTGCGGCCCGTCGGGGTCGGGCAAATCCACCCTGATCCGCTGTATCAATCGACTGGAAGAGCATCAAACGGGCGCTATCACCGTCGACGGCACCGAGTTGATCAACGACCTGAAGCGCATCGAGGCGGTTCGGCGTGACGTTGGAATGGTTTTTCAGCACTTCAATCTCTTCCCACACCTCACGGTCCTGGAGAATCTCACGCTGGGTCCGACCTGGGTCCTCAAGAAGCCCCTGGCAGAGGCACAAGCACAGGCGATGAAGTACCTTGAGCGCGTGCGAATCCCGGAGCAGGCACACAAGTACCCGGGGCAGTTGTCGGGAGGACAGCAGCAGCGCGTGGCCATCGCCCGGTCGCTGTGCATGGCGCCGAAGATCATGTTGTTCGATGAGCCGACGTCGGCACTGGATCCAGAGATGGTCAAGGAAGTGCTCGACGTCATGATCACTCTTGCGCAGGAGACCAAGATGACCATGCTGTGTGTAACGCACGAGATGGGGTTCGCGCGCAAGGTCGCCGATCGCGTCATCTTCATGGACCAGGGAGAGATCGTGGAGCAGAACGTTCCGGAGCGCTTCTTCGGCAACCCGCAGACTGATCGCGCCCGTCAGTTTCTCGATCAGATCGTGCACTAGCGGGCAGTTTTGCTGCCTCTGAGCGAGCACAGACCATTTGCAACTCTCCAGAAAGACTTTGACATGCAGGACAACGCTTCCGAGTTCGGATTTCAGACACGCGCTCTTCACCATGGGCACGACGCGTCGGACCCGTACGGCGCCGTGTCGCCTCCGATCTACATGACGTCGACGTTCGCGTTCGACAACACCGCGGATGCCGCGGCAGTGTTCTCGGGCGAGAGCGAGCGCTATGTCTACGGCCGACAGCACAACCCTACCCAGCACCTCTTGGAGACCCGCCTCGCCAATCTGGAAGGGGCCGAAGCGGCGTTGGCCACAGGCTCGGGTATGGGCGCCATCTGCTCGACGCTGCTGACGCTCCTGTCCGTCGGCGACGAGTTGATCGTGCACCACACCATGTATTCCACGGCCACATCGCTAGTCGACGAGGGCCTCCCGCGCTTGGGCATCAAGGTCAGGAAGATCGATCTCACACAGCCTGACAACCTCCGACAGGCCCTCTCCGAAAAGACGCGCTTGGTCTATTTCGAGACACCCGTCAATCCGACAGCGCAGCTTTTGAACATCAGGGCGCTTGCGGACGTGGCCCACACCAGGGCCGACGTCAAGGTGATGGTGGATGCCACCTTCGCATCGCCGGCGCTGCAACGAACGCTTGAGCATGGTGCAGACCTCGTCGTGCATTCAATGACGAAGTACATCAACGGCCACGGCGACCTGCTGGCAGGCGTCGTACTCGGTGACTTGGCGACCATCAAGAAAATACGTTCGGTCGGTTTGAAGTACATGACTGGCGCCACCTTGTCCCCTCTGCTGTGTTTCCTCGTGCTGCGCGGTCTTAAGACCTTGACGCTGCGCATGCGCCAGCACAGCGAGAGCGCACTGAAGATCGCCGGGATGCTGAATGCACACCCGGCCGTCAAGCTCGTGCGCTATCCCTTTCTCGAAGGCGGTGCCGACTACGAGTTGGCCAAGACTCAGATGAGCCGCGGTGGTGGCATGCTCTCTTTCGAGTTGCATAGTGGGCTCGAGGGCGCCATCCAGATGATCGACAACCTGAAGTTGGTGTCACGCGCCATCAGCCTGGGTGACACAGAGACCCTGATCACCCACCCGGGGACACTGATCAAAGCCCGGCAAAAGGTCGAGCCACAGGCACGTCTCAGCGCCGGCGTCACCATGGACCTGATCCGGCTTTCTGTCGGACTGGAAGACACTGACGACATCATTAACGACTTGCGACAAGCACTCGAATCGATTCGGTAGACCGGCCGGCAGATTCGCGTCTCGGGGAAATGAGCCGGCAGCAAGAAAGATATGTCGGCAACCTTTGAGGTGGTGAACAGAGATCTTCTGCTCTCTGCGTCGGAGGGCGTCTGGCCCTCCCGAGGACGAAGAGCAGGCGGCCTCTTTAATGTCCCGAAGCCTCGACGCGCACGGTGATGTGTGAGTTCATTTGGAGTTGTTGCTCGGTCGGGTCCTGATCCGCGTTGAACGCCGAGAAATGAGTAACCATGTTTTTATGGGAGCGCATTGAGCCACGATGCTTGAACTTCGCCATCTTCGCTATTTCGTCGCCATTGCCGAAGAACTTAATTTTCGAAAGGCTGCAGAGCGTGTTCACATCGACCAGACACCCTTGTCACGCTCCATCCGCGACCTGGAGGGCAAGCTCGGCGTCAGACTACTGGACCGTTCGGCGCGGAAGCTGGCGCTGACTCCTGCGGGCGAGAAGCTACTTCACCATGCCCGTCATCTGTTCGTCCGGCTGGAGAGAATCAGGAGCGTAGTGCGTAAGACCGATTCCCAGTACCGGCCGCCGTTGCGCGTCGGTGTTGCGGATGGCATTGCTCAGCCCAGATTGACGGAATGCATTTCGGCGTGGCGAACATTTCATCCAGATGCTCCACTCGAGCTCGCCGAGATGAGCGCGGCGGAATTGCTCGGCGCATTGAAGCGGGAGGAGGTGGATGTGGGATTCTCCTTTGGCTTGCCAGACGACGAAACGATTGCGCACGAAGAGGCGTGGTCGTACCCGCTGGTCGCAATTCTCCAGGCCGATCACCCGCTGTCCGGACGTGGGGTCCTGCCAATCTCCGAACTTCTGCGCTTTCCCATGATTGCCTGTCGTCTCGATCGCCTGCCCGGCCTGCGTCGCCAGATGGATGTCGTTCGTCGGCAGTACGCCGCAAGACCCATTATTTCGGGCGAGGCACATACGTTGGCCGGCTATGTCATACGCGTGTCTGCAGGCATGGGCGTGGGAGTCGCTGACGCCGGCCATATGGAAACGCTCTGCCGTAAAGACATCGTCATGGTGCCTCTGGCAGAGGACATTCGCATCACGACCTACGCGGTCCGCAAGCGGTTACGGCCGGAGCTTCCCGAGGTTGTTGGGCGGTTCCTGTCGAACATCAGGGCACTCCACTAGGCACTGGCCAGCCCGCCTTTGATGCGAGTGTCGCTCGCGTCGATGGCCATGGACCGTGATGCCGATTATTGCGATGCTGATCGCGGGCATGCCGCGCTATGCCGGCTGTGTTCTTTCGCCTTCCGTCATGCTCGAGCTGTGCTTATGCCAATCTACGCCCTGCCACGCTCCGGTGGGTGGGCGCTTCTTGCCTGCGAGCCGAAACTTGTCGAAGAAGTGCCGTTCGGCGCCTCACCAATCAAACTGGAGATAGTTCATGCCGACGTCGGCCAGCGGCATCCTGTTCGGACAAATGATTGTGGTGCTCGGCGTTGCGCTCGCCGGCATATGGACCGCCACGCAGTGGACGGCGCAGGCGTTGGGTTACCAACCGCGCCTCGGTTCTCCTTGGTTCGTAGTCGCAGAATTACCGGTCTACCGGCCATGGCAGCTGTTCGAGTGGTGGTACTTCTACGATGCCTATGCGCCCAAGGTTTTCGAGCGAGGCAGTCTCATCGCTGCTTCGAGCGGGGTGCTCGCCACAGGAGCCGCCATCGGCATGGCCGTGTGGCGCTCACGCCTCACAAAGCGCGTCACGACCTACGGCTCCGCCCGCTGGGCTGAGTGCGAGGAGATCGCCAAGGCCGGCCTGACGAAGCCGGCAGGTGTGTTCCTCGGCAAGACTTCGGACAAGAGCGGAGCCTATCTGCGCCATGACGGTCCTGAACATGTGATGGCCTTCGCGCCCACGCGATCCGGCAAGGGCGTCGGGCTTGTGGTGCCGACGCTGCTGTCCTGGCCCGGCTCGGCCGTGATCCACGACATCAAGGGCGAGAACTGGAATCTCACGGCCGGCTGGCGTGCGCGCTTCTCGCACTGTCTGCTGTTCAACCCGACCGATGCGCGCTCGGCTGCCTACAACCCGCTGCTCGAAGTGCGGCGCGGCATGCACGAGGTCCGCGACGTGCAGAACATCGCGGACATCCTGGTCGATCCTGAGGGTGCGCTGGAACGGCGCAACCACTGGGAGAAGACTTCGCATGCGTTGCTGGTCGGCGCGATCCTGCATGTGCTCTACGCGGGTGAGGACAAAACGCTGCGCGGCGTCGCCAATTTCCTGTCCGATCCCGCATGCCCTTTCGAGGTCACGCTACATCGCATGATGACGACACGGCACCTGAGCGATGCAGTTCATCCGGTCGTTGCCTCGGCCGCTCGCGAGGTGCTCAACAAGAGTGACAACGAGCGCTCCGGCGTGCTGTCCACCGCGATGAGCTTTCTGGGCCTGTACCGCGACCCGACGGTGGCCGAGGTCACGTCGCGCTGCGACTGGCGCATCGCGGACCTGATCTCTGCATCTCATCCCATTTCGCTGTACCTGGTCGTCCCGCCATCGGACATCAGCCGTACCAAGCCGCTGATCCGCCTGATCCTCAACCAGATCGGCCGACGTCTCACCGAATCGCTCGACGGATCTGACGGCATCGCGCGCCTCCACAAGCTGCTGCTGATGCTCGACGAGTTCCCGGCGCTGGGACGGCTGGACTTCTTCGAGTCGGCGCTGGCGTTCATGGCCGGATACGAGCTTCGCGCTTTCCTGATCGCGCAGTCTCTCAATCAGGTCGACAAGGCCTATGGCCTGAATCACTCGATCCTCGACAACTGCCATGTGCGCATTGCGTTCGGCACCAATGACGAGCGCACGGCCAAGCGCATCTCGGAGGCACTGGGGACGGCCACCGAGTTGCGTGCGCAGCGCAACTACGCGGGGCACCGGCTCGCGCCGTGGCTGGGCCATCTGATGGTCTCGCGCCAGGAGACGGCGCGGCCATTGCTGACGCCGGGCGAGGTGATGCAGCTGCCGTCAGACGAGGCGGTCGTGATGGTCTCGGGCCATCCGCCGATCAAGGCCAGGAAGCTGCGCTACTACCAGGACCGCAACTTCACGCGGCGTGTGCTGGCGCCGCCGGTGCTGGCTCTGGGCTTTTACGCGGATCGTCCTGCGACACGGCCGGACGATTGGAGCGGACTGGTGCCGCTGATCGCTCCCGAGCATTTATCGTCAGCCGATGCGGATGGCTTTGCCGACGAGGGCGGCCACCAGCTTAAGCCCGAGCTGGAGGTCCTGCGCGACCTGCCGGCGCCGCCGGACGAGGACGGACTGCTGGTGCTCGATGACGAGGACGACGTGCCTCTGCGCCCGAGAGACGCGGACCGTCAACTCACGCGTACCGCGCGCCTCGCGGCGCTGGATCCTGACGACGGGATCGCTCTATGAGTCGGACCCGTTTGAACATCTTCGTCGAGCCGGAGCACGCCAAGCGGTTGAACCAACTGGCGGTGCACAAGGGCGTGTCGAAGTCTGCGGTGGTTGCCGCGGCGTTGGCGTCGTTCCTGTCACCCGACGGAGGCGACCAGCGCGAGGCGGCGATCGCCAAGCGCCTGGACCGACTCTCGCGCCAGTTCGACCGGCTGGAGCGCGACCAGAACGTGCTGATCGAGACGGTGGCGCTCTATGTCCGCTACTTCCTCACCGTCTCGATTCCGGTGCCCGAGGGCCAGCAGGACGCCGCCCGCGCGCAGGGGCGGGCCCGCTTTGCCCAGTTCATCGAGCAGCTCGGGCGCCACATCCAGCGCGGGCGCAGCCTGGTGCGCGAAGTTCATGAGGAGATCGAGCCCGAGTCGGTGCCGATGCAGGCAGGGCGGGAGGAACCGGAGGAGGCCGTTGATGGTCCAGCCGCGTGATCCTTCTTCCGGCTCGTCGACCGGCGGCGCCGCGGACAGCGCCGCGGCCCGGCGCATCCGCATGCTGCGCACGGCCATGGGACCGGAGATCGCCGCCGCGCTCGAGGACCCAGAGGTGGTCGAGGTGCTGCTGAACCCCGACGGTTCGCTGTGGGTGGATCGGCTTGGCACCGGGCTTGCGCCCACCGGCACGAAACTGCCGTCACCGGTGGCCGAACGCATCATCCGCCTGGTCGCCACGCACGTGCGCGCCGAGGTGCATGCGGGCCTGCCGATCCTCTCGGCCGAGCTGCCCGAGACCGGCGAGCGCTTTCTGGGCGTGCTGCCGCCGGTGGTGCGCGCGCCGTCCTTCGCGATCCGCAAGCGGGCGCTGCGCATCATGAGCCTGGCGCAGTACGTGGCCGACGGCATCCTGACGGGAGACCAAGCCGCATTCCTGCGGCAGGCGGTGCGCGAGCGGTTGAACATCGTCGTGGCCGGCGGCACCAGCACGGGCAAGACGACCCTCGCGAACGCGCTGCTCGACGAGATCGCCGAGACGCGCGACCGCGTGCTGATCCTCGAGGACACGGTCGAGCTGCAATGCCGTTCGGACGACCACGTGAGCATGCGCAGCGAACCGGGCGTGACCACCATGGCCGACCTGGTGCGCGCCACCCTGCGGCTGCGGCCCGATCGCATCGTGGTCGGCGAGGTGCGCGGCGCCGAGGCGCTGGACCTGCTCAAGGCCTGGGGCACCGGACATCCTGGCGGCATTGCCACCGTGCACGCCGGCTCCGCGCTGGGCGCGCTCACGCGGCTGGAGCAGCTTGTGCAGGAAGTCTCCGTGACCGTGCCGCGCGCCCTGATCGCCGAGGCGGTCCACGTCATCGTCTTCATCGCCGGCCGCGGCCGCGCCCGGCGGGTGCGCGAGATCGCGCGCGTCATCGGCCACGACAGCCAGGGCTACCAGCTCGATACCTCGGTGGTACCTGGCTTTCCCTTGCTCTCTTCATCTCGTCCTGCCCCTTCAACCCCGTCGTCTTCTGGAGAACCGCCATGACGATTTCACGCGGTTCCGCAAAGCCGCTTCTGCACGCGGCGGCAGCGGCAATGCTCTGGCTCGCCGTCTCGCTGCCAGCGCACGCAGCCGGCTCCAACATGCCCTGGGAGGCGCCGCTACAGTCGATCCTCGACTCGATCCAGGGACCCGTGGCCAAGATCGTCGCGGTGATCATCATCATCGTGACCGGCCTGACGCTGGCCTTCGGCGACACCTCGGGAGGCTTCCGCCGGTTGATCCAGATCGTGTTCGGCCTGTCGATTGCGTTCGCCGCTTCAAGTTTCTTCCTAACCTTCTTCAGCTTCTCTGGCGGGGCGGTGCTGGCATGAGCACATTGACCGCTTTCTCAACAGGCTTCTCGCCCGGCTTCGAGGTTCCGCTGCACCGGTCGCTGACCGAGCCGATCCTGCTGGGCGGTGCGCCGCGCACCGTGGCGATCGCCAACGGCACGCTGGCCGCAGCCGTGGGGCTGGGGCTGCAGCTCTGGCTGCCGGGTATCGCGCTCTGGGTCGTCGGCCACGCGCTGGCTGTCTGGGGGGCGCGCCTCGATCCGCAGTTCATGCAGGTCTTCGCGCGGCACATCAAGCAGCGGCCGCTTCTCGATGTCTAGGGGATGCGTGAAGCGAGCAGGGGAGACGCCATGCTGAACCTCGCCGAATACCGCAAGCGACCGGCGCTGCTGGCCGACTGGCTGCCCTGGGCCGGTCTGGTCGCCCCTGGCGTCGTGCTCAACAAGGACGGATCGTTCCAGCGCACGGCCCGGTTCCGCGGGCCGGACCTGGACAGCGCGACGCAGGGCGAACTCGTCGCGACCTCGGCGCGGTTGAACAACGCGCTGCGCCGGCTCGGTTCGGGCTGGGCGATGTTCGTGGAGGCCGAGCGGCGCGAGGCGGCCGGCTATCCGGAGTCGTCGTTTCCCGAGGCTCTGTCCTGGCTGGTCGACGAGGAGCGCCGCGCCGCCTTCGAGGAAGACGCCAGCCACTTCGAGAGCCGCTATCACCTGACGCTGCTGTACCTGCCGACCGAGGAGTCGAAGGCGCGCGCTGCGGGCCTGCTTTACGAGAACGCCGGGACGGAAGGCAAGGGTGGGAAGGGCGGACCGAAGGAGTCGAACGGCACGGATTGGGGAGGGCGGCTGGATTCCTTCGTGGCCGAGACCGAACGCTTCCTCGGCCTGCTCGAAGGCGTGATGCCGGAGATAGCCTGGCTCGACGATGCGCAGACGCTGACCCACCTGCACGGCTGCGTGTCCACGCGCCGGCAAGCGGTCGCGGTCCCCGAGGTGCCGATGCACCTCGATGCGCTGCTGGCCGACGAACCGCTGACGGGTGGGCTGGCGCCGATGCTCGGACGCTTGCACCTGCGTGTGCTGTCGGTGCGCGGCTTTCCGACGTCGACCTGGCCGGGGCTGCTCGACGACCTGAACCGCCTGGGCTTCGCCTACCGCTGGAGCACGCGCTTCCTGTGCCTGGACAAGGCCGAGGCGGAGAAGGAGCTCGTGCGGCTGCGCCGGCAATGGTTTGCCAAGCGCAAGAACATCGTCGCGCTGCTGCGCGAGACCATCTTCCAGCAGGAGAGCGCGCTGGTCGACTCCGACGCCTCGAACAAGGCGGCGGATGCCGACGCGGCGCTGCAGGAACTGGGCAGCGACCAGGTGGCCTTCGGCTTTGTGACCGCTACCGTGACCGTGCTCGATGCCGACGCCACCGTTGCCGACGAGAAGCTGCGCGCGGTGGAACGTGCGATCCAGGGCCGGGGTTTCGTCACGATTCCCGAGACGCTCAACGCGGTCGAGGCCTGGCTGTCATCGATCCCGGGCCATGCGTATGCGAACGTGCGCCAGCCCATCGTCTCGACGTTGAACCTCGCGCACATGATGCCGGTGTCGGCCGTGTGGGCAGGGCCCGAGCGCAATGCGCACCTCGATGGCCCGCCGCTGATCGTCACACGCACCGATGGTGCGACGCCGTTCCGGCTGGTCACGCACATCGGCGACGTCGGGCACACGCTCGTCGTCGGGCCGACCGGCATGGGCAAGTCGGTGCTGCTCGCCACGCTAGCGCTGCAGTTCCGCCGCTATGCCGGCTCGCGCATTCTGGCCTTCGACATGGGGCGCTCGATGCGCGCCACGGTCCTGGGGCTCGGCGGCGAGCATTACGACCTGGGGGCCGATGGCGAGATCGCTTTCCAGCCACTGGCGCGCATCGACCAGGAGGGGTACCGCACCTGGGCGGCGGAGTGGGTGGAGGGACGGCTTCGGCAGGAAGGCCTCGAGGTCGGGCCGGCCGAGCGGGAGATGGTGTGGTCGGCAATGGCCAGCCTTGCATCCGCGCCGCTGGAGCAACGCACGATGACAGGCCTGGCCGTGCTGCTGCAGTCCAATACCCTGCGCCAGGCGCTGGCGCCGTATGTGCTCGGTGGCGCGCACGGGCGACTGCTGGACGCGGACCGGGACCGGCTGGGCGCGTCCTCCATCCAATGTTTCGAGATGGAGGAGCTGATGCACAGCAAGGCCGCGGTGCTGGCCGTGCTGGGGTACCTTTTCGCACGCTTCGACGAACGCTTCGACGGCGCGCCCACGCTGCTGATCCTCGACGAGGCCTGGCTGTTCCTCGACGACCCGGTGTTCGCGGCGCGCATCCGGCAGTGGCTCAAGACGCTGCGCAAGAAGAACGTCTCAGTCATCTTCGCCACGCAGAGCCTGGCCGACATCCAGAACTCCAGCATCGCGCCGGCGATCGTGGAGAGTTGCGCGAGCCGGATCTTCCTGCCCAACCCGCAGGCCACCGAACCGCAGATCCGGGTGATCTACGAGGGCTTTGGCCTCAACAGCCGGCAGATCGACATCGTCGCCACGGCGCAGCCCAAGCGCGACTACTACTACCAGTCACGGCTGGGCAACCGGGTCTTCGAACTGAGGCTCGGACCGGTGGCGCTCGCGTTTGCCGGCGCGGGCTCGCCCGATGACCAGCGCGAGATCCACCGCGTGCAGGCGTCGGTGCTGGCGTCGCCGTTCGCGCGGATGCCTTCGGTCTTCGCGGCGGCCTGGCTGCGTCATCGTGGCCTGGGCTGGGCCGCCGACCTCCTCCCTTCGTTTTCGCCATCCTCAACACCGCAGGAGAAATCGCCATGAAGAAGAGCTTCCTTGTCATTGCCGCGGCCGCATGGTTCGGCGCCATGCCCATTGCGCGCGCGCAATGGGTCGTCGTCGATCCGACCAATCTGATCCAGAACATCATGACGGCCGCGAACACCCTCGAGCAGATCAACAACCAGATCAAGCAGCTGCAGAACCAGGCCGAGATGCTCAGGAATCAGTCGAGAAACCTGACGAGCCTGGACTTCAGCGCACTGTCCGAGCTCCGGTCGACCCTGTCGGCCACGAACCAGCTGATCCAGCAGGCACAGGGGCTGGCCTTCAACGTCTCGCGCATGGAAGAGGAGTTCAAGCGCCTCTATCCGGAGTCGTTTTCGGCGGGCATGTCGGGCGCGCAGATGGTCGGTGATGCGCGCTTGCGCTGGCGCCATTCGCTCGAAGCCCTGCGCACGGCGACCCACGTGCAGTCGCAGGCGATGCAGAACTTCGCGGCGGACGAGCAGGCGCTCACGGACCTCGTGAACCGCAGTCAGTCGGCCACGGGAGCCCTGCAGGCGATGCAGGCGACCAACCAGCTGCTGGCGCTGCAGTCGCGTCAGGCGATTCAGGCGCAGCAGCTGCAGATCACGCAGGACCGCGCCACGGCGCTGGAGCAGGCGCGGCAGGTGGCGGTGCAGGAGCGTGCGCGCGAGGTGCGCCGGCGCTTCATGGGCAGCGGCACGCCGTACACGCCCTACAGCGTCAACTTCTACGGCAACTGAGGGGCGTCCATGAAGAAGCTTCTTCTCCTCATCACTGCCGCTGTGGTTTTGGTGCTCGCCGGCTGCGGCAAGTCCGAGCCTTCCCGGTCCGCGATCGAGTCCGTCGAATTCCTGGTCGCGAATCCCGCGCGACTGAAGGAACTGCGGGCGCAGTGCAAGGCCGATCATGCCCGGATGGGCGACGCGCAGTGCCATGCGGTGGCCGAAGCCACGCGCCAGCGCTTCATGCGTGGCGGCCCATCGCCCTACGCGGGCGAGCCGGTGCCGCCGCCGGCAGCCCCTGCATCAGCGCCGGCCGGCGCGGACGCCAAGGACTGATGCCATGGACGATGTCGCGGTCATCGATCGCTTCCTCGATGTCTTCTCGCGCTACATCGATTCGGGCTTCGGCCTGCTGCATGGTGAGGTGGCGTTCCTGACGGCCACGTGGTCGTCATCGACATGACGCTGGCCGGCTTGTTCTGGGCCATGGGTCATGCAGCAGGGCAGGGCGACGACGTGATCGCCCGGCTGATCCGGAAGGTGCTCTATGTGGGGGCGTTTGCTTTCATCATTGGTAATTTCAACCAGCTGGCCGGTGTCGTATTCCGCTCGTTCGCAGGGCTCGGCCTGGTGGCGTCGGGCTCCGGCCTGACACAGGCGCAGTTCCTGCAGCCGGGGCGCCTCGCGCAGGTCGGCATGGAGGCGGGCCGGCCGATCATGGAACAGATCAGCGAGATGACGGGTTTCCCCGAAACCTTCGCCCATCTGGACACCATCGCGGTGCTATTCCTGGCTTGGCTGGTGTTGATCGTGAGCTTCTTCGTGCTCGCAGTGCAGCTCTTCGTCACCTTGATCGAGTTCAAGCTGACCACCCTGGCGGGCTTCGTGCTCGTGCCCTTCGCGCTGTGGAACAGGACCGCGTTCCTGGCCGAGAAGGTGCTAGGCAACGTGGTGTCCTCGGGCATCAAGGTGCTGGTGCTGGCCGTGATCGTGGGGATTGGCACCGGCCTTTTTGCGGAGTTCCGCACACCGCCGGGGGCCGAGCCGTCCATCGACCATTCGCTGACCGTCATGCTGGCGGCGCTTGCGATGCTGGGGCTGGGGATCTTCGGACCGGGGATCGCGACCGGACTGGTGTCGGGCGCGCCGCAGCTCGGTGCTGGCACGGCGGCGGGAACGGCCCTGGGTGCGGCGGGCCTGGCCGTCGCCGGTGGCGCGGCCGTGGCGAGCGCGGGTTCTGCCGTGGCCGCGGGCGCGCGCATGGCGCCCGGCGCGGCGCGTGCGGCCATTGGCGCCGGCGCTGCGGCCGCGCGCTCGGCCAGTGGCCTGGCGAGCGGTGCGAAGTCAGCCTACCAAACGGGCGCTGCGGCATCCAGCGGTGGAAGCGTCCGCGCGGCCGGGGCCGGTCTTGCCCATCTCGCGAAAACCGGCGCCGGCGCCGTCGGCCAACGCGTCGCGTCCGGGGCCAGGGCCGTGAAGGAGCGCGTGTCGAATTTCGTGGCCGATGCCGATGCCGCTGCGCCCGCGGCTACGGGGAATGCGGCATCTGCGGGTGCGGAAGAGGCCGGCGGACTTCCCCCCGAACCGGCATGGGCCCGGCAGATGCGCCGCAAGCAGCAGTTGAGCCATGCGGCCTCGACGACAGCGCACGTGCTGCGCTCGGGCGACCACGGCGGCAGCGGCACGAGCCCGAGCCTGCGCGACGAGTCCAACGCCTGATCCGGATCTTTTGAGGAGAACCATCCATGCGATTCAAGCGACCTCAGGTGCGCTACTCGGATACGCCCGAGCCCGTCACTCCCTATCAAGCCGCGGCGCAGGTCTGGGACCAGCGCATCGGCAGTGCGCGGGTGCAGGCGAAGAACTGGCGGGTCATGGCCTTCGGCTGTCTCTCGCTGGCCCTGCTGATGGCCGGCGGACTGGTCTGGCGCTCGGCCCAGTCGATCGTGACGCCCTATGTGGTCGAGGTGGACAACGCCGGGCAGGTGCGCGCGGTCGGCGAGGCCGCCACGCCCTACAAACCCAGCGACGCGCAGATCGCGCACCACCTGGCACGCTTCGTCACCGACGTGCGGTCCTTGTCGATCGATCCGATCGTGGTGCGTCAGAACTGGCTCGAGGCCTACGACTACACGACCGACCGAGGCGCCTCGACGCTGAACGACCATGCGCGTGCCAACGATCCGTTCTCGCGCATCGGGCAGCAGTCGATTGCCGTGCAGATCAACAGCGTGGTGCGCGCGAGCGATTCGTCGTTTCAGGTGCGCTGGACGGAGCGGCGCTACGTCAACGGCGAGGCGGCGGGGCTCGAGCGCTGGACCGCGGTGCTGGCGATCGTGCTGCAGGCGCCGCGCACCGAGGAGCGCTTGCGCAAGAACCCGCTCGGCATCTACGTCAACGGCCTGTCCTGGAGCCGCGAGTTCGATGCGACGGATGCCGCAACGAAAGGAACCAAGCCATGAAGACGGATTTCCGTATGTACGTATCTGCGCTGATCCTGATGGAGGCGGCCGCCTTGGCCGGCTGTGCCACGCAGGGCAAGCCGCCGCCGGCGATCCCGCTGGACGAGCCGCTGGCCGCTGCCGCGCAGCCGTTGCCGGAACCGGCCCCGCCCGTCGAGGTGGTGGAGGTGCCAAAGCCCTTGCCGCTGCCCGGGCAGATAAAGGCGCTGCCGAACGAACGGGAAGCGAAGCCGGTGCCCGAGCCCGCCGACGAGAAAGTACGGGTCTCGCGGGCCAACGAAGAGGCCCGGATCGCGCCGACGCGCGAGGGCTATGTCAATGCGATCCAGGTCTGGCCGTATGCGGATGGGGCGCTCTATCAGGTCTACACGAGCCCGGGCCGCGTGACGGTCATTGCGTTGCAGCCCGGGGAGGAACTGGTGGCCGTATCGGCGGGCGACACGGTGCGCTGGATCGTGGGGGATACGGTCAGCGGCAGCGGTGCGAACCAGCGAGTCAACGTGCTCGTGAAACCCACGCGCGTGGGCCTGAAGACCAACCTGGTTATCACGACGAACCGGCGCACCTATCTGCTGGAGCTGTCTTCGACGTCGCAGGCCTGGATGGCGTCGGTGTCCTGGGACTATCCGAAGGACCGGATGCTGGCGTTGCAGAAGCAGGCGAGGGAGGCGCAGGCGGCGGCGCCTGTGGATTCGGGCCTGTCGGTGGAACAGATCCGGTTCCGTTATGCGATCAGCGGTGACGGCGCGCCATGGAAGCCTTTGCGCGCCTTCGACGACGGGCAGCGGGTCTACATCCAGTTTCCCGGCGGCATCGCGCAGGGCGAGCTGCCGCCGCTGTTCGTGATCGGGCCGCAAGGCGATGGGCAGCTCGTGAACTATCGCTTCCGCTCGCCGTACTACGTGGTGGACCGCCTCTTCGGCGCGGCGGAGTTGCGGTTGGGGGGCTTCAAGGGCGGTAAGGCCGAGGTGGTGCGCATCGAGCGCACGGATGGCACGAACGGCAGCGCTCGGGGTGCGCGGAGTGATGGGTCATGAGTGCGGAGGACACCGTGTCGCCCCTGTCGTCCCAGGTCACGTCCAAGGTCGCTCCGGAGACGGTGGCCCTGCGCGCGCAGCCCCGGGTGGTCGTGCGGCTTAACCGTCGCATGCTGGCGGTCGGCGCCGGCACCTTGGCCGCGGCCGTGCTCGGTGGCACCCTGTGGTCGCTGCAGTCGCAGAAACGCGAGCGCAACCCGGCCGCCGAGCTGTACAACGTGGACCGCGTGGCCCGGGCGGATGGACTGGACCAACTGCCGAAGGACTATGCCGGGATGCCGCCGGCGTCGAAGCCGGCGCCACCGGTGCTGGGGCCGCCGCTGCCGGGAGATCTCGGGTCGGCCATGGTGAAGGCACAGCAGCCGATGGAGGTGCGCGCAGTGGGCAACGGCGTCGATCCGGCGCAGGCCGAGCGGTTGGCGGCCGAGGAGGCGGCGCGCTCCTCGGTGTTCTTCCGGCGCAGCGGGGATGGTACCGCTGCGAAGCGGGCGACCGTCCCCGAGCGGACCATGCTCGCATCTGTCGGCGATCCGTCGGGGCTGGCCGCGGGGCAGCAGCCGTTCGATCCCTTGGGCGCGATGAGCCCGGCCGTGGCTTCGTCCATCGACCCTACGGCGGCGCAGAACCGCCAGGACCGCAAGGAAGCCTTTCTTGCGAATGCCGGTGACACGGCCACCCGCAATCCCGGCAGCCTGCAGGTGCCGGCTTCGCCGTACCAGGTGATGGCGGGAACCATCATCCCGGCGGCGCTGGTGACGGGCATCAACTCCGACCTGCCGGGGCAGGTGATCGCCACCGTCACCGAAGCGGTCTACGACACGGCCACGGGGCGCCACCTGCTGATCCCACAGGGCTCGCGGCTGATCGGTCGCTACGACAGCCAGGTGGCCTTCGGGCAGCGGCGTGTGCTGCTGGTGTGGACGCGGTTGATCCTGCCCGACACGTCGTCGGTGGCGCTGGACCGGTTGCCGGGGATCGATCCGGCCGGTTATGCCGGACTGGAGGATGGGGTCGATTGGCACTGGGACCGCATCCTCGCGGGCGCGGCGTTGTCGACGCTGCTGGGCGTGGGGACGGAACTGGCGGAACCGGAGAGCCGGCCCGGCCAAGAGGGCAATCGCGTCGTGATCGCGGTGCGCGAGGGCGCGCAGGACACGGTGAACCAGGTCGGGCAGGAAATCACCAAACGCAACGCGAGCATTCAGCCGACGCTGACGATCCGGCCGGGGTTCCCGATGCGAGTGATGGTGAGCAAGGATCTTGTTCTGCGGCCGTACCAGCCGCTGTTCTTCGTGCGAGGTGGAAACTGATGAGTACGACGCGTAAGCTGCGGCTGGGTCCATTGCCCAAGACAGAGAGTGTCAAGCTGACCTTCGCTTGTCCGGCCAGCCTCAAGACGGCGTTGGACCGCTATGCGGCGCTGCATGCGCAGACCTATGGGGAGGCAGTGGATGCGGTAGCGCTGATCCCGCACATGCTGGAGGCGTTTATGGCACGGGATCGAGGGTTCACGCGAAACAAGGAAAGTTTCTGCGATGGACCTTCCCGATCTTCGCTTCGCGTGACACAGCATGGGGAAAGCAGTTCTTAGGGATTGCGCCAGCGCCAGCGTGCCTATCATGGGGAACGCGCGAGCGATGAAGGCCAATGGTGTGCATGGTGATGAATCGCACCGCCAGATGCCCCGAATCGACGAAGTCTGCCCCTCATCCAGCGCCCTCAGGCTGTATGCGGACACACCTGTCCCATCATCGCCATCAGTTTCTTGCGCGCCATCCACAGATTGGACAGCGCAAACAGCGTGATCACATGCGCCGTGTTCTTGGCCAGCCCCTTGAACCTCACCTTCGCGAGACCGAACTGGCGCTTGATCACCCGCAACGGATGCTCCACCTTTGCCCGCACGCTGGCCTTCAAGGACGAATTGCGCTGGGTTCCGCCGCGGTAACGGCGCAAGGCTTTCATCGGAACGGCACAGCGGCGCGCACCTGCTTGGCCCGACTCTGCCATCGCGACCCAGCCCCTGAGACCTTCCAGGTGAAAGCGCTGGGCTACGACTTGGCCGAGGAGAGCATGTTTTGCGTGGGTTGGGTCGCGGAGCTCATGTAGCTTCCAACGATGCAAAGCAGGAAGGCCAGCGGCACGGTCACCAGTGCAGGGGGGTCCAACGGAACGATGGGGGCCGCGTTGCCCAAGACCTTGACCCATACCGAAGGGCCAAGCACGGTGAGGATGAGAGAGCTGATGATGCCGGCGCTGCCACCCAGGATCGCACCGGACGCGGTGAGCTTCTTCCAGTAGATGGCGAGCAGCAGGACAGGGAATGTCGATGAGCATGCGATGGAGAAGGCCAGGCTGATCATGTAGGCGACGTTTTGTCCTTTGCAATGCCCAGGACCACCGCAAACGCACCCAGCACAACGGTGGCGATGCGGACGATCCGGAACTCCTCGCGTTCGGTCGTGACGCGCCGCTTCAAAATGGCTCCATAAATGTCGTGGCTCACCGCGGACGCGCCCGAGAGCGTCAGGCCAGCGACCACTGCGAGGATGGTGGCGAATGCCACTGCGGCAACGATGCCGTACATCACGTCCCCGCCGAGGATGCGCGACAGGTGAAGTGCCGCGGTGTTGCCGCCTCCGATGAGCGCCCCGCTGGCATCCAGATAGGTCTTGTCCGAACGCACCAGGGACAGCGCACCAAACCCGATGATGAAGATAAGTGCGTAGAAGCCATTCATGAAAACCGATGCCCACAACACCGAGCTGCGAGCTGCCCTGGCATCCGGCACGGTGAAGAAGCGCATCAGCACATGAGGAAGTCCCGCAGTTCCAAACATCACGGCGAGGCCCAGGGAGAACGCCGACCACGGGTCTTTCGCCATGGTCGTGGTTCCCAGGATGGCGCTTCCCTTGGGATGGACGTCGACCGCGCTCGCAAGGAGTGCGGTGAAGCTGAAGTTGAACTTGGCCATGACCATGAAAGCGATTGCGCAGCCAACGCAGAGCATGAGCACCGCCTTGACAATCTGCACCCAGGTCGTAGCCAGCATGCCGCCGAACGCCACATACAGAATCATTAGAATCCCGACCAGCACGATGGCGAAGCTGTAGTCGATACCGAAGAGCAATTGCACCAGCTGGCCGGCGCCAACCATCTGTGCAATCAGGTAGAACGAAACGATGGTGAGAGAGGCGCAGGCCGAAAAAATGCGGATTCCGTTGCCGCCGAGCTTCGAGCACACGACATCCGTGAACGTGTACTTGCCCATCTTGCGGAGCTTTCCTGCCATCAGGAACACGACCACAGGAAGACCTGTGGTGTAGCCGATGGCATAGAACAGCCCATCGAAGCCACTGCTGAACACCAGGGCCGACAAGCCGAGGAAAGCGCCGGCCGAAAGGGCATCTCCTGTGATGGCAAGACCGTTCTGAAATCCCGAGATGTTGCCACCGGCTGCATAGAAATCATTGGTCGACGAGGTGCGTCTCGCGGCCCACCAGGTGATGAGCAAGGTCGAGAGAATGACAACACCGAACAGCGACAGTGCGGTCGAGCTGATCGCTGGAGCACCATTCCCTTGCGCCGCTGCGGCGCCGCATGTCAGAAGCAGGGCAATGAGGAGGGCCGTAGTTTTCATTCGACACCTTCCACACGGTTCGTGATGGCGACATAGACGATGGTCAGGATCGCGCCAAGCGAAATGACGCCCAGTCCCGCTGCGAAGGACACGGGAACGCCGTTCGAGAGGGCCTGGCCTTGGATGAAACCTGGAGCGAAGCAGCAAGCAGCGACGAAGCACAGGTATGTCAATACCTGCAGTGCCGTGAGCGCCATCCCGAGGGTGACGTTGTCATCGTCTTGCGTGGAAACTTGATTCATTCGAACCTCTTGAGAAATGATTACTTTGGACACGTGAAAGGGAACGCGCAGCACTTGTGAAGCGCTACGTCCTTGGTGAGCGGAGGGGCTCGCCGCGGGCCGAGAGTCCGGGCGCTCAGAGTTCGCCAGTCAGGAACTGAGCACGTCCCTTCCCAAAGGACCAGTCGGAGTCGGAGTTCTCCACCAGTGAGACCACCAGGTCTTCGGGTGAAAGTCCGCATCGCTCGGCCGTGAAGCGGCTGAGAAGTTCGTAGAAGCGAACCTTCTCGGCCTGCGGTCTCGGGCGCGTGACCACGGTGAGCAGAACTGCGTTTTGCGTCCGGGCCATGCCGAGTCCCGTGTCCTCCAGAATCAACTCGCCAGCTCGATGCCGCGTCACCGTCTGATAGCGGTCGGTCACCGGCACGTTGAATGCCTCGACCATCGCTTGATGACCTGCATCGATCAGCTCGCGGACAGATTTGGAGTCGCGGCCTTCGAAAACGTGGAAGTTCAGCAGGGGCACTGGACATCCTTCAGCGGTACGACCGAAGCAGGTGCTCGGCTTGCTCGGCGACGCGTTGGACGACCAGCGCAGCGGGAGGAATGTCGGCAATCAGCCCGATCGCCTGGCCCACCGTCACGTTGGCGCAGTCGTAGTCCCCAGATTCGTACGCGCTTTCCACGCGCACTTTTTCTTCGCTCCGTACCGCTTTCAGCGCGTCCTCTTTGCCGTGCCATTTGCGAATGAAGTTGTTGACCATCAACCTGCCTGTGTACTCACGCGGCCATTCGCGTCCGCGCGCAATGTCGAAAACCGATGTCCGGACCGTTTGCCCGCCCTTGGCCTGAACGACCAGGTCCTTCGCGTTCCGGTGGATCAGCGCTTCTTGGGTGGCCCAGAATCGGGTGCCCATCAGCACACCGTCGGCGCCCAGCAAGAGGGCTGCCGCCAAGCCGCGGCCGTCGGCGATGCCGCCCGCGCTGAGCAAGAGCGTGTCCGGCGACTTTCCTGCGATGTAGTCCGCTGCCTCGGGGGTGAACGTCATCGTCGTCTGGCGGTCGAACCCGTGGCCACCGGCCTCGGTACCTTGCGCAACGATCACGGACGCACCGCAATCAAGCGCTCGTTGGACATGGTCCAGGGTCTGCACCTGGCAGATGAGCGGTACCCCTGCGTCGGTGACCTTCCTGGCGTAAGGCTCGGGGTCGGAGAAGGACAACATCAGCGCGCGGGGGCGGCGCTCGAGCGCCTTGTCCAGCAGCGAGATGTCACGCCCCATGGACCACGTGATGAACCCGCAACCGATGGCCGCGTCGCCCGCGAGGTCGAATTCCTTCTGCAGGGTTGGGTGGTCTCCGTAGCCCCCGCCGATCAAGCCTAACGCGCCCGCGTTGGACACCGCTGCGGCGAGCAGGCCGCCGGAGGCGGGATCCATGGGGGCAAGGGCAATCGGGTACTTGAGACCAAAGCGCTTCGCAAACCGCGTACTGAGCATCTGAGCTTCTCCAATGGTTGAACTCGGCCGCGATGCTAGGGAGAAGCACCGATCACGAGAAACGGTTTATAGAGATACAACCTATCTTCAGAATCGATGGTCGGATCCAGTGCGGGATCGTCATGCGGGTTGCACCAAGAGCAGGCCGTCGTGCACTGAAGTGCGTCGCGACAGGTGGATTGGGTCGGCACTCTTCTTGCTGAGTTCAGATTTTTAAATGGTCGGGTTGGTCCAACATCTCGAAAAGGAATCGTATGGAAGTGGCAGATTTGGCGACCTTTGCGGCGGTCGCGCGGTGCGAGGGCATCACTCGGGCGGCAAAGGAATTGCACACAGTCCAATCCAACGTGACCAACCGCATTAAGGCGCTGGAAGACGAGGTCGGCGTGCAGTTGTTTGAACGGCATAGCCGAGGGGTCGTTCTCACGAGCGCTGGCCAGCGGTTGCTGCCCTACGCTGCGCGGGCCGCGGCTCTATTGCAAGAGGCCACGGCCATTACGCGCGAAGACGGTGAAGCAAAAGGTACGTTGACGATCGGGACGATGGAAACGACGGTTGCCGTCCGGCTGCCGCCCATCCTGGCGGCCTTCGGTGCACAATGCCCTGCCGTGCAGCTTGTGGTGAAGACAGGACCTACCGCAGACCTACTGGAGAAGGTGCTGGCGAGCGATGTCGACGCTGCGTTCGTCGCAGGTCCGGTAGACCATCCCGAGTTGAAGGTGGAACGGGCATTCGAGGAGGAACTCGTCCTCGTCACGTCGCGCCGTTGGCCTGACTTGTCCGCCTTGCGCAACGACCCGAGCCCGATCACGGCGCTTCTCTTCCGAACCGGTTGCTCTTATCGCCAACGGCTGGAGCAGTTGCTTGCCCAAATTGGCAAACCATCGTTCAAGCGCCTGGAGTTCGGGTCGCTCGATGGCATTCTCGGTTGCGTTGCGGCGGATGTCGGCATCTCTCTTTTGCCGAAGCAGGTGGTGGACAGGTACCCCTCGCAATCCGAGCTGTTCGTGCACCAGGTCGATGTCAGCATTGCCAGAGCGCCGACCTACTTCATACGCCGCAAAGAGGCTTTTGAAACGGCGGCAATGAAAGCGTTTGTGGAGTGCCTGGCGACGAAGTCATCGCCAGGCTCGAATCCCTACCCGCTGATCAGCCTTGATGCTTCCTCCAAGTCAGAGCTGCAGGCCTTCGGACCTCACTAGCTCCATCCCCGGATTGAGCTCAAGTGCGGTGCAGGTGCCTGAGCGACGGCTCGAAGGAGTACATCGACATGATGCTTAAGGCGATCGTGGGCATGGAGATCGAGATCACGGCTGGTGGGCAAGATCAAGCTCAGCCAGAACAAGGACTGTTGATTGGAGTAAACCCCTGCGGCTGGACCACGCGGGTCATCAAAACCGAGCCGCCTGCTGAGCGAGTTGGGATTCGAATTCGTGGGTGGACGGTAGCCGAGCGCCGAGTGCAGCCGTTTGGCGTTGTAGACCTCTTCGATGAACCGCGGCAATCGCGTTGCCATGTCAGCGAAGGTCTCGTAGCCACCCGCACGAGATCCGGGCGACTGAGAATCACGTTGCGATAAAGGTTCGGGAAGATCTGCGAACCGTGGTCACTGCCGGTCGTGCGAACAAACCGCCGGCGCGGCTTGATCCCCAAGCCATGCATCTTCATGAGGCGCGCGATGCGCTTGTGATTGATGAGGTGACCACGGCGGCGCAGTTCGTCTGTCACGCGGCGGTAGCCGTAGCCCGGGAGTTCGTCGCGGATGCTCTCGATGAACTGCACCACCTGCAGGTCGCTCAGGACGGTGCCGGCTTCGCTGGCGCGGTAGTAGAACGTGCTGCGCGGCAGTTCGATCACTTCGCACCCCCGTCGGATGGAGCAGGCTTCGGGCCGGTGATGGACGAAGCGAACCATTCCTTCTTGGCGGTCTCGTCAGATCTAGCGTTGTAATGTTGCCGACGGCAACTCACCGAAGCGCTCCTTGTACAGCCTCGCGAACAGGCCAAGGTTGGAGAATCCCAATCCCGAGCGATCGCCTGCCCGAGTAGTGGCGCGACCTGTAGCGGTTCTTTCGATTCCGCCCCAGCCACCATCTTTCTTTCTCAGTAGATCCCAAGTCAGCTCAGAAGCCCTTGTAAATCAAGGACTTATCCTCAAAAAGGCGGCTCGAGCGGTGTCTCTGAATTCCACAACGTCCCGTTCTTGCACGTACCTACGGTGTACCCCAGACTGCTTTTCAACCGCAGTCGATTTTGTGTACACCATGGGGCAACTCAACGAGCTTCAGATCAAGGCGGCAGCGCCTTGTGACAAGGAATATTTGCTGGCGGACGGCGACGGTCTATACCTTCGCGTGCGCCCGACCGGCAAAGTGTGGGTCTATCGCTACAAGCGGCACGGCAAGGAGGCCAAGCTCAGTCTCGGGGCACTACCCCGGTCGTGGCGCTTGCCGCCGCGCGCAAGAAGGCGCGTGCCGAAGCAGCGGGAGAAGTCAAGGTAAAGCCCGAGTGCAGGCCCTACCCCTAATGATGAGGCGCGCGGTTTCAGAAGACGATTTCTAGTGACCGGTCACCAGACTGGTGCGTGCCCCGTGTAGTGTTGGCATCGGGCTTGCATGTGCAGCCATTTTTCGGAGTTGCACGTGGTTGTCAGTGATATCGACGTCCGCTTGTTGAAGGTCTTTCGCGCTGTTGTCGAATCCGGAGGATTCGCAAATGCTCAAGCCATCCTCAACGTAGGAACCTCGACTATCAGCACCCAAATGTCTCAGTTGGAGACGAGGCTCGGCTACGTGTTGTGCCATCGTGGTCGAAGTGGCTTCAGGCTGACCGAAAAGGGCGAGTCGTTCTACCGCCTCGTTATTGAACTCTTCCAGTCCGTACAGAATTTTGAGGTGCAAGCGGGGTCTTTGCGCGGAGGAATGGAAGGTCAACTTCGCATCGGATTCATCGACAACATCATCACGGACCCGATGTCGCCATTTCGAGGGGCGATCGAAGACTTCCGCCGGCACCCGAGGAACCGCGCGCGCCTTCTGCTCGAGGTGCTGTCGCCTCAGGATCTAGAACGAGCTCTGCAAGAGCATCGCCTTGACGTCGCGATCGGTGTCTTCTACAGCCGGCTCCGAGGTTTGGCGTATGAACAGCTATATCAGCAACGAGACGTGCTGGTCTGTCATCGTGACCACCCTCTCGCACAGATCCAGAGCGAAATCGAACTCGCACAGGCACTACCGGCCAGCAACAAGGTGCTGAGGTCTTTCCTAGGCACTCATGAGTTTCCGTTTGTAAGCCCAGGCGGTGCCTCCATGATCACCAGCGTGAGCCATATCGAAGCAGCAGCGCTACTGATTCTCACCGGTGATTGCATCGGCTTCCTGCCACGGCACTACATCAAGCAGTGGGTGAACTCGGGTGAGCTGGTCGAGCTTCTTCCTGATCAGCTCTATCGCGACACGCATTTCTCCATTGCGACGAGGGCCGATCAGCAGCACACAGTTCCCGCCCTGCATGTCTTTCTCAGTTGCCTGCGCGCCGCAAAGGTGCATTTGGATGGCACCGTACAGGTGCGCCTGGCTGCGTAGTTCGAAAAACTCCAAACATACTTCGATTCGCCGCAATTTAACCGCGGCAACCTCCTCGATAGAGTGACTTCTCAGCAGCAATAGCTGGCGCAGCCCGCACCAGACGCTGACTGAAAAGGACGTGAAATGAAGAGGTTCCTCGTGGGATTGGCCTGCGCCGCTGCGTTGGCCGGGGGTGGTGCGAACGCGGCAGACAAGCCGCTCACCAAGGTGAAGGCCGGCCATCTTGTCGCCATCGACATGGCGCCGCTTTTTGTCGCCAAGGAGAGCGGCTGCTTTGCAAGCCAAGGCCTGGACGTCGAGACTCTGTTCTTCGCAAATCCAGGCGACAACAACGCCGCGCTTGCCGGTGGCGCGATCGACTTCAGCACGAATCCGTTCACCTTGCCCTTCTTCGCTGCGAACAGCGGCGTGCCAATTCGCGTGGTCTCCGCAGCAGGAGGCTGGGGCGTGATGGAGGTGGTTGCCCAGGGCAAGCTCGGTTTGAAGTCGATGGACGACCTGAAGCCATATGTCCAAGCCAAGAAGCGGAAGCTGAAGATCGCCACCCTCCAAGGTGACACGCTCGAACTTATCCTGAAGCGCGACTTCAGCCGCCTCGGAATCTCAGAAAACGACGTCGAGCTGGTCTACTTCAACGACCTGATCGCCATGGTTGAGGCGTTCCGTAGCGGGCAGGTCGATATGCTCAGCCACATCAAGCCATACACGACTGACATGGTGGTGAACAAGGGCGCAACTGTGCTGACGACCAGTGCCAAGACGTACTCGGTTACAACCCCGAACACAGTGGTCAGCGTTCTCGAGAAAACCCTCAAGGATCGCCCGCAGGTCGTCCAGGCCTATCTAAAGGGCCTGATATGCGCGGCCGAGATCATCAACAAGCAACCCGAGAAGGCAGCGCAAATCCTCACCGCGGGCAACTACTTCCGGGTGAACGAGAAGGTCTTGCTTTCCTCGTTGAAGTCTGCCCCCGCGCCAGTGAGCTTCGTGCCAGATATCGCGGTGATTCAGAGCGTGGTGGATGAGCTGACCAAGCTCGGATACGTCAAGGGCACCGTTGGGACCTCGGACATCTTCCGCCTCGACACCATCAAGTCCTTGGAGAAGAAATGAGCATGTCTACCCAAGCAGCGGGCGCAGCTCTCATGTTCGAAGACCTTCCGAAACTTGCCCGCGACGCCGTGCCCGAGCATTCGACGCGCTACTCGCCAGAACTCGAGCTATGGCGCGAGGAGATGCCCGGCGGCTGCCACTGGTCCGGTCTCCTGCGTCGTGGTAACACCCTCCGTGTCACCGCACGTGGTGCAAACGCCAATGTGTCTGCACTGTTCTACAACTTCGAGGATCGCGGCGAACGCTACAACATGCCCGACACCTTGAAGATCCAAAGTACCGCTTTCATTCGCAAGGGGCTGGTGTGCTACTCCGACATGGGAAGGGTACTTTGCTCGGTCGCTGATTCGAACTGTGCATGGCACGACACCATTGGTGGACTGATCGACGGCCCCACCGTGGAGCGGCGATACGGCGTTCGGAGATTTCAGGAACACCGCAACGACATGTTCCGCAACGCGCACGACGGGTTCCTCACAGAGCTCGGCAAGTGGGGTCTTGGTCGTCGAGATCTCGTGCCCAACGTGAACTTTTTCAGCAAGGTGCAGGTAGACGACGACGGCGCCATGAGCTTTGCCCCAGCCCATTCCAAGGATGGTGACTTCGTCGACCTGCGCTTCGAGATGAATGTGCTTGTCGTGCTCGCCAGCGCGCCTCACAGGCTCGATCTCAGTCCTACATACGCCCCCCCTACGGTGGAGCTTCAATGCTGGCGCTCAGGAACCGCAGGGAAAGATGACCCGTGCCGCCAAGCCATGCCCGAGAACAGGCGCGGCTTCATGAACACCGAACGGTATTACCTCTGAGATCGCCTCGCTATGAAAATTCGAATTGTCGAAAGCTCGCTTGATCCCGCCGACGCACTGATCGACACCGTCCATCCACCTGGCACTCCCTGGGTCAAGCTGGTGAAGGCAGGGCAAACGTTCCGCATCGTCGATCTCGAGGGCAATCAGGCCGTCGATACCCTGTTCTATAACGCGGCGGATCTGAGCGAACGCTACAGCCTGCTGCACACGATGCTGGCTCAAAACAATCTGTACCTCGGGGTCGGCACCGCCATCATGTCCAGTGAGAACAGGCCGATGATGACGATCACGGCTGACACCTGCGGAAGACATGACACCGTGGGCGGAGGCTGCTGCTCTTCCGAGAGCAACACAGTTCGCCATGGGCTCGACAAGCGCTTCATGCACAGCTGTCGCGACAACTTCATGCTCGCGATCGGCGAGCATCCGGCCGGCTTTCAAAAGCGGGATGTCGTCTCGAACATCAACTTCTTCATGAACGTACCGATGACGTCAGCGGGCCGCCTCACCTATGAGGATGGAATCTCGGGGCCAGGTAAATACGTTGAAATGAGAGCGGAGATGGATGTCCTTGTTGTCATCTCCAACTGCCCGCAGCTCAACAACCCTGCAAATGGCTACAACCCGACGCCTGTCCGATATCTCGTATGGGACGCGCCCGTCACCGTTGCGAGCCCCACATGACCTTCGACACGAAGCCGCGGAAGGGTGCCCCGCTGATCATCGGCGCGCTTTCCATCGCAACACTCCTCGGTGCATGGGAACTCGCCGGTATGCACGGCGGAGCGTTGGCAAGCGTCCTTCCACCGCCTTCCCAATTCCTACGAAGCATTGCGCAAAGCAACTTTCGAATCGGCCTGGGTTCTCAGGCCGCGACAGTCACGCAGTCGCTTGCGGCAACCTTCTTTCGCGTCTTTCTCGGAATGGCAATTGCCTTCATCGCCTCGATTCTCACAGGGGCTCTGCTGAGCCTTTCACGTGTCGCGACGTGGAGCCTATCGCCGATCCTCCAGCTGCTCGCGCCCATCGCTCCCATCGCATGGATTCCAACAGCTATCGTGGTCTTTGGAATCAGTGACATCACCGCGATTTTCATCGTGTTCATGGGGGTCTACTTCATCCTCACGCTTGCAACGTTGAATGAGATCCGGCGCATTCCGCCCGAGTTTCAGATCGTGGCGGGAAACCTTGGCGCGACACCGGCGCAGCGCTGGATATGGGTGACCCTACCGGCGATCTTGCCTGGCGTCTTCGTGCTCCTGCGAACCAATTTCATCGCTGCATGGATGGCCGTTCTCGTCGCAGAGATGGTTGGGCTTCGAGATGGGCTAGGCGCGATCATCATGATGGGGCGAAACCTCTTCAACAACGAACTCGTGATGTTCGGTATGTTGGTCATTGGCATCACTGGATATGTCGTCGACCGCATCCTGCTTCTCATCGGGCAGCGTGTCTTGTGGTGGCGGGTGTGAGCGTGAGCGAAAAATCTGAAGCCAGCGATGCATTTCGCGTTGAAAGACTCACAGTCGATTTTGGAGCTGCTCATGGACCGCTCCAAGATTTCTCGCTAGCCCTTCGAAAAGGCGAGATCACTTGCCTTCTCGGTCCCTCTGGGTGCGGCAAGACAACCCTGCTGAAGTCGCTGGGCGGCTTTGTCGTCGGCCGGGATACTGGAGGTGTCCTGTTCGAAGGGCGGTACCTGAATGGGCCCACGCCAGACATCGTGATGATCTTCCAGGAGAACAATCTTTTCCCTTGGTTGACCGTTCGAGGCAACGTGGAGTTTGGACTCAAGTTCAAGGGTAGATCATCCGGCAAGGCCAAAGTCGTGGACGAGATGCTTCATACCGTGGGCCTCGCGGAGGCGGCGACAAAGTACCCGCATGAGCTGTCGGGAGGCATGCGCCAACGCACGGCCATTGCACGTGCCCTTGTTTCGGGTCCTCGTGTCTTGCTGCTCGACGAGCCCTTCAGCGCGCTCGACATCAGTCTGCGCAGGCGCATGCACGCTCTCATGCTCGATCTTTGGGAGAAGACCGGGACGACGATGGTGATGGTCACGCACAGCATCGAAGAGGCAATCCAAGTAGGTCATCGTGTACTCGTCCTCGGAGGGCGCCCGGCCGAGGTCTTGATCGATGCGGACACGTCGGAAGGAGCCATGAAGGATCGGTACTCGCCGGAGTTTCTTGCGTTGCAACAGCGCGTCGAAGCCGTCATCTACTGAGGCTCGGAATGAACGGGATACATGACATGGGTGGTCTCCACGGGTTCGGCCTGGTCGAGCAAGAGGTGAATGAGCCCGTCTTCCATTCTTTCTGGGAGAGCCGAGTGTTCTGTATGACACAGGTTCTCGATACCAAGGAGATTTGGAACCTGGACGAGCATCGCCATGAGATCGAACTGATGAGTCCTGATGACTACATTCGCTCGGGCTATTACGGCCGCTGGCTATTCGCGATGGAACGCCTCTTAGATCGCAAGAACATCCTGCGGCGCGCTGAGATCGAGAGGCGGGTCGAGGATCTGGCGACGCACGTGGAGTCCTTGTCTGTATGCGATGCGCCGAGGGACTGGCCCAGGCGAGATGACCAAAAGGTTCGTTGGGGTGCGTGGAGACATGAGGACAGCGTCAGTCCGCGGTATCACGTAGGCCAACAGGTTCGCATCAGGAATATTCACCCTGAGGGCCACACACGCGTCACCGCCTACGCACGGGGAAAGGTTGGCGTTGTTGATCGCGTCAACGCCGAGGCATGGGTCTTCCCAGACACCAGAGCTCACTACAGGGGCGAGCGGACTCAGGCGGTCTACGGTATTCGACTCTGTGCGGCCGATCTCTGGGGGCCCCAAGCTGAACCCAACACCACCGTGTTTATTGACCTCAGCGAGGAACACCTCGAGGAACCTTGACATATGAAAACGCATACCCCGCCAGAGAAACCCTGGCAAGCGCTCCGTACCGAAGCAGTGGAAAGCCTCCTTGTAGAGCTCGGTGTCATCAAATCCGAACAGGTCGACGAATTCGTCCGCCACTATGAGGAACGCGTTGGCCCTAGGGGCGGCGCGCGTGTTGTTGCCCGAGCCTGGGTGGATCCAGATTTCAGGACAAGGCTTTTGGCCGACGGGCTAGCAGCCTGTGCCGAGTTGGGATTGGGCGGCCCTGAGACGGAGAAGCTGCATGTGGTGGAGAACACGTCGAGCGTTCACAACGCCGTTGTTTGCACGCTTTGCTCGTGTTACCCCTGGCCGATCCTGGGTGTGCCGCCAGCTTGGTACAAATCCAGCGCCTACCGTTCGCGCATGGTGAGGGAACCCCGCCGGCTTCTGGCCGAGATGGGGCTGGTGATCGATCCTTCGGTTGAGATCCGCGTGTGGGACAGCGTTTCAGAGATTCGCTACCTTGTTCTGCCTGAGCGTCCGGCTGGGTCGGAAGGGCTCGACGAGGATGCGCTTGCCACCCTGGTGACGCGTGACTCGATGATCGGTGTGGCGAGGGTCGTGCTATGACTGGCATTGAAGCAATACCCGAATCGTTCCCAACTCCCTGGGCTGCACGAGCGTTCGCACTTGTCAGTGCGCTGTCGCAATCTAAATGGATCGACCTCAAGGACTTCCAGCGCGAACTGATCAGATCGATTTCTGATCATGAGCGCGGCGGCGCGTGCATTGCCGATGAAGCGTCCTACTACGACTGCTGGATCGAAGCGCTGACGGCCCTTCTCCATTCGAAGGGCTTCCCGATGTCGCGAATCGAACTGCTCGAAGATCGGATCCGGAAGAGCCTGATCGCAGCTACCCACGTGCATGGCGACCATGACCATGAGCCTGCACCCATCTATACGGAGAGAAGCCTGTGAAGAAGGTCGAGGCAAGCCCTTATCAGTTTCCTATTGAAGGCCCCTTCAGTGCGCCGGAGACGGCGCTGATCATTATCGATATGCAGCGTGACTTCTGCGATCAGGAGGGTTACATGGGGCGTAGAGGGGACGACGTGACTGCCGCCCAATCGCTCATCCCACGGATCTCGTCGTTGCGGGACGCCGCTCGCGCCGCCGGCGTGCATGTGATCTACACCCGTGAGGGCCACCACCCCAACCTCGGGGATCTACCGAAGAACAAACGGGCGAAGACTTGCCGAGCGGGTGCGGAGATCGGATCGAGTGGAGGACTGGGGCGCTTGCTTATCAGGGGCGAGCCCGGTTGGGACATCGTCTCCGAACTGACTCCCTCCGCGAATGAGACTGTCATCGACAAGCCCGGAACCGGGGCGTTCTATGCGACAGACCTGGAGCATCGGCTGCGCTCGTCACGCATCTCGCAAGTCGTACTCGTCGGCGTCACCACGGGAGTATGCGTGTCCACCACCGCAAGAGAGGCGTCGGATCGAGGCTTCGACGTTCTCGTGCTGTCGGATTGTTGCGCCGAGCCGAACGCCCGAACTCACCAGATCGCACTCGAGCTCCTGCAGGTCGAAAGCGGGTACATCGCCGCGGTATCGGACAGCGCATCCCTGACCGACGCACTGAAGTGTGATTAAACGTGCCCTGCCGGGCAAGCATAGAACCCAAGATCCGACTGACATGAATTCCGCCATTGAACCCAGCATCCAAGCCCTTACGCAGAAATTGCACACAGGCGATCTGAACCCGCTGACCGTCGCCGAAGAGGTCATACACCGACTCGAGCGGCATCGTGAGAATCCCATTTTCATTGCGACCAGTTCCCCCGAAACATTGCGCGAAAGGGCGCACGAGCTTGCCAAGCTGAACGCGGCGGACCGCATGTCGTTGCCACTCTTCGGCATACCTTTCGCCGTCAAGGACAACATCGACGTCGCGGGCATCCCCACGACTGCGGGATGCCCAGAGTACGCCTACGTTCCGGAGAAGACCGCGTTCGTCGTGCAGAGGTTGCTGGCCGCTGGCGGCATGCTTGTCGGAAAGTGCAACCTGGACCAGTTCGCGACCGGACTGACCGGCATGCGCTCCGTGTACGGCAGCCCGATCAATCCGTACAGCCCGGACCATGTGTCGGGCGGATCAAGCTCAGGCTCGGCCGTGGCCGTCGCCTGCGGCATCGTACAGTTCTCCTTGGGGACTGATACCGCTGGTTCAGGGCGGATTCCAGCGGGGTTCAACAATATCGTTGGCTTCAGACCGTCCAGCGGGGTACTGAGCGCAACCGGTGTGGTCCCATGCGCCCGCTCCCTTGACACCATCTCGATCTTTGGGAACTGCTCGGACGATGTGCGTCGGGTGCTCGCGGTTGCCGCTGCCTACGATGGCGCCGATCCATTTTCCGTTCGCGTGCAGGATGGCGGGGCGCAGATTGCTGCTCCCGTCTATGGGGTCCTCGAGCCGCGGGACGATCTGTTCTTTGGCGACAAGCAGGCACGTGCAGCGTACGAGCGGGGACTGAATCGGTTGCGAGCGCTGGGTGCACAGACCAAGGTGATCGACTTCAAGCCATTCAAGGCCATCTCCGACATGACCTATTTCGGGCCCTCGATGTCAGAGCGAACCGCAGTCCTGGGTGACTTCATCGCGAGTCATCCGGATGCCACCTACACCGCGGTGGTGCGCGATGCCATCGTCAATGCTGCAAAGTTTTCGGCAGTCGATGCTTTCTCGATGCTCCACGAGGTCAAAAGGCTGGAAAGGCAAATCGAGCGGGAGACTTGGTCGCAAGTCGATGTTCTGTGCGTTCCGACTTCACCGACGATCCACACCCGAGACTTTGTTCGTGAGAATCCTGCCCTTGGTTCAACCAGCCTTGGCGACTATACGAACTTCGCGCCGTTTCTCGGGTTGCCTGCAATCTCGATTCCAAACGGCTTCCGCCCGGACGGGCTGCCGACTGGAATGATGTTCGTCGGGCGTGGGCACGATGACTCCAAGCTTCTGCAGGTCGGGGAGATGTACCAGGCTTGAACTTGCTTGCGCCGCGAGCCGTTTGGACCGATCGCGGCACTGTCTACGTTCCAACGCCTTGAAGAAGCGATCGAGGAATCCAATCGCCTTCCTCACGGCCTTGCGGGATACGCCTTCACGCGATCTCTTACTTCCGCCGATGTGCTCACGCGGGACATGGAGGTCGGGATGCTCTGGATCAATCAGGCTGCATCCGGCTCCGCAGAGCTTCCCTTCGGCAGCATGAAAGACTCGGGCTACGGTTCGGAGGGGGCCTGAGGCTCTCGAGGCGCCCTGCCGGCGATCTTAGGATTCCGCCCCAGAGTGCACAGTCGTTTGCGCGGGCAGGTGGATGCGGTGGGACTGACCCCCACATGCTCTCGACCTTCATCGCGTGCGATCGGGGATTCAAGGCGGCGCTGCGGATCAAGCCCACGAGGCCGGTCGAGAATGGAAAGACTGGCTTGAGCGATTGAATCGTAGCTGGACTACGACAGTTGCGATCAGTCCAAGTCGCTGACAAGGCACCCCAGCTACTAAGCTGAGCGTACTTACGCTGCTGTGCGCCCTGATGGGTCGTTCTCGGCTGCACTACAGGGCACTCTGTTGTCCTGATGTTCTCAGGAGTGTGCAGCTTGTCTACGATTGAATCCGATGACCCCCGAAAGGCCGGTCCTGGTGTTCCACACCTGATGACCGCTGCGCCGGCCTTCTTCCGCATCGCCGACGTGATGCGCATCACCGCCTTGAGCCGCGCCACGGTGTATCGTCGGATCGCCGACGGGATTTTCCCGCCACCGGTGCATTTGGGTGGGCGGGCCTGTGGCTGGACGCCGGCAGCGCTCCAAGCCTGGATCGACAATCCCGGCGGCTACCGCGCACCTCGCACGCCACGTGATGACGGTGCTGCAGTGATGCCAGCATCGCCAGGGGAGAGGAGGGTGGCAACAGATGCTCTGAAGCGAAGCGGGCTTCAGCCGTCGAGCAGGACTGCGTCGAGTCGCTCGCCCAGCTTGCGCCAGGCTTCGCGTTTCTCGTCGGCGTAGTCATGGTGAAGGTAGTGCCGGCGCACCTTGCTGCCCGGCATGACGTGGTTTTGGCAGCGGTCGATGACATCCAGGCTGATGCCGAGCGACTGCATCATCGTGGCCGCGGTACGGCGCAGATCATGCGGGGTCCATTCCCCGTTCTCCCCTTTGGACAGCACCAGCGTGTCGTCGTTGCGGCGGTTCTTGAGCGGCTTGCGGTTCTTGAAGCCCATCTGTCTGTCGCCGACCTGCTTGGAAACGGTCTTGACGTCGATATGCCCTTCTTTCTGACGGGCAGGGAAGCACCACGCGCTCTTGCCTTCACCTTCGCCAGTGAGCCCGTGCAGTTCCTTGAAGTGGCCAAGCGCGAAGTCCGATAGGTAAACCTGCCAGTCCACGCGCGTCTTGGTGTTCTCGCGCGGAACGAACCAGGTGCCGGCCTCGAGGTCTATGTGTTCCCATCTGGCCATCAGCAGCTCGCCGATGCGGCATGCGGTGCCGAGGCAGAGCCACAGGGCCAGTTGCGTTTCCCGTTGCAGCGGACGATCGGCGCTGCGCCGGTTCTCGGCCGATTCATACTGCGCCAACGTCGTCGCGAAGATATCGCGCAACTCGCGGATTTCGGCAGGCTTGAGGACACGTTCGCGGATGACCGGCTCGTAGCCGCTGGGCACCACCTGCTTGGTTTCGACCAACTCGGCCGGGTTGCCCTCGCTGAGTAGCGCTTTCCAAGGCTGTCGCTTGATCGCCCAGCGATACATCTGCCTGATCTCGGACAGCATCCGCTCTGCCGTGCGCCCGCGGCCACGGCTGCGACCGACCTTGCGCAGCGCGTCGCGCAGTTCGATGTCGGTGATGCCGCGTACCGGCTTGTTGCCGAGGCGGGGCAGGATGTCCTTGTCGAACGTGCGGCGCAGTTCGGCGTTGCCATCAGAGCGCTGGACGCCGTTCTCGAGCCAGGCATCGAACATGTCGCTCAGGGTGGATGCCTCGCGTTTGCGCTGAATTTCCGAAGCGATGAAGGCCTCGCGCTGAGCTACCTGCTCGGCCTCGCGTTCCATCATCGCCACACGCGGGTCGGCACCGGAGGCGATGCGGGTGCGCTCCTCGGAGGCGGCTTGGCGTGCCTTCGCGAGCGACACGTCGGCGGCGTTGCCCAGGGCCAGTTTCTGGCGCTTGCCGTTGAACCCGTAGACCAGCAGCCACGACTTGTAGCCCGTTGGCAGGATACGCAGAAACAACCCGCCGCCGTCGGCCATCAGGCGTTCTTTGTCTGTTGCTTTGGCGGTCTTGACTGCCCGATCTGTCAGTTGAAAGTGAGCCATCCTGTCGTTCCTGGTCAAGGGACCGCGAGGGGTGGCCGAGCACTTGTTCGCATACTCCAGCGTCGATCCGCGACCCCCGGTAATCTGGGAACAGAATAGCTCAAAAATGGACTCCGTGGGAACACAGTGGGAACAATTTGCACGCGCTTGAAAGATTCACCTTCAGATCGCTTGGTGCTTATCAAGAGGATAAAGTCTTTTATAGACAATGACTTGGAGTGATTGCGGCTGCTCCATAGCGTCTCAGATTGTTGCACTAAGTTGGTGCATTTTCTCGAATTTACGGCCTGTCACGCCGGGGGTCGCGGGTTCGAGTCCCGTCCACTCCGCCAGTCAAAGAACGGGTTGCATCAGAAATGGTGCAACCCGTTTTCTTTGGGCCTTGCGCTACGCGTACGAGCGCTCGATGCCACTGGCAGCCGCATCCCGGCTCCCGCTCAATCTTGCCTGCAGAATGGCCAGGAGCGCCAGCACCGGCAAGGCCAGTTCGAGGATCTCCTCGAAGCTGAGCATCAGGTAGCCGCGAAGGGCCGCGGAAGAAGAAGAACCAGCGGTGAACAAATCCGGCGGCGCCGCAGGCGAAGCAGGCAACTGGTCGAGGATGATCGCGGCCCCGATGACCGCCACGAAGGTCAGCGAAGTGGCGGCTTCCGGGCGCCATTGGCGCCATGAGCGCATCGCGCGGCTGGCCGACCATGCGCGCCTGGCCAGCCATCCGGCTGCGGCCGCAATGCCCGCGAGGATGGCCGCACCGGCAAACATCCGCGGAAGGGGCGCTTCGAAAATGCCGGCGCCGAAATGCGCCAGATGCCAATCCGCCTCGCGCGCCGCAAAGGCAAGAAGCAGGACGCCGATGGCCGTGCGGTCCAGGCGCGAGAGAGATTCCAGGCGAACCATCAGGAGGCAAAGCACCGCGGCCAGGTACAGGAGCACCGTGCCTTTCTCGACCGGCCCGTCTTCCTCCAGCATGCCCGGACCGATCATGCCGGGTGTGTTCGAGCCGACCCATGCGGCGGCGAGCACGAACACCAGCACCAGGCAAGGTCCGGCCCTGCCGTCGGCCAAGGCGCGCAGCGGCCGCGCGAGAGCTGCTGCAGCCTGGGGAGCGAGCCTCGGTGCCGCAGCCTGCAGCGCAAGCAGCGCGGCGGCAATGCCCGCCCCCAGCAGCGCGCCTGCAGCGACATCGAACGGAAAATGAATGCCGACGTAAACACGCGCCCAGCACGTGGCGATGGCCGCGGCAAGAATGACGAGCCCCACGTCGCGCATCGGGCGTCGCAGCAAGAGCGTGAAGGCCATGGCGAACATCACCGAGGCATGCGTGCTGGGCAGCCCCGCGCGCAGCCCGTGCGGGACATGCGCAGGGCTCAGCCCCATCATGAAAGGACGTGGCAGGCCCACGGCGGCGGCGATCTCCTGCGAGATCAGGGAGGCCGCTCCTCCGGCCGCCAGCACCGCCAGCACGCAAGGCCGTTCCGCAACACGCCGCCACGCGGCCCAGGCAAGAACGGCCGCGCATGCCCACGACGAGCCCAGCGCGATGGCCGATGCGAACCGAAGCACCGCGGGCGAGGGAGAGAAGCCTGCCGCGAGTGCATCGAAGAGGGCGAGATTCAGTGGGTGCATCCTTTTGGTTTCACTTTCCTTGCGCGTTCGAGCCGTTCATGCGGAAGCATGTGGGATGCATCGTAAAACGACCTTCGCCCAGATCAACCGATGCGCTCGACCCCGCACCAGCGCGCCATGAACACCGCCAGCACGGCGCTCACCTGCATCAGGCTGTCGATCGAAACCCATTCGTCGATGCCGTGGATGCTGGAGCCCGTGGGGCCATAGCAGACCGCAGGAGTCTGCCCGTAGATGTTGAAGAATTTCGCGTCCGTCGTGCCCGTGAAGGCCGTGGGTTCGAGTGCCTGCCCGACGATGTCCTGGTGGCATTTCGAAAGCTCGGTGACGATCGGCGAACCCAGGTCGAGGTCGAACCCGTCGGCTTGGAAGCCTTCGTAAATCAGCTGGTAGCGCAGGCTCTCGCGGGCCGGATGCGCGGCGTACGCGGAAGCCAGCACGGTCTCGACTTCGGCCTTGGCGCGGGCCACGTTCATGTCGGGATAGAAGCCGATGCGAATGTCGCTGCGGCAGGCCGAGGGAACCGACGAAGCCCATTCGCCGCCCTGGATCTTTCCGAGGTTGAAGTTGATGGGATGCGGGTGGTGCGCGTAGCTTCGATAGCGATTGGCAGGCTCGTTCCAGCGCTGCTCGAGCTTCTTGAGTTCCGAAAAAAGGTACAGCGAGAAATCGGTGGCGCCGACTCCGGTCTGCGCCACCGAGGCATGCACGGGCTTGCCCAGCACCTCGAGCGCGAACCACAGCACGCCCATCTGGCAGGTCATCACGCCGCCGAGCGGCTCGGGGATGATGGCCGCATCGGCGCGATAGCCCTCGGCCAGGCAGGCCAGCGCGCCGTTGCCCGTGCACTCCTCTTCCACCACCGACTGAAAATACACCGGCGATGCCGGTTCGAGGCCCAGCGACTGCAGCGCCGCATACGCCATGGTGTACGCCGCAATGCCGGCCTTCATGTCGGCCGAACCGCGGCCGTAGAGTCGGTCCCCCTCGATCACGGGTTTGAAAGGCGGATGCTTCCAGAGCACTTCGGCGCCGGTCGGCACCACGTCGATGTGGCCGTTGAAGATCAGCGAGCGGCCCTTCTGCGGCCCGCGGGGCTGGTGAATGCCCACGACGTTGGTGCGCCCCTCGTACGAGACGATGGACGGCGAGTAGCCCGGATGCTGACGGATCTTTTGCTCGTCGATCTCGAACTGGTGCACGTGCAGGCCCAGCTTCGCGAAGGACTTGGCCATGAAGGCTTGCGCGCCTTGCTCGTGTCCCAGCAGCGAAGGATGCGCGACGAGCTGCTCGAGCATTCGAACGGCCGGCGCGCGCAGCGCGTGGGCCGCCTCCACGATGGCGGCTTCGCTGATTGGATCTTCGGTGAGCTTGGGCATGGAGTCGGGGCCGCCTGCGTTGGCGGCGCTGGAAGAAGAAGGTCATTCTTCCACGCCCGGCGGGCGCCGCCCAGCCAACGCCCTAGAAGTCCAGCTTGGCGCTCAGGCTGAAGGTGCGCGGATCGCCGGGCTTGATGTAGTTGTCGTACTGGTATTCCCAGTAGCGCCTGTTCGTCAGGTTGTTCACCGCCACCCGGAAGGTGGCGTCGTGGCCGCCGAGGCGCGTCGAATAGCTCGCGCCGATGTTCGCGACGGCATAGCCGGGGAGCCTGAGCTGGTTCGAGGCATTGAGCATGGTGCTGCCCGTGTACTTCGCGTCGGCCGAGAGCTTCAGGCCCGGCACCTGCGGCACCGCATACGACACCTGCGCCGTGGCCACGAAGTTGGGTGCGCCCGCCACGCGGTTGCCGATGTTGTCGTTGCCGCGCCGGTACGAGCTGTCGAGGAACATCAGGTTGCCGCCGATCTGCCACTGCGATCCCAGGCGCGTGGAAGCGGCCAGTTCCAGGCCCTGGTAGATCGACTGGCCGTTCTGCACCAGCACGTTGGCGCTGTTGGCGTATTCGGCGCCGCGCTCGATGCGGAACAGCGCGGCCGTCGCGCTCCAGCGCTCGCGGTCGGTCTTGATGCCCAGCTCGTACTGCTTGCTCTTGAGTGGCTTGAGCAGCTCGCCTTCATTCGCATAGAGGTTGCTGACCGAGCTGCCCTGCTCGAGCGATTCGACATAGCTGGTGTAGAGCGTGGTGTCCGGCGCGGGCTTGAACATCAGCGCCAGCGTGGGCGTCAGCACGCCTTTCTTGGCGTACTCCGAGGTCTTGGCGCCGTTGGTGCCGTAGCCGCTCTGTTCGTAGTTGGTGCTGCGCAGGCCGGCCAGCACCGACCAGCGGTCCGACAGCTTGATGGTGTCGCTCGCGAAGACCGCGCGCTGCACGATGTCGCTGTTGCGGTAGAGCGCGAGGTCGGTCGTGCTGGCATAGGCATTGGTGTTCTGCCCGAAGATGCTGCCGGTGCCGATCCACTGGTAGACGCTGTTGCTGCTGTAGTCGTTGACCTGCTTCTGCCACGACGCGCCCAGCGTCAGCTGGTGCTCGATGCTGCCGGTGCGCAGCTTGCCTTCGGCCATGGCCTGCCATTGGTCGAAGCGATGGCCCTCGCGGGTGTCGGAGCGGTAGTCGTCGTAGGTGCCGCTCGCATCCTGCAGGTAAAGAATGCCCTCGTTGCGGCTGCGCTTGGAAGTGCTGTGGCTGTAGCTGGTGCTCAGGGTCCAGTCGGGCGTCAGCTTGTACTGCAAGCCCGTCGAGTAGAGCTGCAGATCGGTGGCGAGGTGCTGCCCGGGGCCCAGGAGCCGCTGGTCGTCGCCGCGCACGGCGGTGGGCAAGCGGCTGCCGGTGTACGCGCTGGTGGAGATCGACGGCGTCTGGTCCGTGGACTTGCGCTTCTGGTACAGCGCGTCGAAGGTCCAGGTCAGGTCGCGCGTCAGCCTGGCGTCGAGCGCCAGCGACACCGAATCGCGGCGGATGCCGCCGTCGTTGAAGGTCTTGCCTTCCTCGTGCGTCGCGTTGAGCCGATAGCCGAACCGGTCGTCGGCGCCGAAGCGCCCGCCCAGGTCGACATGCTCGCTCCAGATGCTGCTGGACTTGTAGCCGATGTCGATGCTCCGCACCGGCTGGTCGGTCGGCTTCTTGGTCACGTAGTTCACGATGCCTCCCGGCGAGCCGAAGCCGTACATGAAGCCCGACGATCCCTTGAGCAGTTCGATCTGCTCGAAGTGCTCGTAGGGCAGCGTGATGGCGTAGCTCAGGAAGGGCTTGCCGTCCATCCGGTAGCCGTTCTGCCAGTCCAGCGGCAGGCCGCGCACGGTGATGTAGCTGGCCCAGCTGCTGTAGGCGCCGCTGTTGTCGGAGACCGAGGCATCGAGCGCGAACACGTCGCCCAGCTTGGACACCTGGCGCTCCGCCAGGTCTTCGCTCCTGACCACGGTGGTGGAGAAGGGCGTTTCAAGCTGCGTGCGCGCGCCCAGGGCGCCGCTGCTCACCTTGGCGCCGAGATGCTGGGGCGTTGTTTCTTCCACCGCGGTGGCCGTGACGGTCGGCAGCGCGGCGGCGGCCTTGTCGGTGGCTTCCTGGGCATAGGCACGGCCGCTCTGGGCGGCTGCGCACAGGACCAGCAGCGTGGCGCCGGTGCCCAGGCCGAGCGTCGAGTGCTTGAAGGAAGGGAAGGGGACGATTCTTGGTGCCGGGCGAGCGACGGCTGGCGCCGCGCCCTTGAGTCTTGGGTTCAACAATTGCTATCTCTGGAGATAAATAGCAATCATTATCATTCATGAGTTGGGAGGAATCTTGTAGAACTTCCGGATTGCCCCGGGGTTTTCCGGTGCGTCAACGCAGCAGGCCAGCCACCATGTTGACCGCGCCTTGATAGTTCTCGCGCGCATGGCGGCGCTCGAATTCGTGCAGCCGCGCAGCAAGTCCGGCTTGCTGCGCCGTCACGCCCGCCGGCAGCGCGCGCACGGCCGATGCCTGCGCCAGCGCGTGCTCCAGATCCTTGGCCATGTGCTGCGAAAGCGGCCAGCCGGCGCCCAATGGCTCCAGCCGCCAATCGGCCCAGTCATGGATGCGAAAACTGCCATCCTCTTCCCTGAAGACTGCATTGCTGGAGAGGTGGGGCAGCATCAGCTGCAGCGGCATGGCCTGCATCGCCTGTACCAGGGAGGGCCAGGCGAGCCGCAGCGATTCGATGGCGTCCGCCTGCGCCTTGTTGCGGGCGGCGGCTTCCAGCAATGCGTCGAAGCGGATGTGCGCAAGCCGCTCCGGCAGCAGGGCGCGCGAGCGGCGGTAGCGCTCGACAAGGCCGGGCGGTGGCTCGAACGCCATCAGCCGGATGCGCAATGCCGAGACGCCCTGCGCATATTCCGTTCCGTTCGTGCGCCGGGATTGGGTGTTCCAGCGCATCAGGTGGCAGGCAAAGCCGCTCACGCGCGTCTTGCCGAGCCATTCGAAAGTCGGCAGTCCGGCCGCGCCAAGGTCCAGCAGATCGGCTTCCTGTTGGGCCGCCGCGTCGCGCGCGTGATCCAAGAGCTTGAAGAGAAAGCCATGGCTCGCACCACCTTCGCCGCCGAACGGCCTCACGAACAGTGCCTTGATGTTGCCGGCACCCAGGGTCCGGGTCTGCACGTCCAGCCGCATGCCGTCGAGCGGCAGGCCGAGCTGCGCGCGGAGGATCTCGCGCATCCATTGCTCGCGCCGGGCCGGTTCCAGCAGCTCGTCGAATGGGCCGCGAACCGCCGCGGGTGCCTGCCACTGCACGCCGGGCAGGAAGAGGGCGCGAACCTGGCTGCGCTGCCTGTCCAGCGCGGCGAAGTGAAGCACTACGAAGGCGATCTGCTGCAATGCCTGGCGCAGAAGAATCAGTGCCACCAGCACCATGAAGAGCGGCGGCAGCGCATCGTGCCAGTATTGCCAGACCACGAAGGCCAGCGCGAAGAAGAATCCACCCTGCACGAACCCGCTCATCAGGCGGTTGAGCGCATCGCGCACGCCATGTGCCAGGCTCGGCCGCCACGCAATGGCGACGTGCAGGGCCAACGGCACGAGGCCGCACCACAGCAGCGCCGCCAGCAGCATGGCGGGGTACAGAGCGGCCAATGCCGCCATGGCCAGGCCGGCGAACACCAGGGCGGCGGCGCTGCGCAGCAGGCGTTGATAGGCTTGCCGCGCGGTCTTCGACTGGTTGTTGAACAGGCCCGTTTTCTCGCTGGCTTGCCATTGCTGCTGCGCGCCGCGCTCGCACAGCCAGCCGATGAGCTTCTCGGCCGCCAGATGCAGTACATAGGCCGCGACGATGGCGCCGCCGACGAGCAGCACCTGGGTCTTCTGCGGCATGTCGGAAAGGGTTCGCGGCAGCAGCGTGGGCACCTGGGAGCCGGTCAGCATGACGACGAGCTTCCACGGCAGCCAGAGCGTCATCAGCAGGCTCAGCTGCGATGCGAGGACCGTTCCCACGACCAGGACCACATGGCCCGGCGTGTGGGCCAGCAGGATGCGGTAGACCGGCAGGCATGAGCGCACGGCGCGCAGCATGGCGGGGTACATCCCGGCAGGCCGGTCAGGTGCCTCGATCGCGATGCCCATCAGTGCAGGGCTGGCGCGGCCTGAAAGGTGCAGACAAGGCATCTCGCAAGTGGTTCATGGCGGCTTCGCTGGAGGTACTTTCGGCCGGCCGGGACTCATCCGTTGCGGGGGGCGGCGTACCCGGCGCGCCAGTATGCCATCGGCAACGTCAAGCGGCCGATGCCGCTTCGGGTGCAGCGGCGACAGAGCGGTTTTCCTGCGACAGGGCCTCGTTCTTCGATGGCTTGACTTCGCGTAGGCCGTTTTCCCAAGTCGGCTTTGGCGGCATTTTGCGGACTTAGCATGGACGTTCGAACAGGCCGCCGAGGGTCGCGAAAGAAAGCGCCTCGGCCTTTTCATCGTTCCAGCCAGCAAAGGAGAGCGTCATGCGATCCATCCAGTTCCGAAGCCTTGCGCTCGCGTGTGCCGTTGCAATGGGCGGCGCCGCAGTGGTGGGCTGCACCACCACGCGGCCCCAGGACCAGGCCAGCACGGCTTCATCGCGCGCATCGATCGATGCCCAGGTAGACGCCGCACTGTCCAAGTTGTACGACTCCGTCAAGGGCTCGCGCGAGATCGTCTCCTCATCGAGCGGCGTGCTGGTGTTTCCCGCCGTGGTCGGCGCCAGCATGGGCATCGGCGCCGAATACGGCCGGGGCGCGCTGCGCGTGAACGGCCGCACGCAGGCCTACTACAGCACCACCGCGGGCTCGATCGGCTTCCAGGCCGGCGCGCAGTCGAAGGCCGTGATCTATGTGTTCACCACGCAGGCTGCGCTCGACAAGTTCCGCAACAGCAAGGGATGGACGGCAGGCGCCGATGCCACCGTGGCCGCCGCAACCATTGGCGCCAACGGCAGCATCGACACCAACACGCTGCGCCAACCCGTGGTCGGCTTCGTGCTGACCAACGTGGGGCTCGAAGCGGGCGTTTCGCTGTCGGGCGCGAAGATTACAGAGATCCGGCTGTAGCAGGCAACCGGCCGGAAGGCCTCGCCTTGGTTAGTTCGCCAGCTGCGCCTGCAGCTCGGCGACTTGCCTGCGCAAGGCATCGTTCTCGGCCGTCAGCTCGGCCACACGCTGCTCCAGCAACTGGAGAGTGTCGGGCTTTGCCGCCTGATCGGCCGGATTCGAATCAGTGGATTCGGCCGATTCCTCACGTGGCTTGCGCTTGGCCTCGCGAACCCGCTTGGCGGCCTGCCTGAGTTCGTCCTTGCCCGCATTCGCCGCCGACACCTGCTCTTCCGCAGGCAGGCTGGCCACGGCCGCCGCCGTGTTGATGGAAATCACGCCCGACTTCACGGCCGCCACCAGTTCAGGCGCGGCCTGCTTCTGGATCTTCTCGATCATCACGACCTGGTTGCTGCTCAGGCGCGCGGCCCTCGCAATGGCTTCGCGGCTGCTCAAGGGAGCAGGCGGGGGCAGGGCCGCGGCGCTGCCGGCAGACGACTCGGTGGCGGGCGCATCGGCGCCGAAGGGCGCGTCGTCGTCCGGCTGTGCCGTCTTGGCCAGCGCACGCGCACGGCGCTCGTCGACGATGTCTTTCTTTCGCAGCGCCAGCACGCCGCGCAGGAAGTCCGAGATGCTGCGCCGTCCGAGGTGCTGGTCGATCATCCACAGGTGCACATCCTCGATGGTCTTGAAGCGCGTGTTCTGCACCGTCTGGAACGGCAGCCCGTGCTTCTGGCAGATGCCGTAGCGGTTGTGGCCGTCCACCAGCACGTCGCCCCACAGCACCAGCGCGTCGCGGCAGCCTTCGGTGAGGATGCTGCGTTCCAGCGCCTCGTGCTCCTCCGGAGTCAATGGATCGATATAGGCTTTGAGTTCTTCGTTGACGACGATGTTCATGGGGCAGGGATCGGGGAAAGGGGCGGGATTCTAGATGCACCCGCTGGCGCGGGCCGTGCGGACCGCCAGCGGCCTCTCCCATTGCAGCGGTGCGACTTCGCGGCACACGATGCGCGCCGGGGACGAATGGCCGGGCGCAGCGCACACCGACACGAGATGCTCGCGCGTGGGCTGCAGCTGCCAGAAATGCCAGCGCTGCGCGGTGCCGTCGAGCGAATCTGCGAGCGTGAATGCAATGCCGCCGGGGTCGTCCAGCGCAAAGCTGAAGCTGTCGAGCGGTATCTGCAGCCCCATGCCGCGTGCCTTGATGTAGCTTTCCTTCAGCGTCCACAGCTCGAAGAAGCGCTCTGCCTGCAGCGAGTGCGGCAGTGCGTTCAATGCGGCCGACTCGGAGGGCGAGAAGAAGTGGCCAGCCACCTCCAGCGCAGCCTTGCGCCCGAGGTTTTCTGCATCGACGCCCAGGTCGATTTCACGCGCAACAGCCATCACGATGAGGCCGTCGGTGTGGCTCAGGTTGAAGTCCAGGCCATGGGCTTCTTCCGCGAGGGGCGCCTCGATCCGAGGTCGGCCGAAGGGGCCGGTGGCGAAGCGCCAGGCCTGCGCCTGCACCGGTGCATAGCGCGACAGCACCGAGCGCGCCAGCACCCGCGTCAACAGGTAGCGGTGCCGGTCGCGAGCGAAGTGGAAGCGGTCGTGCTTCGATCGATCTTCGGGTGTTAACAAAGAGAAATATTCCGCCGTCAACGCGGGGTTGCCGGTGTCAGCGTGAAAGCAGAACCAGAGATGGATGTCGCCCGCGGGCAGAGAGATGAGAGGGGCGGCGCTTGGCATGGACTGGCCGCGGCGCATTGGCCGCGGACGGAATTTTTTGCGGATGATGGCATGAAGCGAAGTGGTCTATCATTGCGCTCCCCCGCATGAGCGAAGCCGGATTCCGCATTTTTTCGCGGATCTTCAGGCCCCACGCATCGCCGCCCGAGACCATCTCGGAGCCTCAATCCACTTGTTTGAACGTTGATCTGGAAGGGTCATCAGGGTGACTCGAAATCCAATTATAAATAGAAATGATTCTTATTTAGATTGTTACGGAGAAAGTAGTAATTCGGACCTGCGGCCCGCTTCGGCTCGCTCACTGGAGGAAGAGGTGTTGAACATGCCATCGCGCTCGTCCGAGCCTTCGCTCGGGGAGGTCTTCATCGCCAATCGCGCCCAGCTTTGGCGCGTTGCCCGCAAGATCGTGAATACGGCGGATCTGGCCGACGACGTCGTGCAGGACGCCTATTTGAAGATCGTCGACGGCCCCTGCGTTCGGCAGGCCGACCGTCCCATCGGCTACTGCTGCCAGGTGGTGCGCAACATGGCGCTCGACTACTGCCGCCGCCATCGCGTCGAGGCCAGCTATCGCACTTTCGATGTCGACGTGGAACTGCTCGATGTGCCGGCTGCCGCCACGCCGGACCGCATGATGTGCGAGCGCCAGGTCATCACTGCGATCGACAAGGTTCTTTCCGGGCTCGCGCCAAGAACGCGCCTGGTCTTCGAGCTCTACCGGCTGGAAGGGCTGACGCAGCGCGAGATTGCCGCGCGCCTGGGTTGCGCGCTGGGGCTCGTGAATGGCCTGATCGCCGAGGCTGCGACGGCCATCAAGTCGTGCGGCCATCTGCTGTTCGAGAGCGGCTCTCGCTAGAAGCTGTAATGGGAACGGGAAAGAAGCAGCCCGGTTTCCCGCGAGAATGCGCGTTGTTCTACACGGGCAACCGCGAGCAGCTTCGAGAATGACACACGAACAAGACGATCCCATCTGGAACACCGCCTGGGACTGGGTACAGCGCGAGCACGACCGCGAGAGCTTCGACGAAGCGGCGCGCGCCGAAATGACGGCCTGGCTGGTGGCGGAGGCTTCGCATCGCCGCGCCTATGACAAGGCCGCACGACTCTGGCTGCTTGCGGGCTTCGTGCCGCCGGCCAATGATTTCGGCGATGGCGACGAATCTCCCGACGACGCAATCGGCGGCGCGCCCCGCGCCGGCAAGTAAAGCCAGACTTCCCTGCCAGCGCGCGCCGTGCCGCGCGTTTGTGCAATGGCCCCATCGGCCCGCGTTGGTGGATGCAGCCAACGTCCCCGCAAGTGCTCCCTCGTGAAATGAACAGATTCGCTTGCGAAGCGTCCTGTTGGCAGGGGCGCTGCGATTCGATCCGGTCCGCGACCGGCCATCCGGCGCTCCTTCTGTTCAATCACACAAGGATGCATCGATGTCGACGAGCTGTTTTGACCGTGAAGACGAGACCTTCATTGTTCTGGTCAATCACGAAGACCAGTACTCCATCTGGCCGCACTGGAAGGCCGTGCCTGGCGGATGGACCGCCGTCGAAGGTGTGCAGGGCGACAAGAAAGCCGTCCTGGCCTACGTCGAGAGCCATTGGACCGACATGCGGCCGCGCTCCCTGCGTGAATGGATGCAGCAGCAGGAAGAGCAACAAGGCGAGCGGACCACGGAGCGCGCGGCCGGCTGATGGCCATGCAGGCGCCTCTTTCGCTTCTGTGCCTGCCATGCGCCGGCGCCAGCGCCGCCATGTACCTGCGCTGGCGCCGCTTGCTTCCGCCGTGGGTCCGCATCGTGCCGGTGGAGCTGCCGGGGCGCGGTGCGCGGATGGGCGAGGCCTTCGTCGAAGACTTCGATGCCATGGTCGCGCGGATATGCACCGAGCAGGCCGAGGCGATGCGCGGCGACTTCGCGATCTTCGGCCACAGCATGGGCGCGCAGCTGGCCCATGGCGTGGCCCGCCGGCTTCAGGCCTCGCGGCGGCCGATGCCGCGCGCGCTGCTGGTGTCCGGCAGTGCAGCACCCTCGCGGCGCGACCCTGAGCGCTTTGCCGGCGGAGAAGACGACGCTTCGCTGACCGCCGAGCTGCGCAAGCAAGGCGGCACGCCCGAAGAGGTGTTTGCCAGCGACGAGCTCATGCGCATCACGCTCGACACGCTGCGCGCCGACCGCCGCGTCTGCCGCAGCCACGACGCACGCGCCAGGGCAGGCGCGCCGCCCCTGCCGCTGCCCGTGCATGTCTTCGCGGGCCGGCAGGACGACATCGAGGTGCCAGCCATGGCCGCCTGGTCGAAAGAGACCGCAGGCGTCTTCACGCTCGACTGGTTCGAGGGCGGCCACTTCTTCCTGCGGCAGCGCGAGACCGAATTCCTCGCCGCGCTCGCACGGCATCTGACTACACATCTTCCCGTGCACTAGAGACTCGATATGAATGAACTGCTCGCGACGCAATCCGGCGGCCCGCGCCCGCGCAATTTCGTGGCACACCTGCGCGCACTGGCCGAACAGCGTCCGGACGACGTCTGGCTCACCGTGGTCGACGAGGCCGATGGCGTCTACAGCGAGCTGCCCATCACCTATGCCGCCTTCGAGCGCCGCGTTCGTGCGCTCGCGGCACGGCTGCAGCAGCAGTTCGCCAAGGGCGAGCGCGCGCTCGTCATGCTCGACAACGGCGACCACTATGCCGTGAGCATGCTGGCTTGCTTCTACTGCGGCGTGATCGCGGTGCCGGTGTTTCCGCCGGAGTCGACGCGGCCCCAGCACCTCGCGCGGCTCACCGGCGTGGCGGCTGATTCGCAGGCGCGTTGCGTGCTGACATCGACCGCTTTCAGCGAAGCGATGGCCTCGGCCGGCAGCCAGTTCGGCGAGGTGGCCCTCGTCGCCGTCGACGCGATCGACCCCGCGCTCGCCGATGCGTGGCAGCCCTTCGAGCCGGCGGACGAAGACGTCGCCTTCCTGCAATACACCTCGGGTTCGACCTCGGCGCCCAAGGGCGTCATCGTGACGCACGGCAACCTGATGGCCAACGAGCATGCGATCCAGGTCGGCATGGGCATCGGCCCCGACGACAAGTTCGTTTCGTGGGCGCCGCTGTACCACGACATGGGCCTGATCGGCGGCCTGATGCAGCCGCTGTACAGCGGCATCCCGCTGGTGCTGACCTCGCCGCGCTACTTTCTCGAGCGGCCGGTGCGCTGGTTCGAACTGATCTCGCGCCATCGCGCCACGCTCAGCGGCGGCCCCGACTTTTCGTTCCGCCTGTGCCTGGAGCGCGTGAAAGATGCGCAGATCGCGCAACTCGACCTCTCGAGCTGGCGCGTGGCCTATACCGGTGCCGAGCCGGTGCGCGCCGACACGGAGTTCGAATTCATCGAGCGTTTTGCACCGGCCGGCTTCGACCCCGGCGCTGTCTATCCCTGCTACGGCCTCGCCGAGGCCACGCTGTTCGTGACGGGCGGCCAGCGCGGCAGCGGCATGGTCGCGCGCGGCTTCAGCGCCGACGGCCTGGCCAGCGGTGCCGGCACGCCGAGCGAAGGCGGCACGCTGCTGGTCGGCTGCGGCGGCGTCGCAGTCCACCATGAAATCGAGATCGTCGAACCCGCCACGCTGTCAACTGCGGCGCCCGGCCGCATCGGCGAGATCTGGGCCCACGGGCCGAGCATCGGCGCCGGCTATTGGGGCAAGGAACTCGAGTCGCGCGAGACTTTCGTCGAGCGTGCGGGCCGGCGCTGGCTGCGCACCGGCGACCTCGGCTTCGTCTGCGACGGTGAGCTTTATGTGACCGGCCGCATCAAGGACCTGATCATCGTGCGTGGCCACAACATCTATCCGCAGGACATCGAGCGCGTCATCGAGGCCGAGGTCGATGCGGTGCGCAAGGGCCGTGTCGCGGTCTTCGCAACCAGCGGGCCGGCGGGCGAAGGCATCGGCGCCGCGGCCGAGGTGTCGCGCAGCATGCAGAAGCTGGTGCCGCCGCAGGTGCTGGTCGAGGCGCTCAGTGCCGCGGTCAGCGAGGTGTTCGGCGAGCCGCTGTCGGCCGTGCTGCTGCTCAACCCGGGCGGCATGCCCAAGACCACCAGCGGCAAGCTGCAGCGCAGCGCCTGCCGCGCCGGCTGGCTGGACCGCAGCGCCGACGCCTATGCCATCTACGAACGCGGCGCTTTTATCAAGGGCGGCCCGGTCGAGACGCAAGCCGAAGTGCCCGTACTCGACGAGACCGAGCGCGCCGTCGACGCCGTCTGGCGCGAAGTGCTGCGGCCGGCCGATGCGAAGCCGTTTGCGCGCGATGCGCATTTCTTCATACGCGGCGGCAGCTCGCTCACCGCCACACAGGTCGCGGCACGCATCTCCGGTCATTGGGACATCGACTACCCGGTGCGGCTGATGTTCGAGCGCCCGCGGCTGCACGAGAGTGCGGCGGCCATTCGGGAGCGGTTGAAACAGGGCGTGCACGCACGGCCCGCGCCCATCGCGCTGCTGCCGGCCGAGCGCCGGCTGCATGCGCTGCCGCTGTCCCATGCGCAGGAGCGCCAGTGGTTCCTCTGGCAGCTCGATCCGGCGAGTGCGGCGTACCACATGAGCGGCGCGCTCCGCCTCACGGGCGCCTTGCAGGCCGATGCGCTGCAAGACGCGCTGGACGATCTTGTCGCGCGCCACGAATCGCTGCGCACCGTGTTCCGTGCGGGCAGCGACGGTATCGCCGTGCAATGGATCAAGCCCTCCGGCATGCTCGCGCTGGAAGTGATCGACCTGCGCGACGTTCCCACCGCCGAACGCGAAGCCCGGCTCGAGGGCGAAACCCGCCGCATCAAGAGCGCGCCCTTCGACCTCACCCAGGGCGGCCTGCTGCGTGTGGCGCTGATTCGCCTGGCGGACGAAACGCAGGTGCTCGCTGTGGTGATGCACCACATCGTGTCAGACGGCGCCTCGATGCAGGTGCTGATCGACGAGTTCGCCGCGGGCTACGCGGCGCGCCTGCTGGGTCGGCCGGCGGCACTTCCCGTGCCGCGCGTGCAGTACGCCGACTACGCCGTGTGGCAGCGCGAATGGCTGGCCGCCGGCGAGGCGCAGCGCCAGCTCGACTGGTGGCGCGCGCAGCTTGGCGACGAGCATCCGGTGCTCGAACTGCGCACCGACCATCCGCGCAAGCCGCAGGCCAGCTACAACGCGGCGCGGCATGCCTTCGAACTGCCCGCGCCACTGCTCGGCCAGCTGCGCAATCTCGCGCAGTCCGAAAACGCCACGCTGTTCATGGTGCTGCTGGCGGGCCTCCAGGCCCTGCTGCACCGCTACACGGGCCAGGAGGAAATCCGCGTCGGCGCCGCCATTGCGAACCGCAACCGCGTGGAGTTCGAGAACGTGATCGGCCTGTTCGTCAACACGCTGGTGCTGCGCAACCCGATCGATGGCCGCACGCCTGTGTTACGCGTGCTCGCGCAGGCCAGGGAAGCGGTGCTCGGCGCGCAGGCGCACCAGGACCTGCCCTTCGAGCAGCTGGTGCAGCGGCTGCAGCCCGAGCGCAGCATGAGCCACAGCCCGTTGTTCCAGGTGATTTTCAACCATCTGTTCGAGGACCGCCGTGCGCTGCAGCGCCTGCATGGCGTCGAGGTGAGCGACCACGTTCTGCCCGACCTCCAGACCCAGTTCGACTGGGTGCTGGAAGCCCGCGAGCGGCCCGACGGACGCCTGCTGCTCGACGTGATCTACGCCGAAGACCTGTTCGAGCGCGAGACCATCGCGCGCATGGCGCAGCACTACGTGGCGGTGCTCGGTGCGCTCTGCGCCGATGCGGGCTGCGCGGTGGGCGACATCGACCTGCTGCGCGCCCCCGAGAAGTCGCAGCTTGCGCAGTGGGGCGTGAACGCGCACCGCGAGCCGCAACCGGAACCGGTGCACCACGCCATCGCGCGGCATGCCGCACAGCAGCCCGACGCCATCGCACTGCTGTTCGGCGACGAGGCACTGAGCTTTGCCGAGCTCGACCGCCGCGCCAATCGCCTCGCCCACCGGCTGATCGCGCTCGGCGTCCGGCCCGACATGCGCGTGGGCATCGCGATGGAGCGCTCCGTCGAGATGGTGGTGGGGATCCTGGGCATCCTCAAGGCCGGTGGCGCCTACCTGCCGCTGGACCCGGAGTACCCGGTGCAGCGCCTCGACTACATGGTGGAAGACAGCGGCATCGCGCTGCTGCTCGTGCACCGTGCCACGCGCGACCTCATCGCGGGCCGCCCCGGCCTGGCCAAGCTGGAGGTCGATGGCAGCTACTTTGCCGACCAGCCCGAAGACGACCCGCAGGTCGCGCTGCACGCAGAAAACCTCGCCTACGTCATCTACACCTCCGGTTCCACCGGCAAGCCCAAGGGCGCGGCCGTGCGCCACGCGGCGCTGCACAGCTGCATGGCCTGGATGCAGCAGACCTACGGCCTGACCCGCGACCACACCGTGCTGCACAAGGCGCCATTCGGCTTCGACGTGTCGGTATGGGAAATGTTCTGGCCGATGACCGCGGGTGCGCGGCTGGTCGTTGCCAACCCCGGGGATCACCGCGACCCCGAGCGGCTGGTTCAGCTGATTCAGCGCCACCAGATCACGACGCTGAACTTCGTCCCCTCCATGTTGCAGGCCTTCCTGGCGCATCCGGGCATCGAGGCAAGCACTCGGCTGCAGCACATCATCTGCGGCGGAGAGGCCATGCCCGCCGAGACGCAGAAGGAGACGCTGCAGCGCCTCGGCGGCGCCACGCTGCAGAACCTGTATGGCCCTACGGAGGCCACCATCCACGTTACGCGCTGGACCTGCCACCTGGAGTCCGATGGCAGCGGCCAGAGCCTGGTGCCGATAGGACAGCCGATCAGCGATACCCAATGCCACGTGCTCGATGCGGCGCTGAACATGGTGCCGCGCGGCGTGGCCGGCGAGCTGTACCTGGGCGGCGTGAGCCTCGCGCGCGGCTATCTCGGCAAGCCCGGCCTGAGTGCCGAGCGCTTCGTGGCCAACCCCTACGGGCAGGGCGACCGGCTCTACCGCACCGGCGACCTCGTGCGCTGGAACACCGAGGGCCAGATCGAGTACCTGGGCCGCATCGACCACCAGGTGAAGATCCGGGGCTTTCGCATCGAGCTGGGCGAGATCGAGGCGCAGATCCTCGCGCAGCCCGAGGTGCGTGAAGCCGTCGTCGTGGCCCGTGAGGGCGCGGGCGGCGCCTCGCTGGTGGCCTACATCGCGGCGCATGCGGACCGGGCCGTCGACACCGCGGCACTGCGCGAGCGACTGGCGCAGGTGCTGCCCGACTACATGGTGCCGCGCGCCATCGTCACCTTGCCGGCGCTGCCGCTCAATGCGAACGGCAAGGTCGACCGCAAGGCGCTGCCCGAACCAGAGGGGTTGGGCCGAGCGAGCACCTACGAAGCGCCGCAAGGCCATGCGGCGCGCACGCTCGCGGCCATCTGGTCCGAAGTGCTGCAGGTCGAACAGGTCGGCCTGCACGACAACTTCTTCGACCTCGGCGGGCATTCGCTGCTGCTGATCCGCGCGCACCGGCTGCTGGAAGACCGGCTGCAGGCTACGTTCCCGCTGGTCAATCTCTTCAAGTACCCCACCGTCGAATCGCTGGCCCGGTGGATCGAGCAGGGCGGAGCGCAAGCCGCTGCCGCGTCCACCGCGGGTGGCAACGAACGTGCGCTGCGCCAGCGCGCCGCAATGCTTCAACGCCGCAAAGCGGCAGAGAGAGTCAACTGATGTCCACCTTCAATGACGCCGCCTCCGAGCCCACCGGCCTCGAGATCGCCATCGTCGGCATGGCCGGGCGCTTTCCCGGCGCCAATGACGTCGATGCGTTCTGGCGCAACATCCGCGACGGCGTGGAGTCGGTGTCGCGCTTCACCGACGACCAGTTGCGCGAACGCGGCGTGCCGCAAAGCCTGCTGGACGACCCCGACTACGTGAAGGCCGGCGTGATGTTCGAAGGCTTCGACCAGTTCGATGCCGGCTTCTTCGGCTACACGCCGCGCGAGGCCGAGAACCTCGACCCGCAGCAACGCATCTTTCTTGAGTGCGCCTGGGCCTCGCTGGAGCATGCGGGCTGCGACGCCGAGCGCTGGCCCGGCAAGATCGGCGTATATGCGGGCGAGGGCGCCAACGTCTACCTGATCCGCAACCTGCTGCCCGCCTTCGGCCTGGGCGCGCACACCGGCATTGCCGACTTGCTGGGCCTGATGAACGGCAATTCTGGCGGTTCGCTGTGCACGCGCGTCGCCTACAAGCTCAATCTGCGCGGCCCCGCCGTGACCGTGCAGACCGCCTGCTCGACATCGCTCACGGCAGTGCACACCGCCTGCCAGGCCTTGCTGAGCCACGACTGCGACATGGCCCTGGCCGGCGGCGTGTGGCTCAACCTGCTGCAAGAGGGCGGCTACCGCTACCAAGCCGGCGCGATCCTCTCGCGCGACGGCCATTGCCGCGCCTTCGACGCCGACGCGGCCGGCACGGTGATCGGCAGCGGCGCCGGCGTGGTCGTGCTCAAGCGCCTCGACGAAGCGCTGCACGACGGCGACACCATCCACGCCGTCATCAAGGGCACCGCGGCCAACAACGACGGTTCGGCCAAGGTCGGCTTCACCGCGCCCAGCATCGACGGGCAGGCCGAAGTGATTCGCGCCGCGCAACTGATCGCAGGCGTCTCGGCCGACACCGTCGGCTACATCGAGGCGCACGGCACGGGCACCGCGCTGGGCGACCCGATCGAGATCGCCGCCCTCACGCAGGCCTTCCGCGCCGACACCGAACGGCGCGGCTTCTGCGCCGTCGGTTCGGTGAAGACCAACGTCGGCCACCTCGATGCCGCCGCCGGCGTCGCGGGCCTCATCAAGGCCGCGATGGCGCTCAAGCACCGCACGCTGCCACCGAGCCTGCATTTCAAGAAACCCAATCCGCAGATCGATTTCGCGGGCAGCCCGTTCTACGTGAATGCGCAATGCCAGCCTTGGCCGGAAAGCAGCACGCCGCGCCGCGCGGGCGTCAGCTCGTTCGGCATCGGCGGCACCAACGTGCACGTTGTGCTCGAAGAAGCGCCGCGCACACAGTCCGTGCAGGCGAAAATCCTGCAGGCGTCGCCATGGCAGGTGCTGCCGCTGTCGGCGAAGGACGAGGCCGCGCTGAAGGTGGGCCGCGCGCACCTGGCCGAGCACCTGCGCGCGCATGCCGAAACGCAACCGCTCGAAGATGTCGCCCACACGCTGCAGGCTGGCCGCCGGCCCTTCGCCTGGCGCAGCGCGGTGGTGGCGAATCAGCCGTCGCTGGCCGCGGACATGCTCGCCGCACCCCCGGCCCTCGCGCCGCGTGCGGTGAACGCGACGCCCGAGGTGGTGTTCCTGTTCCCGGGCAGCGGCACGCAGCACGCGCTCATGGGCGCGGACCTCTACCGCGACAGCACTGTTTTTCGCGAGGAGATGGACCGCTGCATCGCCGCGCTGCGCCGCGACAGCGGCGTCGACCTGCGTCCGATGCTCTTTCCGCCGGCCGGCGAGGAGCAAGCCGCCAACGAGCGGCTGCTGCGCGTGGAATTCGCGCAGCCCGCGTTGTTCGTCGTCGGCTATGCGATGGCGCGCTGGTGGATGCATTGCGGCGTCAAGCCGTCGCTCATGCTCGGTCACAGCCTGGGCGAGTACGTTGCGGCCTGCCTGGCCGGCGTGTTCTCGCTCGAAGACGCGCTGCGCATTGTTGCCGCGCGCGGGCGCCTCATGCAGACGCTGCAGCCGGGCGCGATGACCGCCGTGTCACTGCCTGAAGAAGAACTGGCGCCATTCCTGGCCATGGGCTGCGACCTCGCCGCGGTGAACGGCGAGGCGCTCAGCGTGCTCGCCGGGCCACTCGATGCGATCGAGCGCGTGGAAGAGGCATTGCGCGCGCAGCAGCACGTGCCACGCCGCCTGCACGTGTCCATCGCCTTTCATTCGCGCCTGGTCGACCCGATCGTCGCGGAGCTGGAGCGCGTGGTGGCCGCGGTGCCTCGCCGTGCACCGTCGATTCCGTTCATCTCCAATGCCTCGGGTCGGCCCATCGCGCCCGAGGAGGCCACCAGCCCCGCGTACTGGGGGCGGCACTTGCGCGGCACGGTGCGCTTCGCAGACGGCCTGCGCGAGATCTTCGCCACGCCGGGGCGCGCGGTGCTCGAAGTGGGGCCGGGCGAAACGCTCGCCGGGCTGGCGCGCCAGCATTCCGGCAGCGCCTCGGCCGCCGGCATCTGGGCCAGCCAGGCGCACCCGCAGCAGCTCGCGCGCAATGCGCCGCAACTCGCGAACGCGGTGGCGGGCCTGTGGACCGTGGGTGTCGATATCGACTGGGCTGCCTGCCGCGACGGCGCCAGCCGCCGCCGCGTGCCGCTGCCGACCTATGCCTTCCGACGCCAGCGCTTCTGGGTCGATCCCTCGGCGGCGGCACCGCCTTCGCAGAACCCGGCGGCGGGGCTCTTTCACGTCCCGGTGTGGAAGCGGACCGCGCCGCTGCTGCCGGCGGCGCAAGGCACTGGCAGCACGGGTTGTACGCTGATCCTCGGCGATGCGAACAGCTTCACCGACCGGCTCGCGCGCACGCTGCATGCGCGGGGAACGCCGGTGGCTGTCGCGCTGCGCGGCAAGGCGTTCGCGCGCACGGCCGCGCTGCAATACGCGGTGCGGCCTTCCGAGCGCGCCGACCATGCGCGCCTGCTGCGCGAGGTCGAAGCCGAGGCAGGCCCGGTGACACAGGTCTTTCACCTGTGGAGCCTCGATGGCGGTCGTGCCGCCGCATCGCCTGCCGCGACTTTCGAGTCCGGCTATTTCAGCCTGCTCGCATTGGCGCAGACCCTCGACCCGGCCGACGGCTCGCAGCGTGCGCCCATGGGGCTGAACGTGCTCACCGATGGCGTCGAAGACGTCACCGGTACCGAAGCCCTGACACCCGAGAAGGCGACCTTGCGCGGACTTTTAAAAGTGCTGAGCCAGGAGTCGCCGTCGATCACTTGCCGGCTGCTGGACGTGGTGCTGCCCGTGCCGGAGAGCGCGGCCGAAACCGATCTCGCGCGCCGCGTCGCCGACGAGGCCGTGGCCGTGCACGACGAGGCTGTCGTCGCCTACCGTGGCCCGCACCGCTGGACCAGGGCCTTCGAGCCGCTCGCGGCCGACACCGCGGGCGTGCAGCGGTTGCGCCGGGGCGGCGTGTACCTCATCACTGGCGGGATGGGCGGCGTGGGCCTCGCGCTCGCGCGCCACCTGAGCAAGACATGGCAGGCCCGGCTGGTGCTTCTCGGGCGCACGCCCTTGCCCGAGCGCGCGGAATGGGCGCGCCTGGCCGAAGCGGCCGACCAGCCGGAGGCGCTGCGCCGCCGGCTGCGGCAACTCATCGAACTGGAAGTGGGCGGCGCCGAGTTGCTGACCGTCGCCGCCGACGTGACCGATCCTGCCCAGCTGCGCAGCGCACTGGCAGCGGCGCATGCGCGCTTCGGCGCGCTGAACGGCGTGGTGCACGCGGTCATCGAACCCGACCACGGGATGATCGCGCAGCGCACGCCGGCGCAGGTGCAGGCGGCCTTCGCACCCAAGGTCGCGGGCACGCGGGCGCTGCTCGATGCGCTCGCTGCATCCGATGTATCCGATGCATCCGGCCGGAAGCCGCTCGACTTCGTGCTCCTGTGCTCTTCCATCGCCACGCTGCTCGGCGGCCTCGGGTTGAGCGACTATGCCGCCGCCAACGACTACCTCGATGCCTTCGCCGCCGCGCACCGGCGTAGCTCCGCGCTGCCGGTGTTCTCGGTCAACTGGGACGCCTGGCGCGACGTGGGCGCCGCGGCCGGCAAGGACATGCCCGAGGGCATGGGCCTGGACGAACGCACCGGCGTGCTGGCCTTCGAGCGCATCGTCAACGGGCCGGACCTGCCGCAGACGGTGGTGTCCGCATCGCCGCTCGCGCCGCGCCTGCACCCGCTGCGCAGCCTGCTCGATGCGATGGACGACACGCCCGACGCTCCGTCCGAAGCGCGTGCGGGCTATCCGCGCCCGGTGCTGCAGACGCTCTTCGTGGCGCCCGAAGGCGAACTCGAAGAGGGGCTCGCCGAACTGTGGACCGAAGCGCTTGGCATCGCGCCCGTGGGCGTGCACGACAACCTGTTCGAGCTGGGCGGCGATTCGCTGCTGGCCATCCGCCTGCTGTCGAAGGTGCGCAAGGCCTACGGCGTGGACCTGGCCCCCGCCGCCTTCTTCAAGGCGCCCACGGTCGCCGAACTGGCCGCGCTGGTGGAACTGCGCCTGATCGAGGAGATCGAGCGCGCCGAGGCCGGCACCACCACGAGTTTTGCATCATGAGCGAGAGCAACGACATCGCCACCCGCCGGGCCAAACTGACACCGGCCCAACTGGCTCTGCTGCAACGCCGCCTGCGGCGCGACGGCACGGATGACGCCGCGCCGGGCGAGGCCGCATCGCAAGCAGCCGCGCGCGTGTCGCCCGAAGGCATCGCCAGGACTGCCGACGATGGCGGCTGTGCGCCCGTCTCCTTCATGCAGCAGGGCCAGTGGTTTCTCTGGCAGCTCGATGCTGGCAACACGGCGTACCACGTCGGTGGCGGCCTCGGCTTCTCGGGGCCGCTGGACGTGGGGGCGCTGCAGGAAGCGGTGCGCCGGCTGGTGCTGCGCCACGACAGCCTTCGCACCGTGTTCGGCGCGGGCTCCGACGGTCTGCCTGTACAGCGCATCGACCCGGCCGCCCGCATCGACATTCCCTTCGCGGACCTGAGCCTTCTCGATGCCGGGGCCCGCGCGTCGCGCCATCGCGAAGCCGTGGTGCAGGTCTGCCGCGCGCCCTTCGACCTGACGGCCGGGCCGCTGCTGCGCGGCGCGCTGCTGAAGATGGCCGACGACGAGCACCAGCTGCTGCTGATGCTGCACCACATCGTCTCCGACGCGTGGACGGTCGAGCTCATCCTCGACGAACTGGCCCGGCTGTATGCGCAGCAGGTCGACGCCGCCGCGGCTGCTGCTGCGGTATCGGGCCCCGAACCCGAGATCCGCTACATCGACTTCGCCCGCTGGCAGCACCGGTGGCTCGAAGGCGAGGAGGGCGCGCGCCAGCTTGCCTATTGGCGCCAGCGGCTCGGCGCAAGCCAGCCGGTGCTCGATCTCGCCACCGACCGACCGCGCACGGCGAATGCCGGCTACAGCGCCGCGCAGCACGCACTCGACGTGCCCGCACCGCTCGCGCGCGAACTGAAGCGGCAGGCCCGCGCGCAGGGCGGCACCCTGTTCATGGTGCTGCTCGCGGCTTTCCATGGCGTGCTGTTCCGCTACACGGGGCAAGAGGAGATTCGCGTCGGCGTGCCGGTTGCGGGCCGCAACCGGCCTGAGACCGCCGGCGTCGTCGGCGCCTTCATCAACACCGTGGTGATGGGCGCGCGCCCGCACACGCGCATGCCCCTGGCCGAACTGCTTGCGCAGGTGCGCGACACCGCCTTCGAGGCGCAGGCGCACCAGGAACTGCCTTATGAGCGGCTGGTCCAGGCATTGCGCGCCGAGGGCGGCAACGCAGCCGCGCCGCTGTTCCAGGTGATGTTCAACCACCTCGGCGAAGGCGACCGCCCGCTGCGCGGCTGGCCGCGCCTTCGCGTGCGCCGCATCGATCTCGAGGAGCGCGCCGCGCCCTTCGAGCTGACACTGGAAACCATCGAGCGCGCCGACGGCAGCATCCGCTGCGCGTTCCGCTATGCGGCCGAGCTGTTCGAGCCCGCCACCATCGCGCGGCTCGCGGGCCACTACCACCGGGTGCTCGAAGCGCTGGCCGCCGACCCGCAACAGGCGCTGGGTGCGATCGCGCTGCTGGGCGACGACGAGCACGCGCAGCTCGCGGCTTGGGGCATCAACGCGCACGGCCACGGCGAGGCCGTGCCCGTGCACCACGTCATCGCGCGCCGGGCGGCCGCGCACCCTCACGACGAGGCGCTGGCCTTCGGCGACCAGGTGCTTACCTATGCCGAACTCGACCGCCGCGCCAACCGGCTCGCGCACCGGCTCATCGCGCACGGCGTGCGGCCCGAGAGCCTGGTGGGCGTCGTGCTGGAGCGCAGCGTCGAACTGGTGATCGCGCTGCTCGCCGTCATGAAGGCCGGCGGCGCCTACGTGCCACTGGACCCCGAGCACCCGGCCGACCGCATCGCCTACATGGTGCAGGACAGCGGGCTCGCGCTGGTCCTCACACAGGGCCACCTGGCCGAACGCTTGCCGGCCGATGCCGGCGTGCCGTTGCTGGCCATCGATGCGCCTGAAGCGCTAGGTGCCGGCGACTTCGCCGACAGCGACCCGGCCGTCGCACTGGATGCCGAGAACCTCGCCTATGTGATCTACACCTCGGGCTCCACGGGCAAGCCCAAGGGCGCCGCCAACCGGCACCGCGCGCTGCACAACCGGCTCGCGTGGATGCAGCAGGCCTACGGCCTCGCGCCCGGCGACACGGTGCTGCAGAAGACGCCGTTCAGTTTCGATGTGTCGGTGTGGGAGTTCTTCTGGCCGCTGATGTATGGCGCGCGGCTCGCCGTGGCCGCGCCGGGCGATCACCGCGATCCGGCCCGCCTGGTCGCGCTGATCCGCCGCCACCGCGTGTGCACGCTGCACTTCGTGCCGTCGATGCTGCAGGCCTTTCTTGCGCAGCCCGACGTCGAGGCCTGCACCACATTGCGGCGCATCGTCTGCAGCGGCGAGGCGCTGCCCGCCGAGGCGCAGAACGAGGTGTTGCGCCGCCTGCCGCAGGCGAAGCTCTACAACCTCTACGGGCCGACCGAAGCGGCCATCGACGTCACGCACTGGACCTGCCGCGACGACGGGCGCAGCCAGGTGTCGATCGGGCGGCCGGTCTCCGGCATCCAGACCCATGTGCTCGACGCCTCGCTGAACCTCGTGCCCGCGGGCGTGGCGGGCGAGCTCTACCTGGGCGGCATCGGGCTTGCGCGCGGCTATGTCGGGCGGCCGGGCCTGACCGCCGTGCGCTTCGTGGCCGACCCCTTCGACGCGGAGCGCGGTGGCCGGCTCTACCGCACCGGCGACCTCGTGCGCTGGAACAGCCAGGGCCAGCTCGACTACCTCGGCCGGCTCGACCACCAGGTGAAGATCCGCGGTTTCCGCATCGAACTCGGCGAGATCGAGGCGCAACTGCTCGCACACCCCGGCGTGCGCGAAGCGGTGGTGGTGGCGCAGCAGGCGCCTGGCGGCGCGCGGCTCGTGGCGTATGTCTCGCCGCATGCGGGGCAGGACGTCGACGCGGCGGCGCTGCGCGAATGGCTCGGCCGCACGCTGACCGAATACATGGTGCCGTCGCTCTTAATGACGCTGCCGGCGCTGCCGCTCAATGCGAACGGCAAGATCGACCGCAAGGCGCTGCCGCTGGTCCAGGCCACGGACGCCGGCACGGGTGCGCACGAGCCGCCGAGCGGCGCACTCGAAGAGACGCTGGCACGCGTCTGGGGCGAGCTGCTGGGCGTGAGCGAAGTCGGGCGCCATGCGCACTTCTTCGAGCTCGGCGGCCATTCGCTGATGGCGGCGCAGCTAGTCTCCCGCCTGCGCGCTGGCGCGGCGCTGCAACTGCCGCTGAAAGAGGTGTTCGACCATCCCGTGCTGCGCGACATGGCGGTGCGGTTGCAGCCCGCGGAACCGATGGCCGGCACGCCGCCGCTGATGCCCGTGGCGCGCGCGGTGCAGATAGGACTCTCGCCCACGCAACATCGCCTCTGGCTCGTCGACCGGCTGGCCGACGCCGCCGGACGCACCGCCTACAACATGGCGACCGCGCTGCGCTTCGACGGGCCGCTCGATCCGGCCGTTCTGCGGCGTGCCCTGGAAACGCTGGTGTCGCGCCACGAGGTGCTGCGCATGGCCTACCCGGAGAACGACGAGGGCGAACCGGTCGCGACCATCGCTCCCATGGCCGCGTTCGATCTGCCGTGGATCGATTCGTCGGTCGCGCCCGAAGCCGAAGCGGCCCGCATCGACACGGCGCTCGACACGATGGCGGCTGAACCCTTCGACCTGGCTGCCGCCGCGCCGTTGCGCGCCGCGCTGCTGCACCTGGGCCCGGGGCGCCATGCGCTCCTGCTTTGCGTGCACCACATCGCGTTCGACGGATGGTCGGGCGCGATCTTCGCGAGCGAGTTCGTGGCGGCCTACGCGGCCCTGCGCGATGACCGTCCTTCGACGCTGCCGCCGCTGCGCGTTCAGTACGCCGACTACGCGGTCTGGCACGCCCGCATGCTCGAAGCCACGCGCGCGCAGGACACGGCGTTCTGGCGGCGCTACCTCGACAACGCGCCCAAGGGCTCGCGCCTGCCTGCGGACGAGCAGATGCAGGCTGTCACCGCGCACGCCGGCGACAGCCTGCGCGTGCCGATCGAGGGCGCGTTGGTGGAGACCCTCAACCCGCTGGCGCTGGCGAACAAGACCTCGCGCTTCACCGTGATGCTTGCGGCCTTCCTGGCGTTGGTGCACCGCGAGGCTGGTGTCGACGACCTCGTCATCGGCACCGACGTCGCGGGGCGCGACCACCCCGGACTCGAAAAGCTCATGGGCTTCTTCGTGAACGTGGTGCCGCTGCGCTCGCGCCGCAACGCCGACATCCGCTTCACCGAGTGGCTGGCGCAGGTGCACGCCTCCACGCAATCGGCACTGGCGCACGGCAGCGTGCCGTTCGACCGCATCCTCGATGCCGCCGGCATCTCGCGCGCGCAGGGCGGGCCGGTGCGGATGCTGTTCGTCATGCAGAACACGCCGGCCAGCCACTTCGAGATTCCGGGCCTGCGCATCGACGTCGTGCCGCAGCGCGTGCGGCATTCGAAGTTCGACATCGCGGTCTTCGTGCACGAAGGCCCGCGCGACCGACCGGCCGAGTGGACGGCCGAATGGGTCTACGACACCGGCCTTTACCGCGGCGAATCGATCAGGCGCTGGGCTGCCGACTGGTGCGCGCTGCTGCGGCAATGGGTCATCTCGCCCGACGCGCGGGTCGAGCAACTATTTTCATCACCTGCTCGCAAGGAATCCTCAATGAATCCGATGCCATCGCCCCAGCTCGGCAAGCTGGACAAGCTCAAGAAATTCGCGGCGAAGACGCCAATCGCGACGGCTGCGGCCGAGCCTGCAACCTCATCGATTCCCGCCACGGCGCTGCCGCCGGTCAAGACCTCGTTCCTGTCCGCGGACCGCGAGTTTCCGCTCGTCGTCGAGGCGATGGGCAGCGACTTCGACGCGCTCGCCTGGGTGCGCGGGCACCGTGACTTCGTCGACGACGCGCTGGCCCGCCACGGCGGCCTGCTGTTCCGCAACTTCGGCCTGCAGACGCCGCAGGACTTCGAGGCCTTTGCCGAGAACGTCGAGCCCGAGCTCTACGGCAGCTACGGCGATCTTCCGAAGAAGGAAGGCGGACGCCGCACCTACCGCTCCACGCCGTACCCCGAGCGGCAGATGATCCTGTACCACAACGAGAGCTCGCACATGGAGCGCTGGCCACGCAAGCAGTGGTTCTACTGCGAGCTGCCGTCGCCCGTGGGCGGCGCGACACCCATCGTCGATTGCCGAGAGATGCTGCGCCGCCTGCCGGCGGAGATCGTCGAGGCTTTCGAGCGCAAGGCGCTGACTTACGTACGAACCTTCACGCCGCACCTGGACGTGAGCTGGCGCGATTTCTTCAAGACCGACCAGCGCGTCGAAGTCGAGGCCCGCCTCACCGCCGGCGGCGTCGAATGGCGCTGGCTCGACCCCGACACGTTGCAGACGCGCACGCACTGCCCGGCCGTCATGAAGCATCCGCTGACCGGCGAGCGCGTGTTCTTCAACCAGGTGCAGCTGCACCACCCCGCCTGCCTCGAAGCCGACGTGCGCGAAGACCTGCTGGCGCTCGTGGGTACCGAGCGCATGCCGCGCTACGTCTGCTACGGCGACGGCACGCCCATTGACGACGAGACCATGGCCATCGTGGGCCGTACCTACGAGGCGTGCGCGGTGCGCTTCGACTGGCGAAAGGGCGACGTGGTCATGCTCGACAACATGCTCGCGGCCCACGCGCGCGACCCCTACCAGGGGCCACGCAAGATCGTCGTGGCCATGGGCGCGATGTTCGAGCGCGCCACGCTGCTGGCCGCCGAAGCGGCAGGCACCGCGGCGGTGGCCGAAACCGCGGGGAGCGAATGACGATGGAAGACCGGTTCGAGAATTTCGAGGCGGCCCTGCCGCTGAGCCCCGAGCAGCGCGCGGTACTGGCCATGCACGGCGGTGGTGCGTTGCGGCCGATCGCGATGGCGGTGGAGATCGAGGGTGCGCTCGACGAGGCACGCCTGCGCACCGCCGCGGCGAACGTGCTGCAGGCCCACGAGTCGCTTCGGCTTGCGCTGCGCGAGGCGCCCGACGCCAGCGGCTGGCGCCAGCAGCCGCGCGCCACGCTGCCGGCCACCCATGCGCAGGCCGATGCGCCGATGCGGCCGGAAGAGGGCGGCATGGTCCGGCTCGGGCTGGAGCGCCTCGGTGCTTCGCGCCATCGCCTGACACTGTCGGCGCATCCCCTGGCCGCCGACGGCACGAGTCTCGCGATGCTGCTCGCGCGCATCGCCGATGCGGTGCGCGGCGATGCGCCCGTTGCCGCCGAACCGGAAAAGCCATTCCAGTACACGCAGTTCGCCGCATGGCGCGAGTCGCTCGCGCAAGACGACGAAGAAGACGCCGTGAAGGGGCGCGCGTACTGGGCCGGCGACACGAACAACGCCGCAACCCTGGCCGCGCCGCGCTTGGCCGTGCGGCAGACCGCCGCCGATGCAGCTGCCGATGCCTCGCGGTCGCCCGCGCGCTGTGTGGTGGCGCGGACTGTCGATACCGGCCTGCGCGCGCGCCTCGATGTGCTGGCCGGGTCGCAAGGCGTGGCAACGCCCGAACTGCTGCAGGCCGCGTGGTGGGTGCTGCTTGCGCGCCTGACCGGCTTTGCCTGCTTCGCCGCCGGCTGGCAGCACGACTGCCGGCGCGACTACGAGGTGATGCAGGTCGCCATCGGCGTCTACGAGAAGGTGCTGCCCATGCGAGTGGAGGTCGATGCGCAGCAGCTGTTCGCGGACTGTCTCTCCTCCTTGGTTGCGCAGTTGCGTTCGCATGTCGAGGCGCAAGAGTACTGCGTGCTCGACGGTCTTGCCGATGCGCCGCATCTCGCCGTCGGCTTCGCACTGCATGTGCCCGAGGACGGCGCGCTGTCGTCCTGGCCGGTGGTGCAGCGACCGGGGCCGCTGCCCTGCTTCGAACTGGCGCTGGAAGCCGAATGGTCGGCGCAGTGCGCCGCGCTCTCCCTGCATGCCGATGAAAGCCGCTACAGCGAGGCCGCGCTCGCGCGCCTGCTGCAGCAGTTGCATCGCCTGCTGCAAGGTGTGGCCGACAACCCCGCCACACCCCTGCAAGACCTGCCGCTCATCGACGACGCAGAACGCCAGTCCTTGCTCGCGCTGGAAGGCGCAACGCTCGACGTGGGCACGCAAGGCATTGCCGACCGCATTGCCCACTGGGCGCGAACCACGCCCGATGCCCCGGCGATCGAAGACGGCGAACAGCACCTGAGCTATGCGGCGCTGGACGCCGGCATCAACCGCCTGGCGCGCTGGATGCAGGCGCAGGGCGTGCAGCGCGGCGCGCTGGTGGCGCTGGCGCTGCCGCGTTCGCTCGACCTGCTGGTTGCGATGCTGGCGGCCTGGCGCGCTGGCGCGGGCTACCTACCGCTCGAACCCGAATGGCCGGCGGCGCGCCGCCATGCGGTGTTGGCCGATGCGCAACCCGTCCTGCTGCTGCAGGTGGACGCTGTGCAGAGCGCCGAAGCCCCCGCATGGCGCGTGGCGGCGGTTGGCGGCATCGACCTGTCGGGCTTCGACGCCACCGCACCCGACGTGCCGGCGAGTCCGAACGACCTGGCCTATGTGCTCTACACCTCCGGCTCGACCGGTGGTCCGAAGGGCGTGGCGATCGAGCACGCCCAACTGCTCAATTACGTGGCGACTGTTTCTTCGGCGATGCAGCTCGAGGGTTACCGGCGCTGGGCACTCACCAGCACGGTGGCGGCCGACCTGGGCAACACCGCGTTGTTCGGTGCCTTCTTCAACGGCGCCTGCCTCGTGGTCGCGGATGCGCAGGCCACGAAAGACGCCGCCGGCTTTACCCGCTTCATGACCGAGCGGCGCATCGACGCGCTCAAGATCGTGCCTTCGCACCTCGAGGCGCTGCTGGAGGCCGAGGCGCCGGTGCTGCCGCGCCTGCTGGTACTGGGGCGGCGAGGCGACGTCGCGTTCGCTGCTGGCGCGCATCGCGCGTCTCGCACCGGGGTGCACGGTGTTCAACCACTACGGACCGACCGAAACCACGGTCGGGGTGATGGTGCACCGGCTCGATGCCGGCGCCGCCTTTCCCGACGTGCTGCCGTTGTCGCAGGTGCTGGCCAACAACCGCGTGCGCGTGCTCGATGCGGCCTTGCGGCTCGCGCCCACGGGCGCGCTGGGCGAGTTGTACGTCGGCGGTGCGCAGCTGTGCCGCGGCTACCTTGGCGGCGTGTCGTCGGATGCATTCGTGGGCGACCCCTTCCTGCCCGGCGAGCGGCTCTACCGCACGGGTGACCTGGCGTGCGTGTTGCCGGATGGCGCGATCCGTATCGCCGGCCGCGCGGACCACCAGTTGAAGGTGCGCGGCTTTCGCGTCGAGCCCGGCGAGATCGAGGCCGCGCTGCTGGCGCTGGCGGGTGTGCGACAGGCCGTGGTCCTGCCTGTTGCCACTGCCGCGGGTGACGTGGAACTTGCGGCCTGCCTGGTCGCCGAAACCGGCGTGGCCGAGACGCTGCGCGACCGGCTGGCCGCGCTGTTGCCGGCCCACATGGTGCCGGCGCGTTGCGTCGGGGTAGTGGAGTTTCCGCGCCTGGCGAACGGCAAGGTCGACCGCCTCGCGCTCGTGGCACTGGCCAGCGCACCCGAGCAGGTATCCGGGGAGGCGGACGTGCCCACCGACGCACTGCAGCACCTGCTGGCCAGCGCCATGGCCGGGCTGCTGGGACGCGCGTCCATCGGCGTGGACGACGACTTCTTCGAGCTCGGCGCGCACTCGCTGTTGGTGATCAAGTTGGCCGCGCGCATCCGCCGACTGCTGCGCGTGGACATTGCGCCGGGGCTGGTGTTCGACCACCCGAGCGTCTCGACGTTGGCGCAGGCCGTCCGCGTGGCGAGCACCGACCTCGCGCAGACCGAACAACTCGCGGACACCTGGCGCCTCGAAGCCGGGGCCACACCTTCTTGAACGGAAACGCTTGATGAACGAGACGACGAAGATGCCGCAAAAGCTGCAGGAGTGGGAAGCGGAAGCAGGCCCGGACGCCATTACCGTGTGCACGGTGCCCGGGGAGGCGGTGGCGATGTCCTTCGCGCAGCAGCAGCTGTGGTTCCTGCAGAACCTCGAGCCTCGGCTGACGGCCTACAACCTGCCGCGCGTGTTCCGCCTGACCGGCCCGCTCGACGCCGACGCGCTGGAGCGCGCGTTCCAGGCGCTGGTGGTGCGCCATGCGGTGTTGCGCACGCGCTTCTTCAGCCGCGACGGCTCGGCGCTGCAGACCGTGCAGGAAGAGGCCGCGTTCGGCATCGAGCGCATCGACCTGCGCGGCGAGGCGGCCGCCTCGCGCCAGGAGAAGCTGGACGAAGCGGTGCGCCGCACGGTGTCGCACGTGTTCGATCTCGCAACGGCGCCCGCGCTCGTGGCGCGGCTCGTGCGGCTCGACGAGCAGACGCACGTGCTCGCCATCTGCCTGCACCACATCGTTTCCGATGCGTGGTCGAACCCGATCCTTGCGAAGGACCTGGCCGAAGCCTATGGCGCCGCATTGCGCGCGCCGGGCCCCGTGCGCCTGCCGGCCCTGCCGCTGCAGTACGCGGACTACGCCTGCTGGCAGCGCGCGCGCGCGGCCGCCGGCGCAATGCAGCGCGACCTGGACCACTGGAACGCGCACCTGGGCACCGAGGTTCCCGCGCTTGACCTGCCGACCGACCGTGCGCGGCCGGAGCAACTGGGCTTCGACGGCGCGGTGGCGCATTTCGCGCTCGACGCGCGGCTATCGGAAGCACTGATGAAGCTCTGCCGCGCCGAGCGCAGCACGCCATTCGTGGTGCTGTTCGCCGCGTGGCAGGTGCTGCTCGCGCGCTACAGCGGCCAGTACGACTTCGCGGTCGGCGTGCCCTCGGCGGGCCGGCACCGTGAAGAGCTGCACGGGCTGCTGGGCTTCTTCGTCACCACGCAGGTGTTCCGCGCGCGGCTCTCGCCACGGATGTCGCTGCGCGAGGCCTGCCGGCAGGTGCGTGCCGACGTGCTGGCCGGCCTCGACCATGCGGACCTGCCGTTCGACGTGTTGCTCACGAGCCGCACGGACCGGCGCGAACCGGGGCGCAGCCCGCTGTTCCAGGTGATGTTCGGCCTGCAGATGGAAGACGGCGCCCAGGGCCCCGTCCTGGAAGGCCTTGATGTCGAACAGATGGAGAGACCGCACCGCAGCGCGAAGTTCGAACTCTCGCTGGACCTGACGATTTCTGGATCGGGTGTGACGGCCCAGCTCGAATACAACACGGCGCTGTATGAACGCACCACCGTGGATCGAATGGCGAAAGCCTACCTTGAGGTGCTGAATCAGCTCGCGACCGACGCCGATTGCCGCATCGGAAATTTCGATCTCGTAGACGCTTCCGATCGCCAACAACTCAAAGAGTGGGAGAACGGAAAAAAAGGCACCCCGGATTTCGAACCTGTGCATCGATTCTTTGAACGCCAAGCGTCTGCCCGGCCGGAGGCGATCGCGTTGGTCTTCGGCGATCAGACGCTGAGCTACGCCGAGCTGAACCGGCGAGCCAATCGCCTTGCGCACCATTTGACGGGGCGAGGCGTCGGTCCCGAGAGCCTAGTCGGCGTTGCCGCGGAGCGTTCGATTGAAATGGTTGTCGCACTGATGGCGATCCTGAAGGCCGGCGGTGCCTATGTGCCGTTCGACCCGGAGTATCCGGCGGACCGGCTGGCCTACATGATGGCGGACAGTGGCATCGAGTTGCTGCTGACGCAGGGTCATCTGGCAGAGCGGATGTCGACGCTGGGCCGCTCGCGGATGTTGCTGCTGGACACGCTGGACACGCTGGACACCCGTGCCGAGCCGGCGAGCGACCCGAAGATTCAGCTGCATGGCGACAGTCTTGCGTACGTCATCTATACGTCGGGCTCCACCGGAAAGCCGAAGGGCGCGGCCAACAGGCATCGCGCGCTGTGCAGCCGCCTCGTCTGGATGCAGGAGGCTTACCAGTTGGGCGAAGGCGACACGGTGCTGCAGAAGACGCCCTTCAGCTTCGACGTCTCGGTGTGGGAATTCTTCTGGCCCTTGATGTTCGGCGCCCGCCTCGTCGTGGCGAATCCCGGTGATCATCGCGAGCCGGAGCGGCTGGTGGCGTTGATCAGGAAGCACCAGGTCGACACCCTGCATTTCGTGCCGTCGATGCTGCAGGCCTTTCTGGCTTATGAGGATGTGGAGGCGTGCACGAGCTTGCGTCGCATCGTTTGCAGCGGCGAAGCCTTGCCTGCCGAGACGCAGAACCGGGCTTTCATGCGGCTGCCGCAGGCAACGCTCTACAACCTCTATGGGCCGACGGAGGCGGCCATCGATGTCACGCATTGGACCTGTCGCAAGGACGGGCGGAGCCAGGTGCCGATCGGCCGGCCGATCAACGCGACGCAAACAAAGGTGCTCGATGCGGACCTGAATCCCGCCCCTGTGGGCGTTGTGGGTGAGCTGTACCTGGGCGGGGTGAACCTTGCGCGAGGCTATTTGAACCGCGCCAACCTGACATCCGAGCGATTGATTGCGACGGACGGGGGGCTGCGGTTGTACCGGACCGGCGATCTTGCATGCTGGAACGCCGAAGGGCAGCTGGAGTACCGGGGTCGTACCGATCACCAGGTGAAGGTGCGCGGGTTTCGCATCGAGCTGGGCGAGATCGAGGCACAGATACTGGCCCAGGCAGGCGTTCGGGAGGCTGCCGTGGTGATCGCCGACGGCCCCGCGGGCGGGCGCCTGGTGGGCTACCTGTCGGTGCACGCGGGGCAGGAAGTCGATGTGGCCCAGCTCAAGCAGAGGCTAGGTCAGGCGCTGCCCGATTACATGGTGCCGGGCACGGTGGTCGTGCTGGCATCCCTGCCGTTGAATGCGAACGGCAAGGTCGACCGGAAGGCGTTGCCCGCGCCGGAATTTGCGAACGAGCGCAGCTACGAAGCGCCCGAGGGCGATGTGGAAATCAAGCTCGCCGCGATCTGGGCAGAAACGCTGGGCGTTCCTCGCGTGGGGCGCAACGACAACTTTTTCGAACTCGGCGGGCACTCCCTGCTTGCACTGGGCCTGCTGGAGCGCATGCGGGCGCATGGGTGGAGCGTGCAGGTGCGCACGCTGTTCCGCCAACCTCGCTTCGCGGCTTTCGTGCAGGCATTGGCGCAGGAGCGAGGGGGAGATGAAGTCGTTGTTCCGGAGAACGGCATTCCGATGGGATGCGAGGCGATCCGGCCGGAAATGCTGACCTTGATCGACCTCGACGACAGGCAGATCGAGAGCATCGAAGCGTCGGTTGTTGGTGGCGCCGCGAACATCCAGGACATCTATTCCCTGGCGCCTCTGCAGCAAGGCATGCTGTTTCACCACATGCTGCAAACCGAGGGCGATGCCTATGTGACGCAGCATGTGCTGAGCTTCGACAGCCGGGAGCGCCTTGAACGTTTTGTCGAGAGTTTCAACACGATCATCGAACGGCATGACATCCTGCGTACCGCCGTGCTATGGGAGGGCTTGAGGGAGCCGGTCCAGGTCGTTCAAAGGCAAGCAAGATTGCATCTGCAATGGGCGCAAGAAGATCGCGACGGCGCGAGCAGCCTCGAGAACGGCGAACGCCGGGCGGAGCATCGTGTCGATGTGCGCGAGGCTCCCATGATTCACGCCATGGGGGCGTTTTCCGCAGCCCGCAAGCGTTGGCAGCTGCAGCTCCTGACGCATCACCTGGTGCTGGACCACACCACGCTCGAGTTGCTTGTCGAAGAGATCGCGCTGGTCCAGCAGGGCCGTGACGCCGAGTTGCCCCAACCCGTGCCCTACAGGCGCTACGTCGCGCAAGCACGCCTTGGCGTGAGCCAGGCCGCGCACGATGCTTTCTTCTCGGAAATGCTCGCGGACGTTCAGGAGCCCACGGCCCCCTTCGATCTGCTGAACGTACAAGGCGACGGTACGGACGCAGAAGAGGCGCGGGAACCGATGGACACCGCATTGGCGCAAGAGGTGCGACGCCAGGCGCAGCGCCATGGGGTGACTGCGGCGGCGTTGTTTCATCTCGCATTGGCCGTGTTGCTGGGCAGGACAACGGGGAAAGATGACGTCGTTTTTGGCACGGTGCTGCTGGGTCGGATGCAAAGCGGAAAAGATGCGGGGCGTGCGCTGGGCATGTTCATCAACACGCTGCCGGTGCGAATCCGGCTGGGCACGCACAGCGTCGAGGAATGCCTGCGGCAGACGCACAAGGCGCTCACGGGTCTCCTGCACCATGAGCACGCCAGTCTGTCGCGCGCACAGCGTTGCAGCGGACTGATCGGCAGCACGCCCTTGTTCTCCGTCCTGTTCAATTACCGCTATACCGAAGCCATTGAGGGGGAGGTGCCCGCTGCGTGGGAGGGCATGGAGGTGCTCGGCAGCCGGGAGCGGAGCAACTACCCGGTGGCGATTGCCGTGGACGACGAGGGAAAGGGCTTCAAGATCGGTGCGCAGGTCACCGCGGCGGTCGGCGCGCGGCGCCTGTGCGGCCTGATGGCCGAGACGATCCGCGGCCTGGTGATGGCGCTGGCCGAGCGCCCCGCCACGCGCATGAGCGCGCTGGAGGTGCTGCCGGCCGACGAATTGGCGCTGCTCATGCAGTGGGGCGAGAACGCGCCCGAGCCGGCCGTCGCATCCGCCGCCGCGAATGAAGCGCGTGCCGTGCACCGCCGCTTCGAGGCGCAGGCCCAGGCGCAACCCGATGCGGTGGCGGTGATCTTCGGCGAGGAGGCGCTGAGCTACGGCGCGCTGAACGCGCGCGCCAACCGTCTTGCGCACCGCCTGATCGCGCTGGGCGTGAAGCCCGAGACACGGGTGGGCATCGCGCTGGAGCGGTCCTTCGAGATGGTGGTGGGCATCCTGGCGATCCTGAAGGCCGGTGGCGCCTATGTGCCGATGGACCCGGCGTACCCGGCCGAGCGGCTGGCCTACATGGTGCAGGACAGCGGCATCGGACTGCTGCTGACCAGCGAAAGCCTGGCGGGCCGGATGCCGCGTCCCGAGGGCGAGGACACCGTGTTGCGCGTCGACAGCGAAGACCTGTCGGCCCTGCCCGCGCACGACCCTGGCGTGCCGCTGCACGGCCACAGCCTGGCCTACGTGATCTACACCTCGGGCTCCACCGGCAAGCCCAAGGGCGTGAGCGTGATGCATGGCCCCTTCGACATGCACTGCCGCGACACGGCCGTGCTCTACGAGATGGGGCCGCATTCACGCGAGCTGCATTTTTTATCGTTCGCCTTCGACGGTGCGCACGAGCGGCTGCACACCGCGCTCGGTTGCGGCGCCAGCCTGGTCGTGCGCGACGACTCGCTCTGGACGCCCGAGCAGACGCTGGCCGCCATGCAGCGCCATGGTGTGACCAACGCGGGCTTTCCACCGGTGTATTTGCGCGAGCTGGCCAACGAGGCGCGCGACAGCGGGCAGTGCCCGCCCATCCACCTGTACTCGTTCGGCGGCGAAGCGATGCCGCGCGAAGGCTTCGAGGCGGTATGCCGCTACCTGAAGCCGAAGATCCTGATCAACGGCTACGGCCCCACCGAAGCGGTGGTGACGCCGATGCTCTGGAAGGTGGGCGCCGACGAGCGCTGCGCGCCGGGCTATGCGCCCATCGGCCGGCCGGTCGGCGACCGCAGCGCGCTGGTGCTCGACGCGGACCTGAACCGGGTGCCGCGCGGCGTGCCCGGCGAGCTGTACCTGGGCGGCGCGGGCCTGGCGCGCGGCTACCTGCACCGCGCCGGCCTCACGGCCGAGCGCTTCGTGGCCGATCCGTTCGGTGGACCGGGCGGTCGCCTGTACCGCACGGGCGACCTGGTGCAGTGGGGGAGCGACGGCCAGCTGGAGTACCTGGGGCGCATCGACCACCAGGTGAAGGTGCGTGGCTTTCGCATCGAGCTTGGCGAGGTCGAGGCCCAGTTGCTGCGGCAGCCCGGCGTTCGCCAGGCGGTGGTGGTGGCGCTCGAGGGGCAGGGCGGCGCGCGGCTCGTGGGCTATGTCGGGGCGGAACAGGCGCTGGACGTGCCGGGCCTGAAGCAGGCGCTCGGCGAGGCGCTGCCCGACTACATGGTGCCTGGCACCATCGTCGTGCTGGACAAACTGCCGCTCAACGCCAATGGCAAGATCGATCGCAAGGCGCTGCCCGCACCGACGGCCGCCAGCGCCGAAGCAGCTTACGAAGCGCCGCAGGGCGAGGCCGAGACGGCGCTTGCGCAAAGCTGGGCCGAGGTGCTGGGCGTGGTGCGCGTGGGGCGGCAGGACAACTTCTTCGAACTCGGCGGCGATTCGATCCTGAGCCTGCAGATCGTGGCGCGCATGCGCAAGGCGGGTTGGCGCATCACCCCCAAGCAACTGTTCGAGCGGCAGACGGTGGCACTGCTGGGCATCGTCGCGCAGACGGTGAACAACGAGGCACAGCGCCGCACGAGCCTGCTCGACGGCGAGGTGCCGCTGCTACCGATTCAGGCCGACTTTCTGGATGCGGGCCTGCCCGTGCCCGGCCACTGGAACCAGTCGGTGCTGCTGCAGCCGCGCACGCCGGTGGAACTGGCCGCGCTGGGCAAGGCACTGGAAGCCGTGGTTGCGCACCACGATGCCTTCAGGCTGCGCTTCGTTCGCGATGCGCAGGGCCGCTGGACGCAGCGCTACGGCGCGAGTGCGCGCCACCCGGCGCACGAGCTGCTCTGGGTGCGGCAGGCGCGCGACGCCGCGCACATCGAGGCGCTGTGCGACGAAGCCCAGCGCAGTCTCGACATCGCGCAAGGTCCGCTGCTGCGCGCGCTGGCGATCGAGGTCGACGACGGCAGCCAGCGGCTGCTGCTCGCCGTCCATCACCTGGCGGTGGACGGCGTCTCGTGGCGCATCCTGCTCGAAGACCTTGGCACGGCCTGCGCGCAGGCGCTGCGCGGCGAGGCCATCGTGCTGCCAGAAAAAACCAGCAGCTACAAGGACTGGTCGCAGGCCCTGCAGGCGCATGCGTCGCAGCTCGCGCAGGACGAACGCGAACTCGCGCACTGGCGCTCGCTAGCCGAAGTGCCCTTGCAACTGCCGTGCGACCGCCCGGCGGGCGCGGCCACCACGGCCGAGCAGTCGAGCGTGGAATTGCGGCTGGACAAGGCCGCCACCGAGGCACTGCTGAAGGACGCGCCTGCCGCCTACCGCACGCAGGTCAACGACATCCTCCTGACCGCGCTGGGCCGTGCGCTCTGCACGTGGAGCGGGCATGAGCGCATCCTGATCGACCTGGAAGGGCACGGCCGCGAAGACCTGTTCGACGGCATCGACCTCACGCGTACGGTGGGTTGGTTCACCAGTGCGTTCCCGGTGGCGCTCGCGCCGCTGGGCGAGTCGGGCGCTGCGCTCATGCGGGTGAAGGAAAGCCTGCGCGGTATTCCGGGCAAGGGCCTGGGATTCGGCCTGCTGCGCCAGCGCCAGGCACTGGGAACGCCGGCGCCGCGGGGCGCGCAGGTGGTCTTCAACTACCTCGGCCAGTTCGACGGCGACTTCGACGAAGAAGCACGATGGACGCTGGCGGCCGAGGGCATGGGCGTCGCGGTGAACGAAGGCGCACCGATGGGACACGAGTTTCAGGTGAGCGGCCAAGTGTATGCCGGCGAACTCGCGCTGCGTGTGATGTTCAGCCGCGCGCGCCACGACACGGCCAGCGTCCAGGGCTGGGTCGACCGCTTCAGGCAGGAACTGCTGGCGCTGATCGCGCATTGCACCAGCGGCCTGGCGGATGCGCAGGGCGTGACGCCGAGCGATTTTCCGCTGGCGGCGCTGCAGGCAGGTTCGCTCGACGCATTGGTGGCGCGCCTGCCCGAGGCCACGACGCAGATCGAGAACATCCATCCGCTCACGCCGGGCCAGGAGGGCATGCTGTTCGAAAGCACCCTTGCGCCGGGGACGGAGATCAATGTCGTGCAGACGCTGGTGCACATGGTGGACCTCGATCCAGTGCGGCTCAAGTCGGCCTGGCAGTCCACCGTGTCGCGCCATGCCGCGCTGCGAAGCGGTTTCCATTGGCTGCCCGACGGTGCGCCGATGCAGGTGGTGCTGAAGCAGGTCGACGCGCCGGTGCAGCTGCTCGACTGGCGCGGCCGGCACCGCGACAAGGCGGCACTGGAACAGGCCTGGGACGTGCTGTGCGAGGAAGAGCGCCGCCGCGGCTTCGACATGGACCGGCCGCCGCTCGCCCGCTGGATGGCGGTGCGCGTGGACGACAACGCCTGGCGGCTGGCCTGGACCTGGCATCACATCCTGTTCGACGGCTGGAGCGTGTCGCGCGTGATGGGCGAACTGTTTGCGCTGTATGCGGGCGGAAAGGTGGCGTCGCCCCTGCAGCCATATGCCGATTTCGTGGCCGCGGTGCGCAACGGGCGCGACGCGAAGGACGAGGAAAAGACCTACTGGCGGGACCGCTACGCCGATATTGGCCGCGCGCCGACGCTGCTGTGCGGCGTGCCGCTGCAGCGCTGGGCGCCGGCCGGTTGCGACAGCCGCCGCGTGGTGCTCGATGCGGACGCCACCCGCGCGCTGCGCGCCATGGCGCAGGCCGAGCAGGTGACGCTCAACACGCTGGTGCAGGCTGCGTGGGCGCTGCTCCTGATGCAGCGCACCGGACGGCCGGGCGTGTGCTTCGGCGTGACGATGTCGGGGCGCTCGTTCGAGATGCCGGGCATCGACGACGTGGTGGGCCTGTGCGTCAACAGTCTGCCGCTCATGCTGCGCCTCGACGGCGAGACGGGTGCGATGGGCGTGGGTGCATGGCTGCGGCAGATCGTCTCGGCCAACCTGGCGCTGCGCCAGCGCGAGCATGCGCCGCTGCCGGTCGTGCAAGGCTGGCTCGGCGCGCCGGGGCAGCCGCTGTACGACACGCTGGTGATCTTCGAGAACTACCCGGTGGACGAAGCGGTTTCGCGTGGCGCGGGGCCGAGCCTCGGCATCCAGGCCTCGTCGGGCCGCGGCACGCTTGGGGTGCCGCTGGTGCTCATCGTCGAGACGAAGGGCGAGGAAATGTGGCTGAGCTTCGAGCATGCCCGCGAGGTGTTCGACCCCGAGGGCATTGCCGAGCTTGCGGCGCAGATGGAACGCACGATGAAGGCGCTGCTGCAAGGCACCGGCCGCACGGTGGCTTCGCTGCTGGAGGCGCCGACGGCCGCTCGCGCAGCGTTGATGCGTGCGCCGGTGCAAGACGTGGTTGCGGGTGCACCGCGCAGGGCACTGCCAGCGGTCGCGTTCTCGGCGCTGGCCGAGGTGTGGCGCAGCGTGCTGTCGGCACCTGCCGCGGCGCCGCGCGCGCACTTCTTCGAGCTCGGCGGCGATTCGCTGCTGGCCGCGCGCCTGGTCATGCAATGGAACGAGCGGGTGGAGCGCGAAGGCCTGCCGGCCGGCGCGATGCACCTGCGCGACGTGTTCGAACACCCCGTGCTCGACGAGCTGGCCGCGGCCTTGTGCCTGCCGGGGGAGCGAGCGAATCCGTACGAGGGCCGCACCGCGCCCCTGGCCACTCTCGAGGAGACTCTTTGATGACCCGGCAACCTGTCTTTGACGAGGCCGCGACTGCGACGTCCGCACGTGTTGCGCTCTATGCATTTCCTGCGCGCGCCTGGAAGCGCGACGAATACGCGGCGCTGCAGGATGCCGTGCCGGCGCTTGCCGTGGTCAGCGAGCCCGGCGCAGAGGCCGACTGGGCCGGCGATTCGGTGGACGCCATGGCCGACCGCTACGCGCATGCCATCGCATCGCGGGAGCAGGCGAAGCGGCGTCCGATCGCGTTGTTCGGATACTCCGTGGGGGCGCTCGTGGCGCTCGAGGTCGCGCGCCGGCTGCGCGAACGCTTCGACATCGCGTGGGTGGGCGCCGTCGACATCGCGGCCTATCCGCAGATGCGCGCCGCGCTCGCCGGTGCCCCGCCGCTCGATGCCGCTGAGCGCGAGCCGCTGGACGCCGCGCTGCGGCAGTGGATGGCGCGCTCGGCCATGCGCGGACTCTGGCAGGAGACGCTGGACCGCATGGCACGGCCGCAACACGATATGTTCCTTCGCGAGGTGGTGCGCGCCTTCGGCGCGGCGCTGCCGGTCGACGGGCCGGCGGCCGGCTCGCAGGAGCACACGCTCTGGAGCCGCGTCAATTGCCTGCGGCTGGGCATTGTGCATGCGGTGGGCGATGAAATGCCTGCGCCGGTGCGCCGCTGGATGTCTCAGGAAATGGCGGCGGGTCCCGGTGCGCGGACCGAGGGCGCTGAAGTGATCGCCGGTAGCGACCACGCGGGCGTGCTGGCCGATCGCACGCTGCATGCGGCCGTGCTGCGCGAACTCGAAGCGGTGGAGACTGAAGAAAAAGAGGCGGGCGTTCGCATCTAGCTTGCGCGCAGCCCGCCCTCGCGGTTTGAAAACGGAACAGGCCACGTGGCGCCGGATGGGCGCCACGTGGCCTGTGCTGCTTCAGGAGCGGATGCCGGCCGGAGCCGGCGCTCCCGTTCTCAGAACTGGTACTTCGCGCTCGCGACCAGCGCACGGTCGTTGCCCGGGTAGTAGCCGCCGTAGGCACGCGATGCCGCGTACTTGCGGTTGGCCAAGTTGGTGGCGCTCAGCGAGAAGCGCCACGGGCCCTGGCGGTAGTGCACGGTGGCGTCCAGCAGTGTCACGCCGCCCTCGGCCGAGGTGTTGGCCACGTCGTTGTAGCGGCGGCCGATGTAGCGCATGCCGCCGCCCACGCCCCAGCCGTTGTCCATCGTGTAGTCGAGCCACAGCGATGCGGTCTGCTTGGGCACCTGGATGGGAGTGTTGCCCAGCTCGTTGGTGTCCGCGCTCTGGAGCACCTTCATGTCGAGCCAGGTGTAGGAAGCGGTGAGGTTCAGGTTGCGCGCGATCTCGGTCTTGCCTTCGAGCTCGATGCCGCGCGAGCGGATGCGGCCGATCTGGCGGGATTCGAAAGTCTGCTGGTCGTAGGTGACCACGTTCGACTTGCGCAGGTCGAACACGGCGGCCGTGAACAGCGAACGCGCGCCTTCAGGCTGGAACTTCACGCCGGCTTCCCACTGCTTGCCGCGGCTCGGGCGGAAGGGCTGGCTGTTGACGTCGACGCCGCTGGTCGGCAGGAACGATTCGCCGTAGCTGAAGTAGGGCGCCCAGCCGTTGGAGAACAGGTAGGTCAGGCCCGCGCGCCCGCTGAACTTGTCGTCGGTCTGCGAGCTGGGTTTGCCGGCCAGGCGATCGAAGGCGTCGGTCTTCACATGGTCCTGGCGGCCGCTGAGCGTGACGACCCAGCGGTCGGCGATCTTGATCTGGTCCTGCAGGTAGACGCCGAGTTGCTCGGTGGTCTGCGAGGCGTTCAGGCCGACCCTGGTCGGCTCGGCAACGGGCAGGCCATAGACCGGGAACAGCAGATCGAGGCTCGGCGCCGGGCCGGTGAGCGACTTGGTCGAGTAGTTGATGCGGGTCCAGTCGACGCCGAACAGCAGCGCGTGGTCGACGATGCCGGTGCGCACACGGCCTTGCACGTTGGTGTCGGCCGTTAGCTGGTGGACGCGTTCAGGGTCAGCCCGCGCAGTGCGCAGGAGCGTGCGGCCATCGGCCTGCAGGGCCGTGCGCATGTGGTTCTTGTCGGTGTCGAAGTCGTTGAAGCGCACGTTCTGGCGCACGGTCCAGCTGTCGTTGAAGTGGTGCTCGAACATGTAGCCGAGCGCATTCTGCTTCTGCTTGATCCAGCTGTAGCGCGGCTCGCCTTCCTTGACCCAGGTGGGCACGCCACGCAGGCCGACCACGTAGCCGGTGTCGTCGCCGGCCTTGCTCTGCAGGAATTCGGCCAGCAGCGTGAACGAGGTGGAGGCCGAGGGCTGCCAGCGCAGCGAAGGCGCCAGGTAGTCGCGCTTGACCTTCACGGCACTGCCGTTCGGGTAGGTCTCTTGCGTGTTGCTGTCGTGTGCGACGCCGACCAGACGGTAGCTCAGCGTGTCGCTGATGGCGCCGCCCAGGTCCACGCCCAGTTGCTTGCGCCCGAAGCTGCCGAGCTGCACTTCGACTTCGCGCACGGCCGTGGCGCTGGGCATCTTGCTCACGCGGTTGACGACGCCGCCCGCGTCGGACTGGCCGAAGGCCACCGAGGCCGGGCCACGCAGCACTTCGATGCGCTCCAGGCCGTAGGGTTCGGTCAGCGAAAAGGCCGGCAGCAGCAGGCCGTCGCGGTACATCGCGTTGGTGGCGTCGAAGCCGCGCAGCAGCAGCCAGTCGATGCCGCGGGCGTCGTAGCCCCAGTTGCCCACGGCCACGCCGGGGGTGTAGCGCACGGCTTCCATGACGTTCTGCACGCCACGTGCGTCGAGTTCCTCGCGGCCGATCACCGAGATGGACTGGGGCGTCTCGATCAGGGGCGTATCGGTCTTCGTGCCCGTTGCACTGCTGCGTGCCACGTAGCCCTGCACCGGACCGTTCGCGACCTCCGGCTCTTCACGCACCGTCACCACCGGCAGCGTGTTGCCGCCGGTGCCCGGCGACGCGGCGGAAGCCGGGAGCCTGGGCTGCTGCCCTTCGGGTTGGGAGGCCGTCTGGGCAGAGGCGCAGAGGCTCCAGAACGCTGCTGCGGTTCCGAAGGCGGCCATGAGCGAAACGTTCAGCAGGCGCTGCCGGGGCAGGGAAAGAGGACGCATGAAAAAGGACTCCCGAATAGTTAGGTTCGCGAATTTTAATGAGAATGGTTCTTATTAATATTCAATTCTCACAACCCAGTTGTGCCGCAGCAACAGAAATCCCGCTCTCTTGTTCGTCGTAGGCCGGGGGCGCTGGCGCTCGCGGCTATGCGCCGTGCGCTGCAGCTTCGGGCGCGCGCGGCAGCCAGAGGGCATCGCAGAAGTAGTGCTCCCGCAGCATCACCACCAGCTGCGCGCGCTTGTGCGGCAGGTTGAATTCCTTGAGCTTGGCGTAGCCGGATTTGTCGAGGTTGCGGATCTGCTGCACGTGGTCGATGCGCGGCTCGCCCACGGCGCGCTGCGTGCGCGGGTCGCACAGGAAGATGTAGTGCGAGATCGAGGTGAGCCACGCCGTGGCATAAGCCTTGCCCCGGAATGCGGGGTCGCCGACCAGCACGTGCCAGCCGCGGTCGTAGTCCTGCACGTCGTAGAAGGGGGCGATGCGGCTTTCCTTGGCCCAGTACATCTCGAAGTAGGCGAAGGGCTCGCCGTCGAAGCTGGCGATCATCGAGTACATGTGCGGATCGCGGTCGATGGCCGTGAGGTAGGCGCGGTGCTTGTCGAGGTCGCCTTCTTCTTCCCAGATCTTCGCCACGTCGGGGTCGTTCATCCAGCGGTTGAACAGCGGCAGGTCGCGCTCGAAGTCGATGCTGCGAAAAGAGAAGGTCTTGCCGAGCCAGGGAATGAACCGCTGGTAGAGCGTGCCGCGCGGCTTGGGCGGGCGACGCGGGTGGTACTTGCCGTGGGTCAGCACGAACTGCTGCGCCATTGGCGTGTGCACGTTGGGCAGCCAGAGCCTGGGCTGCTGCCACAGCAGTTCGCAGTAGGCGCGCGCGCTGCCGTCTTCTGCCGGCAGCAGCACGCCGGCATGCGCCAGCTCATCGAAGAGGTCGGCGCCGGCGAGCGTGAGGGCTTTGCTGCCGGGGTGGTGCGCAAACGCGGCTTCGAGCGCGGCGAGCACGTGCGGCGTGGCGCTCGACGCCTCGCCTTCGACCTGTGCCAGCACCAAGCCGTCGCCGGTGCCGTCGAGTTTCCATTGCGACTGCGAGCCGCTCGTGCGGTTGCGGACCATGAGGCTGCGGCCGTCGTACGTGACGTCGTGCGGTGCACCGTCCACGTAAGTGGTCAGCGGTGAGGTCGAACGGGTCTGGGCAGGGGCCGCCGGGGGCCGCGTGGTGGCAAGCGTCATATGTCTCCTTGGGTGAACCGAGTCGGATGGGCTCAGAGGTGAGGTGCCAGCAGGGCCAGGCCCTGGTGCATGGCGGGGAAGAGGCTGCGGTTGAAGTTGTTCCAGCGCAGCTCGAGAATCGAATCCTCCGGCCCGATGTCGGTGCCCAGGACATCGAAGATGACCTCGCCCGAATCGATACCGTTGTCGACGTAGTGCAGCGACGCGCCGGTCTTGACGACCGGCTTCGTGGCCACCTTGGCCATCGTCTGCCAGTCCACCACCTTCTCGCCTCGCGCGCCGTGCAGCGCATCGAGCGTGGCGCAGGCGCCGCGGCGCTGGAACGGCGATTCGAGGCGCGTGATGCCCGGGTGGATGTTGACAATCTTGCGGTGGAAGCGGGCACCGGGCCGCACCAGCTCGTCGAGGATGACCAGCAGCCCGTCGAGCACGACCGCGTCGGCGCGCAGCGTCAGCAGCTTGTCGAGCAGCGCGCGTTCGAAGGTGCTCTTGCCCGCCACGCGCTCGGCCGAATTCATCGGCAGGCGCCGGTACGACGAGGGCACCGCGTGCAGCATGTCTTTCAGCAGCCGGCCTTGCGCGCGCAACTCGCCCGGGAAGATCCACTTTCGCTCGGGGTGCCATGCAAAGCCGTAGTCCGCCAGCGCCGCCTGGTCGCGCGGCGACTGCGGGTCGTCGTCGAACACGATGCCTTCGAGCGAGTAGGCGTCGCCGAGCGGCGTGGTGTCGAGCGCCTCGGCGAGGTACTCGAGCGGCGACTTCATGTAGCGGGGTTCCCCCCTGTAGTCGATGTTCTGGCCCGCCTTGTCGGCGGCGGCATTTCTCAGCGAGAGGACGTAGACGAGCTTGGCCTTGGGCATGGAAGTGGGGGTGTCGGCGTGGGATGAATGGTTCGGGTCTCCGAGGGAGACGAAATACCCGGCAATCTGTTCACCCGCCTCTGGCCTCGCCGACCTCGGCCGCGTTTTCGTCTTCACCGCCGTCTTCACCGTTGCCGTCGTTGCCCCGGCGATGCTGCGGCGCCAGCGGGCAGGCGCCGCAATAGCCCTCACCCGGCAGCAGGTGGTAGAGGCAGCAGTGCCGGTGCAGCTTCATTGCAACGGTGCGGCCTTCGTGGTGCCACGGCACTTCGCGCTGGCGCCCGTGCAGCGGGTTGAGGCCGTCGGCGGCTTCCGGCCAGGCGGCCGTGTGCAGCAGGTGGGCCTGGTCTTGCGCGATGGTGGCCGAGCCGCCGGTCAGTTGCAGGCCCTGCTGAAGGATGGGTTCGAGGCGGCGCGCCGCGTTGCCCCAGAGGATCTTGGGCGCCAGCGGCGTCAGCCGCGTGAGTTCAGCGAACAGTGGTGCGAGGTGCCGCCACAGCAACGGCCCGTAGCGCTCCGACGTTGCGGCGCCGTGCCGCGATTCGCCGAGTTCGACGATGTGGAAACCGAGCACATCGCCGTTGCCGTCGAGCCGTACCCAGACCTGCGCGGCCGAGACCGGAAAGACATGCTGCAGAACGCTCGCCCCCGCCACGACGGGCGGCAGCAGAACCTCGAGATACCGGAGGCTCCATACCGAGGCGACAGCCCGCAGGTCGCTGCCGGCGTCGCCCCTGAAGCGCGCGTGCCGGCGCAGCACTTCGCCCAGGCGCGGGCCGGGCTGCAGCAGGTCGGCCACGCGCATGGCGTCGGCGGGAGGGGCTGGCGCGCACTGGAGCCCTTCGCCGAGCGGCGCCAGTTCGCCCCGGAAGATGGGCGCCAGCAGCGGGATCATGGGCCGGCTCGCAAGAGCGCAGCGAGGCGTCGCTCAGGGTGCATGCCTTCAAGACGCGCGAGCGGCCCGCATGTTCACAGGAGCACGCATCGAAGAGCCCCGGGCCGGCATCGCCATGAACATCGGCGGGCCCCGGTCGTCTATGCAAGGAGCGGCATCGCGCCGCATGAACGCAATCGCCCCGATGGGCGGAAAGACTCCTTGCATGACATCTTCCAGTGGTACTGGTGCCGGCAGCGGCAATCGCGCGGAAGTCGCGCGCCTGCTGAAACCTTTTCTCCCGTGGATCCTGCTGTCCGTGGTCACGGGCGTCTTTGCGGGCATTGCCACCGTGGCCCTGCTGCGCACCATCAACCAGGTGCTGAACCAGCAGGGCAGCATGGCCGGCGGGCTGCTGCTGACCTTCATCGGGCTGTGCCTGGTGGCACTGTTCGGCCGCATGGCGTCCGACATCTCCACCAATTTCGTCGGCCAGCAACTGGTGGCGCAGGTGCGCAAGAGCCTCGCGCAAAAAATTCTCTCGGCGCCCATCGATGCGCTGGAGCGCTACCGCACGCACCGCCTGATGCCGGTGCTGTCGCAGGACGTGGACATGATCAGCGACGCCGCCTTCGTGCTGTCCACCGCGCTGATCGCGGTGGCCGTGGCGCTGGGCTGCCTGGCCTACCTGGCCTGGCTGTCGCTGCCGCTCTTTTGCCTGCTGTTCGTGGCACTCGTGCTGGGCGCCACCTTCCAGACCGTGGCGCAGACGCGCGCCGAGGTCGGCTTCTGGAAGGCGCGCGAGCATGAAGACCTGCTGCACAAGGCCTACCAGGCGATCAGCGAGGGCGCCAAGGAATTGCGCATGCACCGCGAGCGCCGCACCCGCATGTTCGGCGGCCAGATCGAGCGCATCGTGGACAGCATCCGCAGCGTCAACAGCCGTGCCATCAACGTCTTCGTGCTGGCCACCTCGTTCGGCTCGGCCATGTTCTTTCTCTTGATCGCGTTGATCCTCGGGTGGGCCGCATTCCGCACGACCGAGCCCGTGGTGCTCAGCGGCTTCGTGCTGGTGCTGCTGTTCCTGAAGGGGCCGATCGACCAGATCGCGCGCTCGCTGCCCAACGTGGGCCGGGCCAAGATCGCCTTCATGCGCATCGCCGACCTGTCGGCGCGCTTCGCAAGCCCCGAGCCGCACCTGCACCTGGAGCGCACGGGCGGTCCGCAGACCCTGTCCGAAGGCATCGGCATGCGCGGCGTGCGCTATGCATTCGACGCGCCGGATGGCGGCGAGCCTTTTGTGCTCGGGCCCATCGACCTGCAATTGCGGCGCGGCGAGATGGTGTTCGTGGTGGGCGACAACGGCTCCGGCAAGACCACGCTGATCAAGCTGCTGCTGGGCCTGTACGCGCCGCAGCAGGGTGAAGTGCTGCGCGACGGCGCCGTCGTCACGCCCGAGTTTCGCGACGACTACCGGCAGCTGTTCACGACGGTGTTCTCCGACTTCTATCTGTTCGAGAACCTGGTCGCGAACGAGAAGGGCGAAGAGGGCGCACACGCGCTGCCGCAAGCCGCGCTGCCTTACCTGCAGCGCCTGGAGATCGCCCACAAGGTGAGCATCAAGGACGGCTCGTTCAGCACCGTCGACCTGTCGACCGGCCAGCGCAAGCGGCTGGCGCTGGTGCATGCCTACCTCGAAGGCCGTCCGGTGCTGGTGTTCGATGAATGGGCGGCCGACCAGGACCCGACCTTCCGCCACCTCTTCTACACCGAGCTGCTTCCCGAGCTGCGTGCCAAGGGCCACCTGCTGGTGGTCATCTCGCACGACGACCGTTACTTCCACCTGGCCGACCGCGTGATCACCATGAAGGCCGGGCGCATCGAGGAAGACCGCGCACGCGCACCGCAGGGGCTGGCCGCCTGAGAGGGCGCCTGCCCGCCCCAATCCAACACACAGAGGAGTTGACATCCCATGCAACACATCCATGACCTGATCGGGATCGGATTCGGCCCGTCGAACGTTGCGCTGGCCATCGCGCTCGACGAGAAGCGCCACGGCGGCAAGCCGCTGGACGCGCTGTTCATCGAGCGGCAGCCCAGCTTCGCCTGGCACCCGCACATGCTGCTGGACCAGGCGCACATGCAGATCTCTTTCCTGAAGGACCTCGCGACGCTGCGCAATCCCACGAGCCGCTTCACTTTCGTGAACTACCTGCACGAACAGGGGCGGCTCACGGACTTCATCAACCTCAAGAGCTTCTTTCCGAGCCGCCACGAGTTCAACGACTACCTGCGCTGGGCCGCGGGCCAGTTCGAGGAGGCCTGCCGCTACGGCGAGGAAGTGTTTGAAGTGCTGCCTGAGAAGCAGGGCGGCGAGGTGTCGCTGCTGCGCGTACGCTCGCGCGACGCCGGCGGCCGGGTGCAGGAGCGGCTCGCGCGCAACCTGGTGGTCGGCATCGGCGGCGTGCCCAACATTCCCGAGGGCTTCCGGGGGCTGCGCGACGATCCGCGCGTGTTCCATTCGAGCAGCTACCTGAAGGACATGGCAGGGCATCCGCAGGCGCGCAGGATCGCCATCGTGGGCGCGGGCCAGAGCGCGGCCGAGATCTTCATGGACCTGCAGGGGCGCGCGGGCGCGCCGCAGGTCGACCTCATCATGCGTGCGCGCTCCATCCGGCCGTCGGACGACAGCCCCTTCGTGAACGAAGTGTTCAATGCCGACTTCACCGACTACATGTACAGCCGCGGCAGCGATGAGCGCGCCGCGCTGCTCGACGAGTTCTCGCAGACCAACTACGCGGTGGCCGACCTCGACCTGATCCAGCAGATCTACAAGGTCTTCTATGACCAGAAAGTGGCGCGCGGCAACCGCCTGCGCATGCTGCGCCAGCACGATGTGCGCGCGGTCCGCGCCGCTTCGGATGGGGTCCATCTCACGCTGCTGGACCGCGACGTGCGGCGCGAGAGTACGGTTCGCTACGACGCCGTGGTGCTCGCCACCGGCTATGCGCGCGACCAGCACAGGGACCTGCTGCTGCCGCTCGCGCCGTACCTCGGGGACCACGACGTCGATCGCTACTACCGCCTGAACGGCACGCCCGATTTCCACCCGGGCATCTACCTGCAGGGCGCTTGCGAGGACAGCCACGGCCTGAGCGACACGCTGCTTTCAGTGACCTCCGTTCGCACGGGGGAGATCGGCAATGCATTGCTCGCCGCCCAGTCCCGTGCGCGCAGCACTGTGCGCGACGCGCCGCAGGCCGTCCAGATCTAGCTCCGGCCCAGCCGCGGGTCTCCTCCCCTGTTCCGGGGCGTGCCACGCTTCGGCGGCGGGGAGCGCCCGAACGTCCCGCTTCCCCCTCCATGCGCAGAATCGTTCCTTTCGCTCTTGTTCTTCTTCTGGTCATCGTCGGTGCCGGGCTGCTCTGGGCGCGTCGTCCCGCCGCTGCGGTCGACTCCGTACCCGTGGTGCGCTCGACCATCGAATCCAGCGTCACCGCGCTCGGGACGCTCCAATGCGAACGTGCAGGCGGCACGCGCGGCGCTGCTGCCGCGCGTCACCTTGAGCGCCTCCATCGGCCTGCAGGGACAGGCGCCGGGCGGGCTGCTCGACAATCCGCTCTACAGCCTTGCCGCGGGACTCGCGGCGCCGATCTTCGACGGCGGCCGGCTCGCGGGCGCACGCGAGCTTGCCGAGGCGCGGCGCGAGGAACTGCTCGGCGCCTACCGCGCCGCGGTCATTGCCGCTTTCGCCGATGCGCAATCCGCGCTCCATGCGGTCGGGGGCATCGATGCGCAGGCATCGGCGCAGGCCGACGAACTGCGGGAGGCGCGCCGCGCGGCGGAGCTTTCGGAACTGCGCTACGAGGCGGGCGCCGAGACGCTGCTGGTCCTGCTCGATGCGCAGCGTGTGTTGTATGCCGCGCAGGACCTGGAAATCCAGTTACGGCAGGCCCGGTTGCAGGCGCGCGTTGCGCTGTACCGCGCGCTGGGCGGCGGATGGCGCGACGATGACCGCCTGCTCGCGCAGGGCGAACGGTGAAACCTCTCGCCCAATGCTGCCCTCATCGCACGCCACGTGAGCGCCTGCTTCTTCGGAACTGGCTGGAATGAACATATGTGTGGGTGCTGCGTCAATACGAGAGACGAAGCCAACCCGGGCACAGATTCAACGCAGTCGACGATGGCCACCAAAACTTCCATTTCCCCAGAGGCCGCCGTCGACCGGGCCTGGGAGCTTTTCTGCCGGCTGCACAACGCCCCCTCGTGCATCCATGCGGATCAGCTTGTCCAGTGGCTCGGCGAAGACCCCCGGCATGTGCGGGCGTTCGACGAGGCGCTCACCCTGTGGGCGCTCGCGGGCGCCGCCCTGTTGAGTCCCGTGTTGGAAGGAGCGCAGCACAGCAGCTCCGATCTGCAATAGCCAAGCTGGCAACTGTTCAAAAAAAAGTGAAAACAACCTTCAAACCCGGAACGCGTGCGTTGAGTCGCTGCGTCGCCGCCATCGCCCTGGCTGGCATATTCGTCGGCGCCGCTCCAGCGTGGGCCCGGCGTGAAGCGCCGGTGGCGTCGATCGAAATACGCCGCACCGGCGACGGCATCCCCCATGTGCGCGCCACCACCTGGCGAGGTCTGGGCATCGGCTACGGCCAGGTACAGGCCGAGGACGCGCTGTGCACGCTGGCTGACGCCTTCGTGACCTACAGCGGCCAGCGCTCCCTGTACTTCGGCGCCGACAAGAGGCCGGTCACGCGCTCGACCTTCGGCAATCCCGTCAATCTCGATCTCGACCTTTTCTTCAAGGCCTTTGCAGGCCCGGACTCGATCGAGGCTCTCAAGCGGGAGCAGCCGGCCGATCTCAGCGAACTCATTGCCGGCTACGCGGAGGGCTACAACCGCCATGTGCGCTCGCTCCAGCAGGGCGGCAAGGGCGCAGCACGGCATGCCTGCAGCGGGGCACCGTGGGTGCGGACCATCGGGCCGGACGATGTCTACCGGCGCATGATCGCTGCCGCGCTGGCAGGCGGGTACACGCGTTTCGTCTCCGAGATCGTGAATGCGAAACCTGCCGCGGCCGCACCGCCCGCACCTGCGGACAAGCTCTCGCTGTCGTCCTGGCTCGAGATTCCCGTGGGCGACGCGCGCGGCATCGGCAGCAATGTGCTGGCTTTCGGCCAGGCAGCGACCGGCGAGCGCGGCAGCAGCGTGCTGTTCGGCAACCCGCATTGGTACTGGGGCGGGCCGGACCGCTTCTACCAGGCGCACCTGACGCTGCCGGGGAAGATGGACGTGGCGGGTGTGTCCTTCCTCGGCATTCCGGTGATCATGATCGGCTTCAACAACGACGTCGCCTGGAGCCACACGGTGTCGGCCGCGCGGCGCTTCGGGCTGTTCGAGCTCGCGCTGGACCCCGCGGACCCCACCCGCTACCTGGTCGACGGCGTGTCCGAGCGCATGCAGGCCCAGCCGGTGGCCGTGGAGGTGCGCCGACCCGACGGAACGCTCGAGGAGATTCGCCGCACGCTCTACCGCACGCGCTTTGGACCCGTGGTCGACTTGGGGGCGCGCAACCCGGCGCTCGGCTGGAGCGCCCACAAGGCGCTGGCCATGCGTGACGTCAATGCGAACAACCCGCGCATCTTCCCGAACTTCTTCCGCTGGGACCAGGCGCACTCGCTCGACGAATTCATCGAGATCCAGAAGCAGGAGAGCGCAATGCCATGGGTCAACACCGCTGCGATCGGACGGGGCGACGGCCGTGTCTGGTATGCCGACATCGGCGCAGTGCCCGGCGTGCCCGACGACCTGCGCGCGGCCTGCGCGACACCGCTGTCGAAGGCCTTTGCCGCGATCGATCCGAACACGCCCCTGCTCGATGGCAGCCGGGCGGCATGCGAATGGCGAACCGAGCAGGCTTCGGTGCAAACCGGCCGCATGCCCGCCGACCGCCTGCCCAGCATGCTGCGCGAGGACTATGTTGCCAACCTGAACGACAGCTATTGGCTGACCAACCCGGCGCAGCCGTTGACGGGTTTCGCATCGATCCTCGGCGGCGAGGGGCGGGCGCTCTCGATGCGCGGGAGGGAAGGGCATCGCATCGCGGGTGAACTCGCGGGCGCGGGCGCCACGTCGGCCAAGTTGCTGGCGGACCGCTTGATGCACAAGACGCAGGAGGCCCGTTCATATACCGCGGATCAGTTCAAGCAATCCTTGCTCGACATGGCGTGTGAATCCTCGGGCGAAGGGGCGCCGGCACTCGACCTGCAGCAGGCCTGCCAGGTGCTTCGCAACTGGTCGAACCGCGCTGGTGCGCAGGACCGCGGCGCGCTGCTGTGGGACGCCTTCTGGACCCGGCTGCAGAAGATTCCGGCGGGGGAGTTCTACACGAAGGCGTTCTCGGCCGTGGCGCCGTTGCAGACGCCGGGCGGTGTCAATGCCGCAGACCCGCGCGTGGCGCGCGCGCTCGCTGGCGCGGTCGAAGACATGCAGCAGAAGGGCTGGGCGCTGGACGCGCCGCTGGGCACGCTGCGCTTCGCCCGCAGCGAAGGCCGCCAGGTGCCGCTGTTCGGCGGCTGCGATGCCGAGGGCTACTTCACCGTCTCCTGCGCCAACGAGGGCGACTACACCATGGGCGATCGCTCCCATGGCAACACCTACCTCCAGGTCGTGTACTTCGACCGGCATGGCGTGCAGGCGCGCACGCTGCTCGCGCACGGCGAACGCGAAACCGCGGTGACGAACGGCGAGGGCATCGCGCCGGTGGCGCGCTATGCGCGCAAGGACTGGCTGCGCTTCCCGTTCCGCGAGGAGGACATCGCACGCGATCCCGCGCTCCGGCGGCGCAAGCTGCAACCCTGAATTTCCGGATCGCGGCGCGGTGGCACGGCGGGGCTCAGCCCCGCTTCGGAATGCCCAAGCCCTTGGCGACGGCCGGCCGCGCGACGAAGGTTTCGAGCACTCGCGCCACATTCTTGAACTCGCTGAAGCCCACCAGATCGCCCGCTTCGTAGAAGCCGATCAGATTGCGGATCCACGGGAACGAGGCGATGTCGGCGATGGTGTAGTCGTCGCCCATGATCCATGCGCGGTTGGCCAGGTGCTTGTCGAGCACGCCAAGCAGCCGCCTCGCTTCGGCCACATAGCGGTCGCGCGGTCGCTTGTCTTCATAGTCCTTGCCGGCAAACTTGTTGAAGAAGCCGAGCTGGCCGAACATCGGCCCGATGCCACCCATCTGGAACATCAGCCATTGGATGGTTTCGTAGCGGCCCGCCGCGTCTTCGGGAATGAACTTGCCGGTCTTGTCGGCCAGGTACAGAAGAATGGCGCCCGATTCGAACAGCGCCAGCGGCTTGCCGCCGGGCCCATCGGGATCGAGGATCGCGGGAATCTTGTTGTTCGGACTGAGCGAGAGAAACTCCGGCGACATCTGGTCGTGGGTTTCGAAGCTCACCAGGTGCGGCTCGTAGGCAAGGCCGGTTTCCTCCAGCATGATCGACACCTTCACGCCGTTGGGCGTGGGCAGCGAATACAGCTGCAGCCGGTCGGGCTGGAGCGCGGGCCATTTCTTGGTGATGGGAAAGCGGGACAGGTCGGTCATGCGTGGTTCATCGAAAGCGGAGTTGGGAGAACGCCGCGCCCGCCGGTTTCAGATGCCAAGCCAGGTCATCAAGGCTGTTTCGACCTCGGCGGAGGGTGCGACAAAGCCAGTGTAGGTCGATGTGGCGAGCGCGCGCTTGCCGGCCTCGCTTTGTGCGAGGCCGAGCAGGGCTTCGCGCGCGGCACTGGCCGTGGCGGCATCGAGCTTGCGCGACGCCAGCCATTGCTTGATGGGCACCGCGCGCGATTCCGCGCAGACATTGCCGCCGCCATCCTTCCAGGTCTTGACCACGCCCGCTGCCGCCGTGGCGCCGTAGGCGGCAAAGCCGTTCTGCACGTAGAAGGGCACTGCGTCCTGGTAGCGCGTGTTGGTGAGCTTGAGCGCGGCGGGCTGCAGGCCCTGCTCGCGCAGCATGGCGCGCGTGATCACCGAGGTGATCGAATCCGCGTCGGGCATGACCAGGCCCTTGCCCGCGATGCTCTTCCAGTTGGAGATGGGCTGCGGCTCCTTGCACAGCAGCGACACCTTGTACGCGGTGAAGCCGCTGGTCCAGGCCAGCGCCTGGTAGCGGCCGCTCTTGATGGCTTCGAGCGCCACATGGGCCGGATGGATGAAGGCCAGGTCGACCTGCTGCTCCTTCAAGGCTTCGCGCGCGCTGGTGTAGGAGATCAGCACCTTGATGGTCACGGGCTGCTTCAGCGCCTTGCTCAGCACTTCGGCAATGGGCTCGAAGCGGGGTGCAATCTGGCTTTCGGTGGCCTGGTAGCTCACGCCCTCGGTCACGCCGATGACGAGCGCATGGGCCGGCACGCCCGCTGCCAGCAGCAGCATCGCCGCCGCCGGGGCGGCAAGGCGAAGGGGGCGTGGATGGCGGGTGCGGCGCGCGCTGGCGGCGCATCCATCGGGTTTGCCGGAGCGGATTGGGGCTGGGATGTACATCGAAAGATCATAGTTGCCCGGGACGCGGCCGCCGATGATCGCAAGCACCTATGCGCTCAGCCGCCGGCCCGTGGCATGGCGCCGGCGCCGAAGGGGCGTCAGAACCGCGCCTTGACGAAGGCCGAAGGCCCGTGCAGCTTGACCTTGACGCGGGTCTCCGCGGTGCTGGTCTCGCGCGCCAGGTCGATGTTGGTGACGCCATAGGCCAGCACCAGGCCGACATTCTTCACCGGGAACCACTCCACGCCCGCGCTGGCGTTGTAGATGTTGCCGTGGAAGCGGCCGCCGCCCTTGCGCACGCCGGAAAGGTCGGCGAAGAGGCGCAGGTCGGGATTGATGGCGTGCCGCACGCCCACCTCGAGCAGGGGCGCGATGGCGTCGTCGCTCGAGTCTTCGTTCAGCGTGCCGATCCGTCCGTTCACCGCGACATTGGCATTTGCGCCCACGTTGATGCGGTAGTAGGCGGCGCCGGCACCCAGGCCGAACACCGTGTTGCCCGAGCCGAGCCACCATTTGTACGAGAGCTTCGCGAAGTCGAGCTTCACGTTGAGGTTGGCATTGCCCAGCGCTGTCACGGTGCCGAACCCGCCGAAGGAATCGCTGCCCGCCGCCTGGCCGAAGTAGTCGCGCTTGTAGCGGTAGTAGTCGAAGGAGATGCCGTGGCTGTCGCCGATCAGCAGGTCGGCCGTGATGCGCGGCATGGTCACGCGGCCGGGCTCGAGGTCGCGCGTGCGCAGCGCACCGTACGGCGAGCTGACCGATGCATTGAACTTGGGATCGGCGCTGAAGGCCCCGGCCGAGAAGCTGAAGCGGTCCAGCGCGGGCGACGGGTCGGCCCAGGCCAGTGCGGGAGCAAGAAGAAATCCGACGCCAGCCAGTGCGCCCAGCTTCGTCAGCCTTGCGGGGCCGGCGAGCGGGCAGGAGCGGAGCAACAGCATGGAGAGATCCTTAAGAGGAAGAAAGAAGACAAAAAAATACGCCTCGGGCTCGACACGCAATTTGTGTGCGCGCCGGGCTCCCGGGCGGTTGCTCCCTATTGATGACCGCCAAGTTAATAGCCCCCTCGCGCAAAGCCCATGCGCCGATTGCCGCTGTGCATGTAGGACGATGGCGACCCCGGCGTTCGCGCGCCTGAAAAAGTACTCACGGTAAGCTTTGGAGATGCGCAAACATCTCTCCGCGACCACCGGCCCGCAGCGTCTTCTCTATGCCGGGGTGGCGGGCGCCGCCGCCGCGGCCATCCCCTGGACGCTCGACGCCATGGCGCGCGGACTCGCGGGCTGGTGCACCGGCACCGCGGTGTTCCTGCTGCTCGCGTGGTGGCTGGCCGGCACCTTCGACGCAGCGCAGACCCGCAAGCGCGCGCAGTCGCTGGACCAGCCCAATGTGGTGATCCTGGTGTCGATGCTGGTGGTCATTGCGGCGAGCGTGGTGGCCATCGCGATGCTGCTGCAGCAGGTCAAGCTGATGAGCGGGCCGGCGCGCGCGGGCCACATTGCGCTGGGACTGGTGGCGCTGGTGGGATCGTGGCTGACGATGCACACGATCTACGCCTTTCACTACGCGCATCGCTACTACATCGACCAGCGCGACGGCTCGCCCGACGGCGGGCTGGATTTTCCAGGCAAGCAGGAGCCGGACTATTTCGACTTTCTCTACTACGCCTACGTGGTCGGCATGACCTCGCAGGTGTCCGACGTGCAGGCCACCTCGCGCGAGATGCGACGCATCACGCTGGTGCACAGCGTGCTGGCCTTCGCCTTCAACATGCTGGTGCTCGCCCTGTCGGTCAACGTGGTCGCGGCGGCGATGTAGCGGCCGCGCTACCGTCCGCGCGCGGCCAGAGCTTCACGATGCCGGTGGAGAGCGCCACGCCGCAGACGATCACGGCCGCGCAGATCAGCATCCATTGCGTGATGTTCTCGCCCAGGAACACGGCACCGTAGAACACCGCGAACACCGGCACCAGGAAGGTCACGGTCAGCGCGCGCGCCGGTCCCGCATTGGCGATCAGCCGGAAGAACAGGATGTACGCGAGGCCGGTGCATGCGATGCCCAGGGCCAGCAACGCCAGCCATGCGCGCAGGCTGGGCATCTGCGCGGGCCAAAACCACAGCGCGGGAAGCGCGAGGAACAGCGTGGCGCCGATCTGGCTGCCGGTGGCGGTGGCCAGCGCGGGCACGCCGCCCAGGTAGCGCCGCGTGGCACTGGCCGCCACGCCATAGCTGGCGCAGGCGCCGAGGCAGGCCAGCACGGCCCACAGCGCGGCGTTGCCGCCGGCATCGGCGTGCAGGCCCGCGCTGCGGCTCGCCAGCATGGCGACGCCCGCGAAGCCGATGACCAGGCCGACGATGCGCGAGCCATCGGGCCGGTCGCGGAACCAGGCCCAGGCCACCAGCGCGCCGAACATCGGCACCGTGGCGTTGATCACCGCCGCCAGGCCGCTGTTGATGGTCAGCAGCGCAAAGCAGAACAGCGCGAACGGAATGCCCGAATTCAGCACGCCGATGGCCATCGACGCCTTCCAGTGCTGCGCCAGCGCCGCGCCGTGGCCGCGCATGAACAAGAGCGGCAGCAGGAACAGCGTGGCCACCGCCACGCGCACGGCAGCTGCCGGCAAGGCACCGAACTCGGCCGCGCCGATGCGCATGAAAAGAAAGGACGCCCCCCAGAGCGCGCCGAGCAGCACGAGGTCGACGAGCCAGGCCTTGGGTTTCGGCGATGGGGTGGCGGCGGTGTTGTCGTTTGTCGTTGTGCTCATGGATATGTTCCTCGCGGCCCTGCGGCGGGCTCTATTTCGCTTCGAGTTCCAGCAGTGCGGTCTTGCGATGGAGCCCGCCAGCGTAACCGGTCAGCGAGCCGTCGGCGCCCAGCACGCGGTGGCAGGGCACGATCACGCTGATCGGGTTGCGCCCCACGGCCGCGCCCACGGCGCGCACCGCGGCCGGGTTGCCCACGTTCGCGCTCAGCGCGCCGTAGGTCATGGTCTTGCCGGCCGGAATGGCCAGCAGCGCCTGCCACACGCTCTGCTGGAACGCGGTGCCGTGCGAGAGATCGAGCTTCACGTCGAAGGTGTCGCGCCTGCCCGCGAAATAGTCGCGCAGCTGGGCGCCGGCCTCGACCAGCGCCGGATGGTCGCCCCTGGTCTGCCAGCCCGTGGTGTCGGGCCAGTGGCGCTGCTGGTCGAACCAGACGCCGGCCAGGCCTTCGTCAGTGGCGGCCATCGTGATGCCGCCGAGCGGCGTGTCGATGTGCGAGGTGTAGATGACTTTGCTCTTGAACTTCATGACATTTCAGGCGGAGGCGCCTGCCGTTGTGAGGTTGTTGAAAGGTTCTGCCGCCGCCAAGGGGGCTGTTGCGGCGGCAGCGGAAGAAGACGGCGCATGCCAGGCGCGCAGGACCGCATAGCTGCGCCAGGGCCGCCATGCCTGCGATGCCTGGCTGGCCGCGCGTTCGGTGCTCACGCCCAGTGCCTTCTGCAGTGCGACATCGCCCGCGGGGAAGGCGTCGGGCCAGCGCAGCGCGCGCATTGCGATGTACTGCGCGGTCCAGGCGCCGATGCCGGGCAGCTCCTGCAGCGCGGCGATGGTCGAGGGCACGTCGGCGCCCGCATGCAATGCCAGCCTGCCGGAGGCGACCTCGTTGGCGATGGCCTGCAGCGCGGCTTGCCGCTGCCGCACGATGCCGAGCTTGCCGAGTGCATCGCCGCTCGCGGCCGCCAATGCCGCGGGCGTGGGAAACAGGCGGTTCAGCCCTTCGATGGGCGTGGCGATGGCTTCGCCGAAAGCCTCCACCAGCCGCGAGCCCAACGTGCGCGCCGCGGCCACGGTGACCTGCTGGCCCAGCACCGCGCGCACCGCCAGCTCGAAACCATCGACCGTGCCGGGCACGCGCAAGCCGTCGCCGTGCGGAAAGGCCTCGTGCAGCGCGGCGTTGATGGCCATCGGCTCGGCATCGAGGTCGAGCATGGCGCGTGCGCGGCTGATCACGATCGGCAGCACTGCGGCCAGCGAGTCGCTGACCGACAGCAGCATCTGCTCGCGTTCCATGTCGAAGCGCAGCTGCAGCCAGCCGGCGTGCGTCTGCCCGCCCTGCTGCACGCGCAGCGTCCGGGCCAGGCGAACGAAGGTGGGCGTGCTGCCCTTGGCGGGCTCCTTGCCATCGGCCGTGGTGGCCACCTCGACGCCGCGCAGCGCACGCCGCGCAAAGAAGCCGAGCATCGCGCCCACGTCGTAGGGCGGACGAAAGCCCAGCCGCACCTCGATGGCCTTTCCCTCGCCGCCCTCGGCGCCGCCGGCACGCCGCAGCGCGCTCGGGTTGAGGCCGTAGTGCTCCAGGAACGCGGCGTTGAAGCGGCGCACGCTCGCGAAGCCGCTGGCCAGCGCCACCTGCGTCATCGGCAGCCGCGTGTCGGCGATCAGCTGCTTGGCGGCCAGCAGGCGGCGCGTCTGCAGGTACTGCAAGGGCGAAACGCCGAACTGCACCTCGAAGATGCGCCGCAGATGGCGGTCGCTCACGCCGAGCCGTGCGGCGATCCGTGCTGCGCCCGGCCCGTCTTCGGACCAGGCATCGGGCTCGTCGATGAGCCGCGCGGCCTGCAGCGCGAGGATGCGCGAGGCATCTTCGGTCGACCAGCTCGCCGCCCGCGGCGCGAGCTCGGGCCGGCAGCGCAGGCAGGGGCGGAAGCCCTCGGCCTCGGCCTGCGCCGCGTGGCGGAAGAACCGGCAGTTCTCGCGCCGCGGCAGCTTCACGCGGCAGACCGGCCGGCAGTAGATGCCGGTGGAGGTCACCGCGGTGAAGAACGAGCCGTCGAAGCGCGCATCGTGCGTCTTCATCGCCAGGTAGCAGGCGTCGCTCTCGAGTGCTTCGGTGGATGCGTGGGAGGTAGGCATGGGCAAATGATACGGTTTCGACTCGTTTCAACTGGCCGTTTCCGGACATGTGGGTGCCGGAGCGCGTGCCTACAATGGCCCGTTCTCAAGAACCTACAGGGAATGCCTCTTCATGCAACTCAGTGCGTCGATTTTCAAGGCCTATGACATCCGAGGCGTGGTGCCCGTCACGCTCGATGCCGAGGTCGCGGAAGCGCTCGGCCGGGCCTTCGGCAGCGCCGCCCGCGCCGCCGGTGAAAAGACCGTGGCCGTGGGCCGCGATGGCCGCCTTTCGGGGCCCGCGCTCGTCGAAGCACTGATCAGCGGCCTGATGGCGACCGGCATCGAGGTGATCAACGTGGGCGCGGTGACCACGCCCATGCTCTACTTTGCGGCCCACACGCTGTGCACGAGCGGCATCCAGGTCACGGGCAGCCACAACCCCAAGGACTACAACGGCTTCAAGATGGTGCTGGCAGGGCGCGCCATCTACGGCGACGAGATCCAGGGCCTGCGCAAGGTCATGGAAGAAGGAACCGCCAGGCTGGCGCCCGGCGGCAGCGTGCGCAAGGTCGACGTGACCGACGCCTACACGAAGCGCATCGTTGGCGACATCCAGCTGGCCCGCCCGCTGAAGATCGTGGTCGATTCCGGCAACGGCATTGCGGGCGCCACGGCGCCGGCCATCTTCCGCGCCATCGGCTGCGAAGTGACCGAACTGTTCAGCGAGGTCGACGGCGACTTTCCCAACCACCACCCCGATCCGAGCAAGCCCGAGAACCTCAAGGACCTGATGGCCGCGCTGGCCGAAGGCGACGCCGAACTGGGCCTGGCCTTCGATGGCGACGGCGACCGCCTGGGCATCGTCACGAAAGACGGCCAGAACATCTACCCCGATCGGCAGATGCAGCTCTTTGCACAGGACGTGCTCTCGCGCGTGCCCGGCGGCACCATCGTGTACGACGTGAAGTGCTCGCAGCGCCTGGCGCCGGCCATCGAGGCCGCGGGCGGCAAGCCGCTGATCTTCAAGACCGGCCATTCGCTGATCAAGGCCAAGATGAAGGAAATCGATTCGCCGCTGGGCGGCGAGATGAGCGGCCACATCTTCTTCAAGGAGCGCTGGTTCGGCTTCGACGACGGCACCTATGCGGGCTGCCGCCTGCTCGAGATCCTGAGCAAGACGCCCAATGCGAGCGACACGCTCAACGCCTTGCCCACGAGCTTCTCGACGCCCGAACTCAACGTGAAGTGCGCCGAAGGCGAGCCGCATGCGGTGGTCGAGAAACTCGTCGCAGGCGCGAGCTTCGCGGCACCCGCGGTGGTCTCGACCATCGACGGCTTGCGCGTCGACTGGCCCGACGGCTTTGGCCTGATCCGCGCCTCCAACACCACGCCGGTGCTGGTGCTGCGCTTCGAGGGCCAGACCGATGCGGCGCTCAAGCGCATCGAAGCCGAAATGCTCGCGCTCCTCAAAACCGTCAAAGCCGACGCGACGCTGGCCGAAGCGTCGCACTGAGTCCCGTGCGTTCGCTGCTGCTGCGTCTCTACGGCGCCTTCACCACCGTCGTGCAACCGCTGGTCCGCCGCAAGCTGCGGCGCCGGGCGGTGGCCGAGCCCGGCTACGGCGTGGCCGTCGAGGAGCGCTTCGGCTACTACGACGATGCCACCACCGGCGAGGGCCAGTGCTGGGTGCATGCGGTCTCGCTCGGCGAAACGCGCGCCGCCGCCATCCTGATCGAGGAACTGCGCAGGCAGTATCCGGGCATACCGATCTTGCTGACGCACGGCACGGCCACCGGCCGCGAGGAGGGCGCCAAGCTGCTCGAACCCGGCGACACGCAGGTCTGGCAGCCCTGGGACATGCCGGGCGCGGTGCAGCGTTTTCTCGACCGTTTCCAGCCGCGCATCGGCGTGCTGATGGAAACCGAGGTCTGGCCCGAGATGGCCGCCGCCTGCGCCGAGCGCCGCATCCCGCTGGTGCTGGCCAATGCGCGACTCAACGAAAAATCGCTGGCCGCGGCCGAACGCCTCGGCTGGCTCGCGCGGCCCGCGTATTCGGCGCTGGCCGCCGTGTGGGCGCAGACCGAGGCCGACGCCCATCGGCTGGTGTCGCTGGGCGCCAAGGTGGCCGGCATCTACGGCAACCTCAAGTTCGACGCCTCGCCCGACGCGCGCCAGCTGGCCGCGGCCGTGACGCTGCGCGAGCGGCTGCCCAAGCCGATGGTGGTGCTCGCAAGCTCGCGCGACGGCGAGGAGCGCATGCTGCTCGACGTGCTCAGGCGCTTCGGCGCCACCTCTCCCGTGCCGCCCGAGCAGGGCGCCATCCGCTCGATTGCCAAGCGCGTGCACGACGTGCAGTGGATGATCGTGCCGCGCCATCCGCAGCGCTTCGACGAGGTGGCTGCGCTGATCGAATCCGAAGGCTTTGCCGTGGCGCGCCGCAGCGCCGCGGGCGAGCCCTCCGACGCCGAGATCTGGCTCGGCGATTCGCTCGGCGAAATGGCGCTTTACTACGGCCTGGCCGATGTCGCGCTGCTGGGCGGAAGCTTCGAACCGCTGGGCGGCCAGAACCTGATCGAGCCGGCCGCCTGCGGCTGTCCGGTGGTCATGGGCCCCTCGACCTTCAACTTTGCCGAAGCGGCACAGCTTTCGCTGGCGGCCGGGGCCTCATTGCGCGTCGAGAACATGGAGCAGGCGGTCACCGCGGCGCTCAAGCTGGTCGAGAACCCCGAGCGCCGCGCCGTCATGGCCGAGGCTGCGCTGGCTTTCTCGTCATCGAACCGCGGCGCGGCCGAGCGCACCGCCGTTGCGGTGCTGGCCATCGCGCAGGCCGCGGACCCTGTGGCGTCGGAACACGCGCCGCTCGAAAGCGAAGCGCCGCGCGCCGAACCCACACTCGACTGAGTGTGCATGGCTCCTTCCCCCGCTGGGGCAAGGCTGGGATGGGGGCGAGCGCCCAACGAGCGCCATGATCGGGCCGAGGCCGTCGTGCCCCCACCCCGGCCCTCCCCCGGGAGGGGAGGGAGAAATCCTCAGCGCACTGGCGGATTGAGGATCACCGGCGGCACCGGTGCCGACGGCATCATCGGCGCCGGCGGATTGAATGGCGGCACCGGGACCGGCGGCACCACGGGAATGGGCGGCGGCGTGACCGGCACCGAAGGCGCGGCTTGCGGCTGCTCGCCGAGCGATGGCGCAGCCGTGCTGCCATTCTTTGCCAGCGTCGCATTGATCGCGTTCATGTCGTCGACCGTGAGCGTGCCGTTGGCCTGGCGCAGCTTCAGGTTGCCCAGCAGCACGTTGTAGCGCGCCTGCGCGAGATCGCGCTTGGTCTGGAACAGCTGGCTCTGCGAATTGAGCACGTCGATGTTGATGCGCACGCCCACCTGGTAGCCGAGCCGGTTGGCATCGAGCGCGCTCTGGCTCGAAGCCTCGGCCGCTTCAAAGGCCTTGACCTGCCCCGCGCCGGACACCAGCCCGAGGTAGGCGGCGCGCGTGGCCTGCGCCACGCTGCGGCGGGTGCCGTCGAGCACGCTGCGCGACTGGTCTTCGAGCGCGAGCGTTTCCTTGATGCGGTTCTCGGTGGCAAAGCCGGCAAAAAGCGGCAGGTTGAACACCACCCCCACGGAGGCGGCGTTGATGCGCGTGCCCACGGTGCTGGTGCTGGTGCCGTCCGGATTGCGCGTGATGTTGTAGCCCAGGTTGGCGTCGAGCGTGGGCTTGTGGCCGGCTTCGGCCTTGCGGATTTCGAGCCCGGCCACGTCGAGCCCGAGCCGTGCCTGTCGGATGGCCGGGTGTGCTTCGTCGGCCTGCGCCACCCAGGCTTCGATGTTGGCCGGCAGGGCCGTGGGCAGCACCACCGGCTGCGCCAGCGGCACCGGCACGCTGCCAGGGCGGCCGACCAGCTGGTCGAGCACCACCTTCTTCACCTGCAGGTCGTTCTCGGCGGCGATCTCCTGCGCAATGACGAGGTCGTAGCGGGCCTGGGCTTCGCGCGTGTCGGTGATGGTGGAGGTGCCAACCTCGAAGTTGCGCTTGGCCGACGCGAGCTGCTCGGCCACGGCCACCTTCTGCGCGCGCACCAGCGCCAGGCTGTCCTGGCTCGCGAGCACGTCGAAGTAGGCCTGGCTCACGCGCACGATCAGGTCCTGCTCGGCAATGGTGAGTACCGCCTGCGCGATCTCGGCCTGGCGCTTGCCCTGCTCGTAGGTGGCCCAGTTGGCGGGCCGGTAGAGCGGCTGCGTGGCGTTGATGCCGATGTTCTGCGTGGTGAAGTCGCGCGGCGTGGTCGTTCCGCGGCCGGCGCCGGTGAGCGTGTCGATGTCCAGGTTGTTGCGTGTGGCGCCGGCCGTGAGCCCCACGGCGGGAAGGATGCCGGCCTTGGCCTGGGCCGCGCGCGCCACGTTCGCGTCGTACTGGGCCCGCGCGCCCTGGTAGGTGGCGTCGAAGCCGCGTGCGGATTCGTAGAGTTCGTTCAGTGTCTGGCCTTGGGCGGGCAGCGCGAGCAGGGTGGCAAAGAGACTTGCGAGCGCTGCGGAAAGAGGCAAAAGCCTGGGCCTGAAAGGCATTGAACGTCCTTGAAGAAAGAATCAGTAGCGCGGCACGGAGGGATCGTGCTGTGCGGACCAGGCGTCGATGCCGCCGGCCACGTTGGCCAGCTCGGCAAAGCCGTTCTGGCTCAGGAAGGCCGCCACGCGCTGGCTGCGCGCACCGTGGTGGCAGAGGCACGCAATGCGCTGGCCTTCTTCGAGCTCGGAAAGCCGCGCCGGAATCTCGTTCATCGGAATGGCCACTAGCGTGAAGCCCTGGGGCGCGACGCTCGCCGTCTGCAGCTCCCAGGGTTCGCGCACGTCGAGCAGCACGGGCGCCGCGCCGGGGTTTTGCGCAAACCAGGCAGCGAGATCGGCGGGGCGGACTTGATCGATCATTCGGAGCCGTCCGTTCAGAACGAGAAGCGCGAGGGCTCGGGGAAATTGAGCAGCCGGGGCGCCACGGTGTCCCAGGGCTGGACCGTGTCCCACTTGCTTTCGCTGCTGCGGGTGACGAAGTGGGCGCGCATCATCGGTTCATCGCCCACGATGGCGGCGAGCCGGCCGCCCACCTTGAGCGAGCCGAGCAGGTTCTGCGGAATGCGCGCCACGGAGCCGCTGAGCACGATCACGTCGAAGCTCGGGCCGCTCGGCAGCGGCACGGCGCCGTCGGCGTTGCGCACCTCGACATTGGCCACGCCGTTCTGGCGCAGGGTTTCGGCGGCACGGGCGGCCAGCGCGGGGTCGATCTCGAGCGAGAGCACCTGGGCCGCGCGATGGGCGAGCAGGGCGGCCATGAAGCCCGATCCGGTGCCGATCTCGAGCACCGACTCGTGCTTCTGCACATGCAGGTCCTGCAGCATGCGTGCCTCGACCTTGGGCGAGAGCATCACCTGGCCGGGAACGGAGCCGTCGCCCAGCGGGAGTTCCATGTCGAAGAAGGCCAGCGCGCGGTGGGCGGGCGGCACGTAGTCTTCGCGCCGGATCGCGGCCAGCAGGTCGAGAATTTCCAGATCGAGCACATCCCAGGGCCGGATCTGCTGTTCGATCATGTTGAAGCGCAGGCGCTCGAGGGAGGGGGTGGGGTTCATGGGAGGCTTTTCCTTGTGGGGCTCAGGACAAACCTTCAATTTTAGGTTGCGCGGCGCGGGCGCGCGGCTGGCCGGCGATGCATTTGCGCGTCATGCCGCGGCTCCGGGCGGCCGCGTGAGGCCGTAAAGCACGGTCTCGGCCTGCGTGGCAAGGTATTTTTCGGGGTCGAACGAGCCTTCCCCGTCGACGCAGATCATGGCCGAGTGCTTCCACAGCATCAGGAAGATCATCGGCGCCACCACGGCGTAGATGGCGTGGTCGACGTCGACCGGCGCGAATTCGCCGCGATCGATGCCGCGCTGCAGAATGCGCCGCAGCAGCGTGTGGCCCGGCCGGACCACCTCCTTGCGGTAGAACTCGGCCAGTTCGGGAAAATTGGCGCCCTCGCTCATCATGAGCTTGGTCAGGCCCGAGGCCTTGGTCATGCCCACGCGCTCCCACCAGACGCGCATGCAGTAGCGCAGCATGTCGGCCGTCGTGCCCTCGAAGGCCTCGAACTCGTCGTTCCACTCGGCAAACCGGCCTCCGAGGTTCTCGACCACCACGGCCTTGAAGAGTTCTTCCTTGCTCGGAAAGTAAAGAAAGAGCGTGCCCTTGGAGACGCCCGCGCGCGCCGCCACTTCCTCGGCACGGGTGGCGGCAAAGCCTTTTTCGACGAACAGGTCGAGCGCCGCCGCCAGCAGTTCGCCCGGACGCGCCTCCTTGCGGCGCTCGCGCTTGGTGCGCACCGGGCAGATCTTGTCGGCAAAGAATCGGGGGGTGGGCATGATATTAATGACTAACGGGTTAGTAATGTAGTGACCGGCATCCGGCCCGTCAAGCCGCGACAATATCGGGTTCGCTTTTTCCCCACCTGCCGGAGCAGCCATGTCCTCTTCACCGTCGCCCACTGAAACCATCGTGCTTGGCGGAGGCTGCTTCTGGTGTACCGAAGCCGTGTTCGATCGCGTGCAGGGCGTGGTGGACGTCGAATCGGGCTACTGCAACGGCCAGGCGGTCAACCCCAGCTACGAGCAGGTGTGCACCGGCCGCACCGGGCATGCGGAGGTGGTGAAGGTGGAATTCGACCCCGCGGCCATCAGCCTGCGCGAGATTCTCGAGATCTTCTTCGTGGTGCACGATCCCACGACCCCGAACCGCCAGGGCAACGACGTGGGCACGCAATACCGCAGCGGCATCTATTTCACGAGCGATGCGCAAAGGCAGGTGGCCGAGGAGGTCATCCGCGAGATCGAGGCGAGCAAGACCTACAGCGCCCCCATCGTGACCGAGGTGGCGCCGCTCGCCAACTACTCGGCGGCCGAGGCCTACCACCAGGACTACTTCCTGAACAACCCGAACCAGGGCTACTGCGCCTTCGTGGTCGGCCCCAAGGTCGAGAAGTTCCAGAAGACCTTCGCCTCGCGCGTCAAGGCCTGATCGATCTCCTATAGGCCCCGCTTCCCGTGCACATCGCCAGCCCCGCCCCGAACCGGACGATTGCGTCGACCCGCGCGATCGCCATCGCGCTGGTGCTTGCGCTGTGGTTCGCGGGCACGCTGGGGCTGATGCACCGGACGCTGCACGTGCCCGGCCTGGCGCAGGCCCATGCGGCTGCGCTGGCGGCCCATCCGGAGGGCGCGCACGCGCATGCGGCCCATGGCATCGGCGGCCTGTTCGGCGACCACTCCGACGCCGAATGCCGGCTCTACGACCAGCTGTCGCATGGTTCGGGCGCGCCCGGCGTGCCGATGGTGGTGCTGCCGGTGCTGCTGCCGTCGGCCACCTTTGCCTACCTTCAGGGCGAAGCCGTCGCCCGCTGGGTTGCGCTGTTCGACGCGCGCGGCCCGCCTTCCACTCGCTGAATCCCCCTGTGTTCCGGTTGCTGCCCCGCGTTGATGCGGATGGCGGCGATCGCCCCTTGGTTCAACGAGTGTTCATCATGATTCCCAATTTCCGTCGCAACGCCATCGGCGCTGCCGTTCTTTTGCTGGCTTCCGTCGCGGCCATGGCCCAGGCCGAGCCCCAGCCGGTACTCCAGGCGCAGCCCGCCGAAGCCGCTGCGCCAGCCCTTCCGGAGATCGCCGTCACCGGCAATCCGCTGGGCGCGAGCGAGCTGATCGCTCCCACCACCACGCTCTCGGGCGACCGGCTCCTGATGCGCTCCGAATCGACGCTCGGCGAGACGCTCAACAACCTGCCCGGCGTGAGCAGCAGCTACTTCGGCCCCAATGCGAGCCGGCCGATCATCCGCGGCCTGGACGGCGACCGCATCCGCATCCTGCAGAACGGCGGCGGCGCGCCCGACGCCTCGTCGCTGAGCTACGACCATGCGGTGCCGATGGACGCGCTGGTCACCGAGCGCGTCGAGGTGCTGCGCGGCCCGTCCGCGCTGCAGTACGGCGGCAGCGCGGTGGGCGGCGTGGTCAACGTGATCGACAACCGCATTCCGAGCGAGCCGATCAACGGCTTCGGCGGCCGCGCCGACCTGGGCTTTTCCACCGGCAACAAGGAGAAGAACGGCGGCGTGCTGCTCGAAGGCGGCAACGACCGCTTCGCGCTGCACGTCGATGCGTTCAGCCGCGACTCCAAGGACGTCTCGGTGCCCATCGACCTGGAATGCAGCAAGCCCGGCTCGCCGTGGCGCGCGCGCAAGATCTGCAATTCGGCCAACGAGGCGCGCGGCGGCGCAGTGGGCGGCACGCTGTTCTTCGACCAGGGCTGGATCGGCGCCTCGGCCAGCACCTACCGCAGCACCTACGGCACCGTGGCCGAGGACGACGTGACCATCGGCATGAAGTCCGACCGCCAGGCGATCGAAGGCGAGTGGCGCCCGGGCGGCTTCATCAGCAGCATCCACGCCAAGGCCAGCCACACCAACTACCGCCACACCGAGTACGAAGGCGGCGAGGCCGGCACCACCTTCTCGAACATGAGCAACGACCTGCGCATCGAGGCGCGCCACCGGAAGATCGGCAACTTCGAAGGCCTGGTCGGCTTTGCGAGCGAAAGCAACCGCTTCGCCGCCGATGGCGAGGAAGCCTTTGCGCCGCACAGCCGCACGCGCTCCAATGCGCTGTTCCTGTACGAGGAACTCGGCACCTCCTGGGGTCGGCTGAGCTTTGGCGCGCGCACCGAGAAGGTCCGCGTCACTTCGCTCGGCTATCCGGAAGATCCGACGGTGACGCGCTTTGCCGTTGGCGAACGCACGTTCAACCCGCACAGCGCGGCCGTGGGCGCGCTGGTCAACCTGACGCCGCAGTGGCAGCTCACCTCGAACCTGGCCTACACCGAGCGGGCACCGAAGGACTACGAACTGCTCGCCAACGGCCCGCACGTGGCAACGGCCGCGTGGGAAGTCGGCAATCCGGACCTCGGCAAGGAAAAGTCGACCGGCTTCGACGTTGGCGCGCAATGGAAGTCGGGCGCCAACACGGCCCGCGTCAACGCCTACGTCACGCAGTTTCGCAACTACATCGGCCTGACGGCATCGGGCCGCGCGCTCGATGAAGAAGGCCAGGTGGTGACCGACCCCGAAGCCACCGACACGCTGGCCGAGTACCTCTACAGCGGCGTGCGCGCGCGCTTCACCGGCATCGAGGCCAGTGGCACCCTGCGCCTGCTGGGCACCGACGGTTTCGCGCGGCTGGCGGACGCCTCGACGCTCGACCTGGAATGGCGCGGCGATGTGGTGCGTGCGAAGAACCTCGACACCGGCGAGCCTCTGCCGCGCGTCGCGCCGTTCCGCGCGGGCGCGACGCTGGCCTACGGCAATGGCCCCTGGAGCGCGCGCTTCGGCTTCGACTACAACGCGGCGCAGCGCCACGTGCCCAGCGTCGGCGCGCGCGAGACCGATGCCTACACGCTGTGGAACGCATCGATTTCCTACCGCATGAAGGTGCAGCGCGCCAACCTCACCTGGTATGCGCGCATCGACAACATCACGAACAAGCTGGCCTACAGCCCGACGTCGATCCTGACGACGACGGTGTACCCGAATGCGCCGCTGCCGGGGCGTTCGCTGAAGGTCGGGTTGCGCGTGACGTTCTGATCCTTGTCTTGCGCCGGCGGGCGCTCTGCGCTCTGTTCAGGGCGCGCTCCCGCCGACGGGGTACCTTGCTCCGCGAATGTCCCCCGGCCTGCGGCCTCCTCCTTTATTTCGCTGCGCAAGGCACCCCATCGACGGGAGCGTTATGCAGAGCGGTTGTTGATCAGCTGTGCACCCAGAGCGTGCCCTGGTGCACAGGGCATCGGGTGCTCCCCGCAGCGAAATAAAGGAGGAGCCGAAGGCGGGGGACATTCGCGGAGGGGAGTACCCGGTGGCCTGTGCACGCGCCCTGGACAACAGCGCCCCGAACACAAGCACCCAGAACGCAAGCTCTGCGAACTCGTCGCAGCGAGAAAGAGCAAGACGCTATCCTCGATGACGTGAACTCTTTCGTCATCTCCTCGCTGCTCCCCGTCGTTCTTCTCATTGCCGTGGGTTACCTCGCGGGCCGGCGCCGCTGGATCGGCGGTAACGCCGTCAAGGACCTGTCGAACCTCATTTTCCTGCTGCTCGCGCCCGCGCTGCTGTTCCGCGCGATGAGCACGGTGCACGTGGAAGAGCTCAGCCTCAAGCCCGTGGCGGCCTACTTCATCGCCTCCGGCCTGCTGTTCGCGGCGACGCTCGCGCTGCGCGGATTCAACCGCACGGCCGCGGTCATCGCGCTGGCCAACACCTACAGCAACACCGTGATGATCGGCATCGCGCTGGTCGGCCTCGCCTACGGAGAGGCGGGCATGGTCGTGCTGCTCACGCTGATCTCGCTGCATTCGCTGGTGCTCCTGACCAGCGCCACGGTCGTGCTCGAACTGGCCGTGGCGCGCGAGCATGCAGCGGTGAGCGGCGAAGAGAAGCGCTCCATGGCGGGCACCGTGCTGCGCGCCCTGCGCAACGCCATCATCCACCCGGTGCCGATGCCGATCATCGCGGGGCTGCTGTTCGCGCAGACCGGGCTCGCGATGCCCGAATTCCTCGACAAGCCGATCGCGTTGCTCGGCCAGGCCTTCGGCCCGGTGGCGCTGGTGATGGTGGGCATCACGCTCGCGCTGACGCCTATCGGGCGGCACTGGCGCGATGCCATGGTGCAGGCACTGGTGAAGAATCTGCTGCATCCGCTGCTGGTGGCCGGCATCGGCTGGCTGCTGGGTGTGCGCGGCATACCGCTCACCGTGATGGTGGTGGCGGCCGCGCTGCCGATCGGCGCCAATGTCTTTCTCTTTTCGCAGCGCTACCGCACATCGGAAGACCTGGTCACGGCCAGCGTCGCGGTGTCGACGGTGCTTGCGCTCGCGACTCTGACGTTGGTCATGACCTTGGTGCAGTGGCTGCCTTGATGCTTTCGTAGCACTAGGCCATTCGGCAGGGTGGCCATTTGGCGAGATGGCGGGCGGCGCCTCTCGCTCTACATTTGCCCGCTGATGATTTACCCGCCGCGGTCTTCGCCGTTTTCCGCCATGGCGCCGATTGCGATGGTGATCGCGCTGTGCGCCGGCGCCATGCCGGCGGCGGCCGAGACGAAGCCATGCCGGACGCCATGCCTGTCCGCCGCCGTGCCGCGCGAGCCGGCGCCCGCGACCGCCCCGGTGGAGCCCAGGCCGGCGCCTGTCGCAGCCCCGCGGCCGAGCGCCAAGCCGAGGCCGCAGGCGGTTGCCGTGGCTGCGCCGCCGTCGCCGCCGACAGCGGAGGTGGAAAAGGCCGCCGCCCCCAAAAGGCAGCCGCTCTCCAGGCGCTGCAGCGACATCAACATGCGTGCCGCGGTCGGCGAGCCGCTGTCGGACGAGGACATGAAGATATTGAGGAGCCAATGCTGATGACGAAGACCACCCACCCCATCCGCACGGCCATGCGCGCGCTGGCGCTGTCGTGCGCCGCGCTGCTTTGCGTTGCGTGCGCGCACCGGCCGGCGCCGGGCAACGCCATGCCTTTCGAGCGGGCCGTCGATCAGGCCGTGGACGACCTGATCGTGCAGACGCAGAAGCTGCCGGCCTTCCTGGCCAAGGTGGAATCGTCGATCAAGCAGAGCCGCATCGTGATCGACCCATTGCTCGAAGGCGCGAGCGGCCAGCAGACCGAAGTCACGCGCGTGGCCGAGCAGCGCATCGTGCAGCGCATGCAGTCGCAGTTCAAGCAGTTCACCGTCACGCCCTTCAACAACGCCGAAATCGAGCGCGCGCAGTACGTGCTCAACGGCACGCTGGTGCGCGACAAGGATTCGACCGACGGGCGCTACCGGCTGAACCTGGCGCTGACCGAGATCAAGAGCGGCGTGGTCATTGCGCAATCGGTGGCGCGCATCAGCGACGCGACGCTCGACACGCGTCCCACGGCCTTCTTTCGCGACAGCCCGGTGAACGGCAAGGACCGCGGCGTGGAAGGCTACATCCGCACCGCCGAAACCCAGCCCGGGCAAGCCGCCGATGCGCTCTACCTGGAGCGCCTGCCCACGGCGACCGTGCTGCAGGAAGCCACCACCGCCTACGAGGCCGGCCGCATGAGCGAGGCGCTCAGCCGCTATGAGGCCGCTTCGCGCCGGCCCGACGGCCAGCAGCTGCGCATCTACAGCGGCCTGTATCTCACGCAGGCCCAGCTCGGCCGAACGGCCGATGCGGAAAAAACCTTCGGCACCCTGGCGCGGCTCGGGCTGGAAACCAACAACCTGAGCGTCAAGTTCCTGTTCAAGCCCGGCTCGACCGATTTCCTGGCCGATCCGAAGATCAGCGCCGCCTATCCGATGTGGCTGCGGCAGATCGCGCGCCAGGCCGCACAGATCGACTCCTGCGTGGTGGTCACGGGCCATACGAGCCGCACCGGTTCGGAGTCGGTCAACGAGCGCCTGTCGCTGCAGCGCGCGGTCAGCGTGAAGACCCGGCTGGTGGGCGAGGCGCCGCCGCTGTCGAAGAAGCTGCGCGAGTCCGGCATGGGATTCCGCGAGAACATCGTGGGCACGGGTGCGGACGATGCCAGCGATGCGCTCGACCGCCGCGTCGAGTTCAAGGTCGCGCCTTGCGAAACTTGACCCACCCCCGTAGCAGCTCACTTCGTGTAGCCGCCTCCCCCTCAAGGGGGCAACACCTGCGGCCCGGCAAAGCCGGTTCCGCGGTGTTCCGCGAAAAAGGCGGGGAAGCTCAAGGGGCCAGGCGTTCACGCACCCAGGTGGCGCCTTCGAGCCGGTAGCGCAGCCGGTCGTGCAGGCGGCTCTTGCGGCCTTGCCAGAATTCCCAGCGGTCCGGCACCAGCCGGTAGCCGCCCCAGTGCGGCGGGCGCGGCGGCGAGAGCAGGTGCCTGGCGGCGGCCACGGCCGCGTTCTTGACCAGCACCTCACGGCCGCTGATCACCTCGCTCTGCGGACTGGCCCAGGCGCCGATGCGCGAATCGAGCGGGCGGCTCGCAAAGTAGGCATCGCTTTCCTCCGCGCTCGCCTTTTCCACACGGCCCTCGATGCGCACCACGCGTTCGAGCTCGACCCAATGGAACTGCAAGGCCGCATACGGATTGCCCGACAGCTCGCGGCCCTTGCGGCTTTCGTAGTTGGTGTACCAGACGATGCCGCGCGCGTCATAGCCCTTGATGAGCACGATGCGGCTCGAAGGCCGCAGGTCGCCGCCCACGGTGCACAGGGTCATCGCATTGGGCTCGGGCACCTGCGCGTCGATGGCTTCGCCGAGCCAGCGCTCGAACTGCTTGAGGGGATCGTCGGCGCTGTGGGTTTCGCCGAGTTCGGAGCGCTCGTAGCTCTTGCGCAGCGCGGCCAGGGTTTCGTTGGTTGTTGGAGAAGAAGAACTCATGCCGGCATTGTTGCGCATGCACCGCCGCGCGGCACTGCGGGCGTTCCGCGGACATACTCGGCGCATGGCGACAAAGGCGAATTCTCCGTGCGTGATCGTGCTGGCCTCGGGCCGCGGCGAGCGCTTCATCGCGGCCGGCGGCACCGGCCCCAAACTGCAGGCGCCGCTGGCGGGCAAGCCGCTGCTCGAACGCACGCTGGACGCGGTGCGTGCGAGCGGCCTGCCGTGGCGGGTTGAAGACGCCGGGCATCCGGGCATGGGCGACTCGATTGCGGCCGCGGTGCGCGCCACGCCGGACGCCGCCGGCTGGCTGATTCTTCCGGGCGACCTGCCGCTGGTGCGCCCGGAGACGCTGCGCGCCGTGGCGGGGGCGCTGGCCGGCCGGGTGCGCGCGGTGCAGCCGCAGTACAGGGGCGAGCGCGGCCATCCGGTGGGTTTTTCGGCCGGCTGCGGGGCGCAGCTCGCGGCGCTCAGGGGCACGCTTGGCGCATCCTCCATCCTGAAGGCGATGCGCGCCATCGATGCGGTGGCCGACCTGGTGGTGGACGACGTCGGCATCGTGACCGACATCGACACGCCGGAGGCCCTGGCAGCCGCCGAGGCGCTCTGGCTGGAGCGCTTCTCGGGCTAGCCGGTCAGCGCCGCGCGATCACCGCGCAGGCGGTGCGCGGGCCGGAGTTGCCGGCCGGTTGGGTGGTGAAATCGTCGCGGTCGCGGTGCACGACGAGCGCGCGGCCCACCACGTTGTTGGCGGCGCCTTCGGTCAGCGAGATCGTGTGCACGTCGACGCTGAAGCGCGCCACGCCGCTCGCATCGGCCACCAGGCTCGGCAGTTCGCCGGCATGGCTGCCGGGCGCGCTGAACTTGCCGTGCGTGCCGCCGGCGGGGTTGAAGTGGCCGCCCGAGGCGTTGCCGTTGTCGCCGCAGTCGCCCTTTTCATGGATGTGGAAACCGTGCTCGCTGCCTGGCGCGAAGCCGCGCACCTCGCCCGCCACGCGCACGCCATGGTCCAGCGCGGTGAAGGTCACCGTGCCCCGCGTGGGGTTGGGCGAGATCGCGGCGGTAGGCATCAGTTCGGCGGCCGTGCTCGGCTTGCCGCCCATCATGCTGCCGCAGGCCGAAAGCAGGGCACTGACGAGAAGGGCGGTGCCGGTGGCGGCGAGAAGACGATGGTTCATGGTTTTTCCTTGGACGGTCCGGAGGATTGTTGGGGAAGGGAAGAGGAAAAAGGAGATTTGTCCGGAGACCCCGGAACATATACCGGAGCCGGCGCCATCCCGCAATCGGCCGCCGTCCCGGCCTCTGCCTGCCGCTCCTGTGCCTCCTGCCGCTCCTGTTCCTCCTGCCTCTCGTGGGCCAGCGCCACCAGCCGTGCCAGGGCCGCATCGTGGATCGAATGGCGGCGCAGTTCCAGCAGGGTCTGGCGCGCGTAGTCGAGCGAGCTTCCGTAGCGGCCGACGGCATGCGTGAAGATGTGGCGATAGCGCTCATCGCTGAGCTCGCCGGTGAAGTTGGGGCTGCGCCTGGAGAGCGTGAAGCCGAGCGCACGCACGTCGCCTTCCGGCGTGGTGCATTTCAGCCACCTGGGGTCGTACACGCCGGTGGGCATTTCGCGCAGCCAGAGCCTGCGAAGCGTTTCGAGCCCATGGGCGGAGGGCACCCGGAACACCATGCCGCGGCAGCTGCCGCCCGACAGCAGGCCGAAAACGAGGCCAGGCGTCTGGACGCTGCCGCGGTTGATGCGGCTCCACATCTTGAGTGCGCGGTGCCAGCCATGCACCCAGGCCGGGCGGCGCTCCGCGAAGTCGAATTCAGGCCGCCAGATCAGCGAGCCGTAGCCGAAGAGCCAGAGGTCGTCGCGGCCGCCCCAGTCGGCAATGGCCTGTTCGAGCATGGGTTGCGGGTCGCGCAGCGGCCTGGGCAGCGGGTCCAGGCCCGGCGGTCCGGGATCGGGTGCGGGGCCCGAGGGGCCGGCGCCTACAATTTCGCGATCATGGTTCACCGCACCATTATTTACCGACCTCTCTCTTCTTACGGAGTACGACCCCTCATGAGCGACGACGACAGCCAGCAAAACTTCATCCTCGGATTTCTCCTGGCATTGATCGCGCTGGTGATTTTCTTCGTGCTGGGCGTGGTGCTCTGGCACAAGAGCCATGGGCCGGCAGCGGCCGGCATGCCCGCCGTCGCGGTGGCGGCGGTGGCCGCGGGGCCGGCCACCAACACCACAGTAGCCGAAGTGACCGAGACGGTGACGGTCGTCATTCCCGACGGGGCCAGCATCCGCGTGGCCGACGGCGTGGTGAACTTCTATTTCGCCACCGGCAGCGCCGACCTGGCGCCCCGCGCGGCCGAGGCGCTGGCCACCGTCATCAAGGGCGTGGAGAGCGGGCGCAAGGCCGTGGTCTCGGGCTTTCATGACACCACCGGCGACGCGGCCATCAACGAGCAGCTTGCGAAGAAACGCGCCGAAACAATCCGTGACGTGCTGGTGGGCCTGGGTGTGCCGGCCGGCAAGGTCGACCTGCAGAGGCCCGCCATCACCGCGGGTTCGGGCAACGACGCCGAGGCGCGGCGCGTGGAAGTCAAGCTGGTCGACTGAGCCGGCCGCCAGCAGATCCGGATTCGCCAATCCGTATTGCCGGGGTGCGGATTTCCATCGGCCTCGGCCGTGGCGTCTTGGTACCATTGACTCCCACGTCGAAGGTCGCAAAAGCGACAGTGACCGGATGCCGGCAGCGCGACCGAAACCATCCCCATGAGCACACATTCCACCGTCCTTGACGTCACCGATCGCATTCGCGAACGCAGCCGGGGGCCGCGCAGCGCATACCTCCAGCGGCTGGCGGAAATCCGCAGCCGCGACCGGGGCTCCGACCGCATGGGCTGCGCCAACGTCGCGCATGCCGTGGCCGGCATCCCGGCCAACGACAAGTTCAAGGTGGTGACGGAGCGCGCGCCCAACATCGGCATCGTCACCGCCTACAACGACATGCTCTCGGCCCACGCGCCGTACCAGGGCTACCCCGACATCATCAAGCAAGAAGCGCGCAGCCTCGGCGCCACCGCGCAGGTGGCCGGCGGCGTGCCCGCCATGTGCGACGGCGTGACCCAGGGCACGCCCGGCATGGAGCTGAGCCTCTTCAGCCGCGACGTGATCGCCATGGGCACGGCCATCGCGCTCACGCACGACATGTTCGACGGCGCCCTGCTGCTGGGCGTGTGCGACAAGATCGTGCCTGGCCTTTTGATTGGCGCGCTGCACTTCGGGCACCTGCCCACGGTGTTCGTGCCCGCCGGTCCGATGCCCTCGGGTTTGTCGAACGGCGAGAAGTCGAAGGTGCGCGAACAGGCGGCGCAGGGCCTGGTCGGCCGGCAGGGCCTGCTCGACGCCGAGATGGCGGCCTACCACACCATGGGCACCTGCACCTTCTACGGCACCGCCAACAGCAACCAGATGCTGCTCGAGGCCATGGGCCTGCACGTGCCCGGCACCGCTTTCATCCAGCCCGGCGACGCCATGCGCGAAACGCTCACGCGCGAGGCTGTGCGCACCGTGCTGGGCAAGTCGGGCGTGGGCGGCGTCGAGCGCCGCGCCGGGCCGCCCCAAGCAAGCGAGCGCCCCCTCGGGGGGCAGCGAGGACACGAAGTGCCGAGCGTGGGGGCCTGGTCTTGCCCTCCTATCGGCGAAATGGTCGACGAGCGCTGCATCGTCAATGCCATGGTGGCGCTGCTGGCCACCGGCGGCTCCACCAATCACCTGATCCACTGGGTGGCGGTGGCGCGCTCGGCCGGCATCGTGATCGACTGGGACGACTTCTCCCGGCTCTCCGACGTGATCCCTCTGCTGACGCGCGTCTATCCCAACGGCAGCGCCGACGTGAATGCGTTCCAGGCCGCGGGCGGTCCGGGCTTCGTGATCGGCGAACTGCTCGACGCCGGCCTGATGCATGCCGACGTGCTGACCGTGCGCGCCGGCGGCATCCGCGAGTTCGCGAACATCCCCTCCCTTGCGGACGACAGGCGCCTGGTCTGGACTTCCGCCGCGCCGTCCAAGGACGACACCGTCGCGCGGCCTGTCGAGAGCCCCTTCAGCGCCACCGGCGGCCTGAAGCTGCTCAACGGCAATCTGGGGCGCAGCGTGATCAAGGTGTCTTCGGTGCCCGACGACCGCCATGTGATCGAGGCGCCGGCGCGCGTCTTCGATTCGCAGGCCGCGCTGCACCAGGCCTTCACCGCCGGCGAGCTGGAGCGCGACGTGGTCTGCGTGGTGCGCTGGCAGGGGCCGCAGGCCAACGGCATGCCCGAACTGCACAAGCTCACGCCGCCGCTGTCGGTGCTGCAGGGCAAGGGCTTTCGCGTGGCGCTGGTCACCGACGGCCGCATGAGCGGCGCCTCGGGCAAGGTGCCGGCCGCCATCCACGTTTCTCCGGAAGCCGCCGCGGGTGGCCCATTGGCCAAGGTGCGCGATGGCGACGTCGTGCGCCTGGACGCCGTGGCGGGCACGCTTGCAGTGCTGGTGCCCGACGACGAATGGGCCGAACGCGAGATCGCCAAGCTGCCCGAGGCCAAGCGCATCGACGACGGCCATGGACTCGGCCGCGAGCTGTTCGCAGGGATGCGCCGCAATGCATTGACCGCCGAAGAAGGCGCATGCTCATGGCTGTGAGCAAGCTCAGGCCCGAAGGCATGCGTCACGTAATGGAGCAATGAAATGACAGACAAACTCACCGCACTCGAGGTCATGCGCGACGCACCGGTCATTCCGGTGATCGTGCTGCACGACGTCAAACATGCCATTCCACTGGCGCGCGCGCTGGTGGCTGGCGGCATCCGCATGCTTGAGGTCACGTTGCGCACGCCGCAGGCGCTCGAATGCATCGAGGCCATTGCCCGGGACGTGCCCGATGCCGTGGCCGGCGCGGGCACCATCCGCAGCGCGGCCGACGCACAGGCCTCGGCGCTGGCGGGCGCGAAGTTCGGCGTGAGCCCGGGCTATACGCGCGCCGTGGGCAAGGCCTGCCACGACCTCGGCCTGCCGCTCTTGCCCGGGGTTGCCACCGGCAGCGAGATCATGACCGCGCAGGAAGACGGATACACCCAACTCAAGTTCTTTCCCGCGCTGCAGGCGGGCGGCATCCCGATGCTGAAGGCGTGGCAGGGCCCGTTCGGCGACGTGACCTTCTGCCCGACGGGCGGCATCCATGCGGACAACGCGGCCGAGTTTCTCGCGCTCTCGAATGTGGCGTGCGTGGGCGGTTCGTGGATCGTGCCGGCCGACGCCATCCGCAACGGCGACTGGGCGCGCATCGAACAGCTCGCACGCGCGGCGAGCCAACTCTCACGCTGATCCGGCCATGCGCGCGGATTTCGACGCCAGTGACCTGAAGGTCATTGCCTTCGACGTTTTCGGCACCGTGGTCGATTGGCACAGCGGCATCGCCGCCGAGGCCGAGCGGGCATTGCCAGGCGTCGACGGCGCCGCCTTTGCGCTCGCCTGGCGTGCGGGCTACCAGCCCGCCATGAAATCCGTGATGGAGCGCATCGCGGCGGGCGAGGGCGGCTTCACGCTGCTTGATGAGCTGCACCTGAGCATGCTCGAACAGGTGCTGCACGACTTCAGCCTGGCCGACCGGCTCGATACCGCCGCCAAGCGCGACCTGAGCCGGGCCTGGCACCGCCTGCCCGCCTGGCCCGATGCGGTGGAGGGGCTCACGCGCCTCAAGAAGAAATTCACCATCTGCACGCTCTCCAACGGCAACATTGGCCTCTTGACCGAAATGGCCAAGCGCGCCGGCCTGCCCTGGGACTGCGTGCTGTCGGCCGAAGTGTTCAAGGCCTACAAGCCCGATCCGCGCACCTATCTGGGCGTGGCGGGCGTGTTCGACGCAACGCCGGGGCAGGTGATGCTGGCCGCCGCACACCACGACGACCTGGCCGCCGCGCGCGTGTGCGGCCTGAAAACTGCCTACATCGAGCGTCCGCACGAGTTCGGCCGCGCCAAGCCGAAGGACGTTTCGCCGCATCCGGACAACAGCCTGCACGCGCGCGACATCAGGCAACTGGCCGATCTGCTGGGCTGCTGAACCGCGGCGCAATCACCTTGCCCTTGCCGCGTTGAAGGATTTCGCGGACTTGATCATCCCGCGCATCATCTGCGTGAGCGGGAATTCCACGAACCTGTAGACCATGTGCGAAGCCCAGATCGACGCGATACAGATCGCAACGGAAATGGCAAGGATCTGAAGCACCGAGCCGAAGCCGAGCAGTTTGACCGTGAGCGGAATCGCAACCAGGATGAATGGGTGAAACAGGTACAGCGAATACGAGCTGTCCCCAATGGCCAGTATCACGCGCAGCCTGGCCCAGAACGATCCAAGCGATATCAGCCCGAAGAAGATCATTGCGGCGGGAATCGCCAGTGCAAACCCTCTGAGTTCGCTGTTTCCAAGGCCTTCGGAAATTGCCAGGTGCGCAAGAAAGGCCCCGGCGATCATCAAGACGATGGATGCCGGCGTGCTCCGCCGGATCAGCCCTTTCTTGAACGCCACGCCAATTGCCACTCCGAATGCAAACTCCAAAAACAATGAAAAATTCATTACCTTGTAGTCGATGCCGGAAAGCAATCCAGTGAACGATGCGGCGGCCAATACCAGGCATGCGAGGTAGGCATTCTTCGGCTTTGCGCTCGGCAGTGCGACCAAGGCCCACAAGCCGTAGAAAATGATCTCGTAGGTGAGCGTCCATCCGTTGTTGACCAGGTACGGGGCGGATGTGGGCCACAAAAAGAACGACGCGGCAATGTCGGTGGGCAACTGGGCATTGCTGTTGATCAGCTTCGGCGCAAAGATGAAGACCAGCAGCGCCAGCAAAGACAGTCCCCAATACAGGGGAAACACCCGGACGATCCGCTTCTCCATGAATTCCACATGGGTCATGGTCTTGTTGGCCGTGACAAAGTAGATGATGAAGCCGCTGATCATGAAGAATATGTCGACGCCGATGATCCCGAAATCGAACAGCGGAATGGCGCCGCCAGAAAGCGCATGCGCTTTCTGCGCTGCATGGTGAATCACGACCAGAAGCGCGGCAATGCCTCTGCCTGCCTGAATGGATTCGACGTACTGTGGCTGATCGACCGCAATGGATTGGGATTTCACGAAATGCGATCCTGATGGGTGGGGCGAACAAAGAGCGGGCTGCTTGAAACGGCAGCGGCGGCCCGCCTGCGCCGCAGGAGGAGCCTCTTCTCGGCGAGTTCGGTTTTCTGCGCCAGCGCCATGGCAGAAAAGACGAGCGGACTCACGATGGCGAAGTGGCGAGCAAACGAGCCGAAGTCGGGCTCGAACACCCCTTCGATGATCAGGAAGGACAGGGGCGCAAGGGCGACCTTGCCCGCCTGGATCAGGCTCTTGTTGCTCGACTTGGCGCCTTCGACAATGACTTTCACCATCCATACGAACGTGAAAGGCATGATCGAGATGAACGCCAGTTGGCTGACCGACCCGAAGCGCAGAAGTTCGAGCGGAAACGCCAGCCGGAAGAATGTGATCGTGGCGTTGAGCGCCTGCAGCAGGGCGTTGTCGGAAGCGATGACCGCCTCGATGACCGTCCGCGAGCCTTCGGCGCCGACGTCGCGGTTCTCGTTGACCGTGGCCCGGGCAAAGTCCAGGGTGACGCCGAGTGCGATCTGGAACGTCAGCGCGAGCGCGATATAGACCAGGACGATGATGACCAAGAGCCTGAACACGGTGAGTTGCTTTCTTATCAACCGCAGTCCGAGCCAGACGGCACTCACCAACAGCCAATACTTTCTGACCACCCAGCCATAGATCGTCGACGACAGGAACCACGTCAGCCCGAACCCGCTGTGCTGCGCGGCCACGACCGAGAGCAGCACCACGCAGGCCGACAGCATGTCCTTCGAAAGGACCGACAGGAAAATGGCTCTGATGAACCCCCATGCGAGCGACACCAGAAATACGCCAAGGGGTATTCGGCTGAACTGGAGTATGGGTATGACGGTCAACGTGACGCTCAGCAGCGCACCGGCAATGGGCGCCGTTTTGGCGCTCAGCCCGGCCGATTCCAGCAGGAATGCGCTGCACGCATAGGAATTTCTTTCCTCGATCGTGGTGGACGTGAGCTGGCACAAATCCGCGCCATAAAAGCTGAGAAGCGTTTCTTCATCCGGAAAATTCTGAGCCGCCGTGTCGTGGTAGAGAAACGGAATGACGCCGACAATCAGGGCGGAAAAGAAAAAGATGATCAGCGATATGGCCGGATCAATGGGCTTGCCGCGTATGCTCAGAATGGTCAATGTCATTCCGCTTGGAAGAAAGCGCTCATGTAGAAGATAGTTCAAAGAATAAGGAGCATTCGGAGCCACATCCGAATGGGCAATCTTGCTGAACTGTGCAGCTCTTTGATCGCGATTCCGGGTATCAGAATGTGATGCGTCCTGCATCAGCACTACCCCTTGAAAATACCAGCAAAGAATATGCCGATCGCCTTTAAAAGGTGATCATTTGTATCCTCAATTCGGCCCCCGCTGCGCGCAGGCGGAAGCCGGGCGCCGGCACCGTGGCGGGGTGCCGCGTCCTTTCACGAATCGAACAATATCCCGGTCAGGATGCGCGCAGGGCGTCCGCCGTGGCCGGGCGGCCGTCGCCGGAAGCCTTCGATTTGTCTTGTATGAGCTCGATCTTGTAGCCATCCGGATCGGTCACGAAGGCGATCACCGTGGTGCCGCCTTTCACGGGGCCGGCTTCGCGCGTGACGTTGCCGCCGGCGGCCTTGATCTTTTCGCAGGCCGCGTAGGCGTCGGGCACGCCCAGCGCGATGTGGCCGTAGGCGGTGCCGAGTTCGTAGTTTTCGGTGCCCCAGTTGTAGGTGAGCTCGATCTCGGCCTGGTCGGGGTTGCCGCCGCCGTAGCCGACGAAGGCGAGGCTGTATTTGTACTCGGGGTTTTCCGAAGTGCGCAGCAGGTTCATGCCAAGCACCTGGGTGTAGAAGTCGATCGAACGCTGGAGGTTGCCGACGCGCAGCATGGTGTGGAGGAGTCGCATCTCGTGGGATCTGTGGTTGCGGGGAAGAATTTCCATTGTCGGTTCTAGGCGAGCGCGAGCAAGTGCGACTCGTGCTTGCGCAGGAATTCGCGCAGGTGCTGCGCATACTCCGGCACCACCGCGCTGCGCACGCTCGGCCGCGCCGCCAACGCGCGGCGCCATGCATTCACCTTGGGCAAGGCATCGAAGATGTGCGAATTGCTGATTTCGTCGAACACCTCGAAGTAGCGAAAGATCGGCGCGAACACCGCATCGACCAGGCTGAAGTCCTTGCCAGCGAAGTAGGGGCCCGCGCCGAGCGCGGCTTCGACGCGCTCGAATTTGGCGGCAAGCGCCAGGCGCTTCTGCTCGAACACTTCGGCATCGCGCGTGGTTTCGTAGCCCCACAGGTCGCCCAGGACCGCCGAGCCGAACTCCATCCACGCGCGATGCTCGGCGCGGGTGAGCGGGTCTTCGGGATGCAGGCGCGGTCCGGGCTGGGTCTCTTCGAGGTATTCGCAGATCACATTGCTCTCGAACAGCACCGCCTCGCTGCCATCGGGGCGCTGAAGCCGCAGCAGCGGCACCTTGCCCAGCGGCGAGATCGCGACGAACCAGTCCGGCTTGTTCGCAAGATCGATCACCACGCGCTCGAAGGGCACGTTCTTTTCGGCCAGGGCGATGGCGGCGCGCTGCACGTAGGGGCACAGCAGGTGGCTGACGAGAGTGAGGGGCTTGTTGGACATGGCGTTGGCGCTCCGGAAAAGTTGAAAGTGGGACCGCGGCAATTCTTGCGGCCCCGAACAACCTTTTCCCGAAAAGCCCATTCGCCGAACGGGCGGCTTGTGCTATTTGCCGGTGTCCAGCCAATGCGTGATGCGGCCCGCATGCATCACGCCGATCCGGTCGGCCATGGCATGGGCCTCGGCCTCGTTGTGGGTGACCAGGATCGCGGTTTGCCCGGCGCGCTGGAGGATGCCGCGCACCTGCGCCGTGAGGCGTTCGCGCGTGCCGCCGTCGAGGTTCGAAAACGGCTCGTCGAGCAGCAGCAGCGCGGGTGAAGGCGCCAGCGCGCGCGCGAGCGCAATGCGCTGCTGCTGGCCGCCGGAGAGTTCATGCGGAAAACGCTCGCCGGCATCGGCCAGGCCCACGAGCGCCAGCATCTCGGCCACGCGCGCCTGTTGCTGCGCACGGCTCGAGCGGCGCAGGCCGAAGGCCACGTTCTGGCCTGCCGACAGATGGGGAAACAGCGCGTACTCCTGGAACATCATGCCCACGCGGCGCTGCTCGGGCGCCAGGTGCACCCGGGTCGAGGAGAGCAGCACCTCGCCGAGCTGGATGGTGCCCGCGCGCAGCGGCTCGAAGCCCGCAATCGCCCGCAGCACCGTGGTCTTGCCGCAGCCCGAGGGGCCGAACAGGCACGCGATCTCGCCCGCCCGCAGCGAAAGCGAGAAGTCGTTGACCACGGCATGCAGGCCGCGCGGCGTTTCGTAGGCGAGGTGGATCGATTCGATGGAAAGAGGGGAACTCATTGTGTCTCTGCAGCTGGCGTGCCCAGTTGGTTGCGCGCGAGCAGCACCACCGGCAGCAGGCCGGCCGCCACGATGGCGAGCGCGGCAATCGCGCCTTCTTCATACGTGCCGCGAGCGGCCTCGGCATAGAGCCAGGTGGCCAGCGTGTCGAAATTGGCCGGCCGCAAGAGCAACGTGGCCGGCAGTTCCTTCATTGCATCGACGAAGACCAGCAGCGCACCCGTGGCAATGGCGGGCTGCAGAAGCGGCAGGTGCACGCGCCTGAGCGTGCCGCCGCTGGTCTCGCCCAGCAGCCGCGAAGCCTGCTCGATGGCGGGCGGAATGCGCGCGAGCCCGGCTTCGATGCCGCCGACCGGCATGGCGAGAAAACGGATCGCGCAGGCCGCCACCAGCACGATGCCCGCGCCCATGAGCGGCAAGCCCTGCAGGCCGAGCATGCCGGCAAGCGCGGCGTCGAACGCAAGCGCCGGCGTGAGCAGGCCGATGGCGAGCACCGTGCCCGGCAGCGCATAGCCCAGCGTGGCTGCGCGCGCCTGCCACCTTGCGCGGTTGGGGCGCGATCCCTGGCTGCGCGTGGCCCACGCCACCACCAGTCCCGCGGCCACGGCCGCCACGGTGACGCCGGCGGCCAGCGTGATCGTGTTGCCGAGGCTCGCCAGCAAACCTTGCGACACGCCACCGCCCTGGCGCAGCCGCTTGGCGCTTTCCCAGACCAGGTAGAGGGCGGGGGCCACGAAGCCGATCAGCACCGGCAGCGCCGCGGTGGCAGTGGCGAGCCAGGCGGTGCTGCCGTGCAGGCGCCGCGGCTGCATCGCGCGCATGCGCTGCGCCGAGCCGAAGCGCTGGTGCCGGCGCCCGTTGCGTTCGAGCCAGACCAGCGCCACCACCACGAACAGCATGGCGCAGGCGATCTGCGCCGCGCCGGCCAGGTCGGAGCGCGTGATCCACGTGGTGTAGACCGCCACCGTGAGCGTGTTCACGCCCAGGAATTCGGAGGCGCCGATGTCGTTGAGCGTTTCGAGCAGCGCCAGGCTCAGGCCCACCGCGAGCGCCGGCCGCGCCAGCGGCAGCGCCACGCGAAAGAAGGCGCCGCGCCGGCTTTCGCCCAGCGTGCGCGCCGCTTCCATCAGATGCGCGGGCTGCGTCATGAACATGGCGCGCGCGGTCATGTAGACATAGGGGTAGAGCACGAAGCCCAGCACGAAGATCGCGCCCGGCATCGAGCGCAGGTCAGGCAGGCGGAACTGGCGCGGACTGTCGAAGCCCAGCGCCCAGCGGATCGCGCCTTGCACCGGGCCGATCGGATGCAGCAGGTCCAGGTAGGCAAAGGCGACGATGTAAGTCGGCATCGCGAGCGGCAGCAGCAGCGCCCAGTTCAGCACGCGGCGCCCCGGAAAATCGCAGGCCGTCACGAGCCATGCGCAGCCGGTGCCGATCACCAGCACCAGCGCGCCCACGCCCGCGAGCAGCAGGGCCGTGTTGAGCGCGGCCTGCGGCAGCACGTGGGCGAACAGCGGCCCCCAGTGCGCGATGCCGGAGCCGAAGGCGAGCCAGGCGAGCATGAGCACCGGCGCGAGCACGCCAATGGCGACGACGAAAGAGGCACAGCGCCAGACCGGGCCCGCGGCCTGCAGGCCGCCGAAACTCATGCAGAACACTGGCCTCCCATTGCTCCCGCTCCTTCGGAAAACACCACGGAACCGGCGCGAAGCCTGGGGGCGAGCAACATCACATGTCGAAGCCGACCTTGTCGACCAGCGCACTGGCCTGCTTGCGGTACTTGGCGATCTCGGTGAGCGGCAGCGGATCGACCTTCAGCTCGCCGATGGTTTCCCCGATGATCGGATCGAGCGCCACGCCCTTGCGCACCGGATATTCGTAGTTGGCCTGCGCGTAGAGCGCCTGCGCCGGCTCCGACACCAGGAATTCGAGCAGCTTGACCGCGTTGGTGCGCTGCGGCGCATTTTTGGCCACGGCCGCACCGCTGATGTTGACGTGCGTGCCGCCGCTCTTGCCGCTGGCAAAGGTCGGGCGCACCACCTTGATGGCGTCGCCCCACTTGCGCGCGTCGGTGCCTTCCTTGGAACTCTTCATCTGGCCGACGTAGTAGGAGTTGGCCAGGCCGATGTCGCAGATGCCGCCCAGGATGTCGCGCGCCACGTCGCGGTCGCCGCCCGTGGCCTTGCGGGCCAGGTTGGCCTTGACGCCGCGCAGCCATTGCTCGGCCTTGGCCTCGCCGTCGTGCGCGATCATGGCTGCGATCAATGCCGTGTTGTAGGGATGCTGGCCCGCGCGGATGCAGACCTTGCCTTTCCACTTCGGGTTGGCCAGGTCTTCATAGCGGAAGCTGGTGAGCGGCTGGTTCCTGTCGGCATAGAGCACGCGCGCGCGCAGCGAGAGCGCGAACCACTGGCCGTCGGCACCGCGCAGGTTGGCGGGCACGGCCGATTCGAGCGCGGCCGATTTCACCGGCTGCGTCACACCGCCGTCGACCAGGTCCATCAGGTTGCCGATGTCCACCGTCATCAGCACGTCGGCCGGCGAGCGCGCGCCCTCGGCCTTGACGCGCTCGAGCAGGCCGTCCTTCACGAACACCGTGTTCACCTTGATATTGCTCTGCGCACTGAACGCCGAGATCAGCGGCTGGATCAACGCGGCTTCGCGCGTGGTGTAGAGCGTGAGTTCGTCGTTGGCGGCGTGGGCGGGCAGGGCGGCGGCGGCCAGCCAGGCGGCGGTGACGCCGATCAGTGCGCGGGCGGCGCGGGCTTGAGCGCCAGAGCGTTCGGTCATGAAAAATCCTCCAGGAGCGGTGATGTGTTCTTCGGGAAACATCGGCGGCCGGCCTGCGGCGCCGATGCGAACAATTATCACTGCCCTTGCGGCGGTTTCTTATGTCCTTGCACTTACAAGGATTGCTCGAGGGCGCCGGTTAGTTGATTAATCCACCCATCGGCAAACCTGATCCAGCCCTGCGCGCGACGTCCGATCAGCGTGACGAGGGAATCTCGAACACCAGGCAGGTCGTGGTGGCATGCGCGTACAACGTGCCGTCGGGTCCGAACAGCCGCGCCTCAGCGGTGGCGAGCTGCCGGCCGCAGTGGATCACCTTGCCCTCGGCACGCACGCGCTGCACCTTGGGCGTGAGGCCCTTCACATAGTTCACGCTCAGCTCGGCGGTCGTGTAGGCGCGCCCGGCCGGCAGCATGGCGTGGACCGAGCAGCCCAGCGCGGAATCGAGCAGGGTGGCAACCCAGCCGCCGTGGATGGTGCCCAGCGGGTTCAGGTGCTGCGCAAGGGGCGTGCCCTGGAACACGGCCACGCCGGGGCTCACCGAAAGCAGCGTGAAGTCGAGCGTCTTCGCGATGGCCGCAAAAGGGATGTCGCCGTTCAGCATGGCCTGCATCATTTGGAGCCCGGTCTTGCCGGCGATCTGCTCTGGGCGGGCCAGGCCAGGGCCTGGCCCCGCGTTCAGCCGTTCGACGACCTCGGCCTCCTGGGCGATCCAGGCGTCGATGGCATGGGACTCGGTCATGGAAAAAAGCTCCTTGATAGTTGTAGGTGCAACCATTGTAGCTACAATGAACGGCATGAACACCGCTCTGAAGCCCCGGCTGAAGCCTCAGTTGAAGCCCCAAGGATGTACCAATTTCCGCCTGCGCCGGCTCTCCAGGCTGGCGTCGCGCCTCTATGACGTGCACGTTGCGCCCAGCGGGCTCAAGACCACGCAGTATTCGCTGCTCTCGCACGTGCTGCATCTCGGGCCGCTGCGTCCGGTCGACCTGGCGCGCGGGATGAACGTCGACGCCTCCACGCTCACGCGCAACCTCAAGCCGATGCTGGCGGCGGGCTTCCTGGTGCAGACGGAGGGGCCCGACGCGCGCAGCCGCATGCTGGCGATCACCGACGCAGGCCGCGAGAAGCGAGCCGAGGCGCAGCGCCTGTGGCACGGCGCGCAGCTGGCGCTCAACGACATCCTCGGCACGGAACGCGTGCTGGCGCTGCATGCCCTGCTCGACGAGAGCCTGGAACTGCTGCAACGCGCGGGGCTGGGCGATGGACAGCCGGAAGACGCAACGGGAGCCGGCAATGAATGAAACCCTTCTGCGGCGCCATGCGCTCTGGCTCGTGCTGCTGGCGGCCGCGGGCGCCTTCGCACTCACGATGGGGGTGCGCCAGACGATGGGCCTGTTCCTCTCGGCACTCAACACCTCGACCGCGCTCGGCATCGGCAGCATCAGCCTGGCGTTCGCATTCGGGCAGCTCTGGTGGGGCCTCACGCAGCCCTTCGCGGGCGCCGTGGCCGACCGCATCGGCACCGGCCGCGTGGTGTTCCTGGGCGTGCTGCTGGTCGCCGTCGGCACCCTGATCACGCCGCTGATGACGAGCACGGCCGGCCTGATCTTCGCGATCGGCGTGCTCGCGGCCGGCGGTGCCGGCATGGCAGGCCCTTCGGTGCTGATGGCCGCGACCACGCGGCTGGTGCCGGCCGAAAAGCGCGGCCTGGCCACCGGCATGGTCAACGCCGGCGGCTCCTTCGGACAGTTCGCGATGGCGCCGATCGCCGTCGGCCTGACGGCAGCCGTGGGCTGGGCCGGTGCCATGCAGTGGCTCGGCGTGCTGGTGCTGCTGGCGCTGCCGGCCGCATGGGTGCTCAAGGGCAATTCGAACGCGATGGCCGCGGCCTCGGCGGCCGCATCGGGCATGAAGCCGCTGAGTGCGCGCCAGGCTATCGGCCAGGCGCTCGCGACACCCAGCTACCGCTACCTGAGCCTGGGTTTCCTGGTCTGCGGCTTCCATGTCGCCTTCCTCGCCACGCACCTGCCCGGCGTCGTCGCGGCCTGCGGACTGCCGGCCGAGGTCGGTGGCTGGGCGCTCGCGATGATCGGGCTGTTCAACATCGTCGGCAGCCTTGCCATGGGCTGGGCGGTGGGACGCTGGCGCATGAAGTCGCTGCTGTCGCTGCTCTATGCCACGCGCGGCATTGCCGTGCTGGTATTCCTGCTGGCGCCGAAGACGACCGTGGTCATGCTGGTGTTCGCCGCCGTGATGGGCGTGACCTTCCTGTCGACCGTGCCGCCGACCGCCGGCCTCGTCGCCAAGATGTTCGGGCCGGTCAACATGGCGATGCTGTTCGGCATCGTGATGCTGGCGCACCAGGTCGGCGGCTTCCTGGGCGCGTACCTGGGCGGCTACGTCTTCCAGGCCACGGGCAACTACGACATCGTCTGGTACATCGACATCGCGCTCGCCGCGGGCGCGGCGCTGGTGCACCTGCCGATCCGCGAAGCGCGGCTGGCGCGTGCGAAGCTGGTGGTGGCATGAGCCCCCGCCCGGCCGCTCCGAAGGGGGCTCGCACCGCAGCGCATAGCGCGGAGGTTCTTCAATGAGCGGAGGACTCGATCCGCGCACGCGCATGCTGCTCGAAGCGCCGATCGTGGCGACCCTGCTGCGCCTGGCCGCGCCCAACGTGCTCGTGATGGTGGCGCAGGCATCCGTCGGGCTCATCGAAACCTACTTCGTCGGCAAGCTGGGCACCAATGCGCTTGCCGGCATGGCACTGGTGTTCCCCATCGTCATGCTGATGCAGATGACCTCGGCCGGCGCCGTGGGCGGCGGCATCGCCTCGTCGATCGCCCGTGCGCTGGGCGCGCGCCGCCGCGGCGACGCCGATGCGCTGGTGTGGCATGCGGTGGTCATCGCGATCGGATTCGGCCTGTGCTTTTCGCTTGCATTGCTGGCCGGCGGGCGATGGCTCTACGCAATCATGGGCGGCACCGGCGCGGCGCTCGACGCGGCCCTGACGTATTCGAACTGGGTGTTCGCGGGTGCGGTGCTGGTGTGGCTCTTCAATTCGCTCTCGGCCATCATCCGCGGCACTGGCAACATGGCGGTGCCGGCGAACGTGACGGTGGTGGGCGTGGTGTTCCTCATTCCGGCATCGCCGCTCCTGATCTTCGGCTGGGGACCGCTGCCGGGCATGGGCATCGCGGGCGGCGCGATGGCGCTGCTGCTGTACTACCTGCTGGGTTCGATCGCGCTCATCGTCTACCTGCGCTCGCCGCGCAGCCTGCTGCGCCCCACGCTCTCCGTACTGAAGCTGCGCTGGCCCCTGTTCCGCGACATCCTGCGCATCGGGCTGGTGGGTGCGGTGTCGACGGTGGCGACCAACCTGTCGATCGGCATTGCCACGGCCTTGACCGGGCACTTCGGCTCGGGCGCGCTGGCGGGCTACGGCACCGCCTCGCGGCTCGAGTACCTGCTGGTGCCGCTGGTGTTCGGCCTTGGTGCGCCGCTGGTCGCGATGGTGGGCACCTGCATGGGCGCGGGCCAGCGCGAGCGTGCGCTGCGCGCCACCTGGGCCGGCGCGGCGCTGGCCTTTGCGCTCACCGAAACCATCGGCCTCGCCGCGGCGCTGTTCCCGCGGCCCTGGCTGCTGCTGTTCGGCAGCGACCCCGCCATGCTCGAAACCGGCGCGCACTACCTGCGCGTGGTGGGACCGCTCTACGGCTTCTTCGGCGTCGGCCTGGTGCTGTATTTCGCCTCGCAGGGGGCCGGGCGCCTGCTGTGGCCGGTGCTCGGCAACATCGCGCGGCTCGCGGTGGCCGGCGTGGGCGGCTGGCTGGCCTTGCGCTGGAGCGGCGGACTGGCCGGCGTGTTCGCGGCACAGGCCGTGGCGCTGGTGGTGTACGGCATCGTCATCGCCTCGGCGATCGCCGGCGGCGCCTGGTTCGGCCGCGTGGGCTGGCCGCGCACGACGCGCGGCCTGCTGCAACGCGTGGCGCGGGCCTGAGCTGCTTTCGAGCGCCGCGCCGCTCCTCCGGGATCAGTAGCGGTAGGGATTCTCGGGCCGGCGGTCGTAGCGGTTGGGCACGCCGTCGCCGTCGTAGTCTCTGCGGCCATGGCGGCGCTCTTCCCAGTGGCGATGCCGATGCTCGTAGCGGTCGCGCCCGTGGTAGTAGCCGGGGCCGTAGTAGTGATGCCGCGGGGGCGGCGGCGCGTAGTAGTGGTGACGCGGCGGCGGTGCGGGCACCACGTAGACCTGGGCCTGGATGAAGCGGCCGCCGGTCTGTGCCTGTGCCGGGGCGCTGAGTGCAGCCAGCGACAGCAGGGCTGCGGCGCCGATCGCGTAAGTGAGCTTTTTCATGGCGACTCCCATGGAGTGGTTGGAAGCCCTATCGTCGCGGCCCCATGTGAACGCTGTGTAAGGCTGGAGCGAAATCGGATGAAGAGCTGTAAGCCGCTGCGCGCCCATTGCGCGATGCTGCGCCGCCCTTTTGCGATTCGAAATCGGCCGAACGGACCTCAGCCGCGTGGCGGAGGCAGCATCCGCCGCAATGCCTCGAAGAACAGGTCCGACTGCTCGCGCTCGCCCTGGATCTGTGCCGCGACATGCGCGGCCAGTTTGGCATCGACGGGGACCAGGGGGCGCCCGGTCGATTGCGCAATCACCTGGTGCAGGCTCGCGCGTTCCAGATAGTAGAGATCGTCGTAGGCATGCGCAATGGAGGCGCCCGCCACGATCACGCCATGGTTCGCGAGAAAGGCGATGTCCTTGCCCGCCATGGCGCGCGCGATGCGCTCGCCTTCGGCATCATCGAGCGCAAGGCCGTTGTAGACCCCGTCGATCGCGATGCGGTTCATGTAGCGCATCGCGTTCTGGCTCAGCGTGGGATCGAGCGCACGATCGGCCGTGAGCGTGAGTGCCGTGGCGTAGGGCATGTGGCAGTGCAGCACGACTGCGTGGCCCGTGAGGCGGTGCACCGCGCCGTGGATGAAGAGGGCGGTCGGCTCCACCCTATGGCGGCCGGCCAGCACTTCGCCGTGCACATCGATCAGCACGATGTCGTCAGGGCCGATCTCGCTCCAGTGCAGGCCGCGCGGATTGATCAGGTAGCGGTCCTGTGCGCCGGGCAGCAGCACGCTGAAATGGTTGCAGACCCCTTCGGACAATCCGTGGTGGGCGGCGGCGCGCAATGCAAGCGCAAGGTCTTCGCGCAGCTTGCGGATGGCGGGGCTGGCGTAGGCTGAATCGGCGGACATCGACGCTCCCTCGTGGACGTTGGAAAGAAGATTTTCAGATGGCGGTCGCGCCCGTGAAGGCCGCGACGAATTTCTGCGCATCGGCGCGCACGGCCGATGCCTGCTTGCCCGGCTTGTACAGCGCGGAGCCGATGCCGAAGCCGGCCGCGCCGGCCGCACGCCATTCGGCCATGTTGGCGGGCGTGATGCCGCCCACGGGCATCAGCGGCGTGCCTTGGGGCAGTACCGCGAGCAGGGCCTTCACCACCGCAGGCGATGCCAGTTCGGCCGGGAACAGCTTGAGCCCGGTCGCGCCCGCGGCCAGCGCGCCGAAGGCTTCGGTCGGTGTCATCACGCCGGGCAGGCAGACCATGCCGAGCCGCATGGCTTCGGCGATCACGTCGGCATTGAAGTTGGGCGACACGATCAGCTCGCCGCCGGCCGAATGCACATAGCGCACCTGCTGCACGTCGAGCACCGTGCCGGCGCCCACCAGGGCGTGCGGGAAGCGCGTGCGCATCAGCGTGATGCTGGCGTAGGGCTTGGGCGAATTGAGCGGCACCTCGAGCAGCCGGAAGCCGGACTCGACGATGGCATCGCCCACCTCGGCGGCCTCGGCAGGCGTGAGCCCGCGCAGGATGGCGACCAGCGGCAGCTCGCGCATCGCGGCCTCGAATTTTTGTTGCGGTGTGGTCATGGCGGAATTCTGTCTGCGTCGAGAAAGCCGGACAGCGCATGCAGCCCGGCCCAGGTGGCTTCGGCGCCGAGCGTGCGCGTGGCGGTGCCGGTGGCGCGCAGCGCCAGGGCGTAGCGTTGGGTGAGGGCGGAGGAGCCGATCAGCACGACCTCGCCGGCCGCCTGCAGCGACTGCGTGCGCAATTCTTCGCCGATGAGCAGGCCCGAGAGATAGCTGGAGAGTTCCTGCGTGGCCATGCGCTCGAACAGCGCGAGCGTGCGCGTGCCGAAGGCGTTGTGCAGCAGGCCGTGGCCGTTCTCGGAGCGCGTCACGCCGTCGAGGAAGGCCGCTTCGTCGAGCGGCGCCGCCGCGTCGAGCGTGCGCGCCAGGATCGAGTGCTGGCTCAGCAGCGCGTAGAACTCGCCCGTCATGTAGGTGCGAAAGCCCGCGACGCGGCCTTTCTTGACCGTGGCCCACTTGTTGTGCGTGCCCGGCAGCACGAAGACGCCCTCGTCCAGCCCGGCGATCGACATGGCGCCGAAGATCTGCACCTCTTCGCCGCGCATGACATCGGGAACGCCGTCATGCTCGTCGCTGAGGCCCGGCACCATGGAGATGCGCGAGCCCGGCCGCACGTCGATGTCGATGATGCTGCGGCCCACTTCGACGCGGCCCGCCGGGCAGGCGCAGTACGGCGCCTCGACCCAGCCCTGCTTGCTGCCGGCCATGCCGGAGATCAGGCAGCGCGCGCCTTCCAGATGCATCCAGTCGCCGAACAGCGCTTCAAAGACAGCGGGGAAGCCGCCTTGCGGCACCTTGAGGATGCCGCGCGCATCGCTGCGCTCTTCGAGCACCTTGCCGTTGGCATCGAGCAATGCGCCGCGCAGCGAACTCGTGCCCCAATCGATGGCGACCAGTCTTGTCATGTCAGTGATTGTCGCGCGGCACGAAGGCCCCGCGGCGACCACGCAGGAAGGCCAGGTCGGCGCCCTGATCGGCCTGCAGCACCGTGTCGACGTACAGCTTCCAATAGCCCGAGTCGAGCGGCGGCTTGGGTGCGACCCACTTCTCGAGCCGCCTTGCGAGCTCTTCGTCGCTCACATGCAGATGCAGCTTGCGGTTGGGCACATCGAGCTCGACGATGTCGCCGTCCTGCACCACCGCGAGCGGCCCGCCCGCGGCCGCCTCGGGCGCCGTATGCAGCACCACCGTGCCGTAGGCCGTGCCGCTCATGCGCGCGTCGCTGATGCGGACCATGTCGGTGATGCCCTTGCGCAGCACCTTCGGCGGCAGCGGCATGTTGCCCGACTCGGCCATGCCCGGATAGCCGCGCGGGCCGCAGTTCTTCAGCACCATGACGCAGTGCTCGTCGATGTCGAGGTTCTCGTCGTCGATGCGCTTGTGCAGGTCGTCGGCGTTTTCGAACACCACCGCGCGGCCCTTGTGCACCAGCAGTTCGGGCGTGGCGGCGCTGGGCTTGATGATGGCGCCGTTGGGCGCAAGGTTGCCGCGCAGCACGCAGATGCCGGCCTTGTCCTTGAAGGGCTCGGCCAGCGGGCGGATCACCTGCGGGTTGTAGTTCTCGGCGTCCTTCACGTTGTCCCACAGCGTCTGGCCGTTGGCCGTGATGGCGTCCTTGTGCAGGTACTGCGCGATCTCCTTGATGACCACCGGCAGCCCGCCCGCGTAGCAGAAGTCTTCCATCAGGAAGCGGCCCGAAGGCTGCAGGTCGACCAGGCAGGGCAGGTCGGACGCCAGCCGGTCGAAGTCGTCGAGCGAAAGGTCCACGCCGATGCGCCCCGCAATGGCCAGCAGATGGATGACGAGGTTGGTGGAGCCGCCGATGGCCGCATTGACCTTGATGGCGTTCTCGATCGCCTGGCGCGTGAGGATCTTCGACATGTTCAGGTCTTCATGCACCATGTCGACGATGCGCCGGCCGGCCATGCGCGCCAGCACGTTGCGCCGGCCATCCACGGCCGGGTAGGCCGCGTTGCCCGGCAGGCCGATGCCGAGCGACTCGACCATGCAGGCCATGGTGCTCGCGGTGCCCATGGTCATGCAATGGCCGTGGCTGCGGTGCATGCAGCTCTCGGCCTCGAAGAAGTCCTGCAGCTTGAGCGTGCCGGCGCGCACCTGCTCGCTCATCTGCCACACGCCGGTGCCCGAGCCCAGCTCCTGGCCGCGCCATTTGCCCGAGAGCATCGGCCCGCCGGAGACGCCGATAGTCGGCAGGTCGACGCTGGCCGCGCCCATCATGAGCGCGGGTGTGGTCTTGTCGCAGCCCATGAGCAGCACCACGCCGTCGAGCGGATTGCCGCGGATGCTTTCTTCCACGTCCATGCTCGCGAGGTTGCGATACAGCATGGCGGTGGGGCGCAGCAGCGTCTCGCCGAGCGACATCACCGGGAACTCAAGAGGGAAACCGCCCGCTTCGTAGACGCCGATCTTCACCTGCTCGGCGAGCGTACGGAAATGCGAGTTGCAGGGCGTGAGCTCGCTGAAGGTGTTGCAGATGCCGATGACGGGGCGCCCGTCGAACTGGTCGTGCGGCACGCCCTTGCCCTTCACCCAACTGCGGTAGATGAAGCCGTCGCGGTCGTTGCGGCCGAACCATTGCTGACTGCGCAGGTCGCTGGATTTTTTCTTGGGGGAAGTGCTCATCGGTTGTCTCCATTTACGACCGCTTGCGGCCCCAAACCTCAGGGTTTGTCCTGCCGATCGGCCATTTCAATCATCATATGATAAGTGCGAAGAACTGGCCGGACCCTTAGTGTTTTCGAGCGTCGGCATATCAAATTTCACATCACGCACATGATCAAGAACATCCACGGTCGCACGCTCGAATTGCTCGGCGAAGCTGTCGTGGCCGGCCGTTATGCGATCGGGGCGTCGATACCGGCCGAACCCATTCTGGGCGAGGAACTGGGCGTGAGCCGCACCGTGGTGCGGGAAGCCATCAAATCGCTTGCCGCCAAGGGCCTGATCGTGACGGGGCCGAAGGTCGGCACGCGGGTGTTGCCGCAGGACAAGTGGAACTGGTTCGACCCCGATGTCATCACCTGGCAGTCGCGCGCCGGGCTCACGCCCGAGTTCCTGCGCGACCTGCAGGACCTGCGGCGCGTGGTCGAGCCGGCGGCCGTGCGGCTCGCGGCCGAGCGCGCCAGCACGCAGGACATCGAAGAGATCGAGCGCGCCTATGCCGGCATGAAGGAAGCCGTGGAGAACGGCGGCGACTATGTCACCTTCGACCTTCGCTTTCACACCGGCCTCCTGAGCGCGGCGCGCAACCGGATGCTGGCGCAGATGAGCAAGGCGCTCAGTGCGCTGCTTCGCACCAGCTTCGAGATCTCGACCAGCAAGCCCGACGGTCCCGCGCTTTCGCTGCCGCTGCACCGCGCGGTGCTCGACGCGGTGATTGCACATGATCCGCCGAAGGCCGAGCAGGCGGTCATCCGCCTGATCGACGGCGCGCGGCAGGACATCGACGACGTGATCGGCTCGCGCCGCCGGCTGCCGCGGCTCAGCCGTCCGCCGCCGCGGCTCAAAGCGAACTAGCCGGCAGCCCGGGTTCAGGTGCCGGCCGGCGCAGGTTGCAACAGATTTTTTCACCCACGCTCGTGTTCGAGCATTTCCACCGAAGAAGAAGGAGACACCATGAAAGTCGTCAAGTCGCTGATAGCGCCGACGTTGTTCGCGCTGGGGTTGTTGGCGGCGGCAGGTCCCGCTGCCGCGCAGGAAAAGCTCACCGTCTGGTGGGTCAAGGGCTTCTACAAGGCCGAGGACGATGCGCTGTTCGCCGCCATCAAGAAGTTCGAGGAAAAGAACAAGAACGTGAAGATCGAGCTGTCGCAGTACCCGATCCAGGACATGATCCCCAAGACCGTGTCTGCGCTCGACTCGGGCAGCCCGCCCGACGTGGCGTACGCCGATGTGTACGACTTCCAGGTCACCGGCAAGTGGGCCTTCGACGGCAAGCTCGAAGACATCAGCAGCGTGCTCGCGCCCATGAAGGAGCGCTTCGCGCCCAACACGCTGGAGACCACCTATCTCTACAACGACCAGACCAAGAACAAGGCCTACTACGCCTTCCCGATCAAGCAGCAGACGATGCACGTCGAGTACTGGCGCGACATGCTGGCGGAAGCGGGCTTCAAGGAATCGGACATTCCGGGCACCTGGAAGGAGTACTGGTCGTTCTGGTGCGAGAAGGTACAGCCCGCCAGCCGCAAGGAAAGCGGCAAGCGCAGCTTCGGCATCGGCATGCCGATGGGCGTGGACTCCAGCGACTCCTTCTATTCGTTCCTGACCTTCATGGACGCCTACAACGTCAAGCTGGTGGACGACAACGGCAAGCTGCTGGTCGACGACCCGAAGGTGCGCACCGGCCTGATCGGCGCGCTGACCGACTACACCGCGCCTTACACCAAGGGCTGCACGCCGCCTTCTTCCACCAGCTGGAAGGACCCGGACAACAACGTCGCGTTCCACAACAAGACGACCGTGATGACGCACAACGCGACCATCTCCATTGCCGCCAAGTGGCTCGACGATTCGAACAACGCCTCGCTCACGCCCGAGCAGCGCGAAGAAGCGCGCAAGAACTACACCGAGCGCATCCGCACGGCCGGCTTCCCGAGCAAGCCCGACGGCAGCAAGATGGTCTATCGCAGCGCGGTGAAGACCGGCGTGGTGTTCAAGGACGCCAAGAACAAGGCGCGCGCCAAGGAGTTCGTGGCCTTCCTGCTGCAGGAAGAAAACCTCACGCCGTACGTCGAGGGTTCGCTGGGCCGCTGGTTCCCCGTGACCAAGACCGGGCAGCAGCGCGACTTCTGGAAGGCTGACCCGCACCGCCTCTCGGTCTTCAACCAGTACGCCGCCGGCACCGTGACCTTCGAATTCACCAAGAACTACAAGTTCACCGTGCTCAACAACGAGAACGTCTGGGCCAAGGCCATGAGCCGCGTCGTGACCGACAAGGTGCCGGTGGACAAGGCCGTGGACGAGATGATCGCGCGCATCAAGACGGTGGCGGCACAGTAAGCCGCACTCGGAACCACCTTCACCGGGCTGACTCGCATGAGCTCCACTGCCACCGCTACCGCCGCGCCGCTTCCGGCGCCTCTCGTCAATCTTGGAGCGCGGCATGCGCGCTGGCAGTTCTGGGGCGCGGTCATGGTCGTGCCCTACCTGCTGGTGTTCGTGGTGTTCGTGCTGTACCCGGTGGGCTACGGGCTGTGGCTCGCCCGCCATCCGCAAAGCTACGTGAAGCTGGTCGAAGACCCGATCTTCTTCCGCTCGGTGATCAACACGGCCATCTTCCTGGTCGTGGCGATCAACATCAAGATGCTCGTCGCGCTGGTGCTGTCGGGCTTCTTCGTGACATCGCGCTGGTGGATCAAGATCATTTCGGCGATCTTCATCCTGCCATGGGCGATGCCTTCGATTCCAACCATCCTGTCGATCCGCTTCATGCTCAACCCGGAGTGGGGCGTGATCAACAGCACCATCTTCCGCCTGACCGGCGCCGACGGCCCCAACTGGCTCAACGACCCGGCGCTGGCGCTCACCTTCGCGATGGTGGTGCACGTGTGGAAGTCGCTGCCGTTCTGGACGCTCATCCTCGTGGCCGGCCGGCTGGCCATTCCCACCGAGCAGTACGAAGCGGCCTCGGTCGACGGCGCCTCGTCATGGCAGAAATTCCGCTTCGTGAGCTGGCCGGCGCTGAAGACGCTCTACATCACCTCGCTGATCCTCTCGATGATCTGGACGCTGGGCGACTTCAACAGCGTCTACCTGCTGACCGGCGGCGGACCTGCCGACCTGACGCATGTGCTTGCGACGCTGGGCATCCGCTATCTGCGCCTTGATCAGGTGGATCTGTCGATGGCTTCGATCGTGGTGGCCTTGCCATTGGTTCTGCCGCTTGTTTACTTCATGATGAAGAGGCTCTCGAAATGAAACGCTGGACCCCCAAGGCCATAGCGACCGAGGCCAAGCTGCTGCTGATTGGCATTCCGGTGCTGCTGTGGACGCTGATCCCGGTCTATCACATGGTGCTGTTCGCGATCTCGTCGAAAGACTCCGCGACCTCGGGCCACCTGTGGCCCAAGAACCCGACGCTGGACAACTTCCGCATCGTGTTCCAGCAGAAGCACTTCTACCTCGACCACTTCTGGCTGCAGCTGTGGAACTCGCTCCTGATCGCGGTGTCGGTCGGCGCGCTCACGCTGTTCGTCGCGACCACGGCTGCGTTCGCGATCAGCCGGCTGCGCGTGAGGGGCGGGCGCACGGTGATGAACCTGGCGCTCTTCACCTACTTCATTCCCGCGGCCTTTCTCGCGGTGCCCATGTACAAGACCATGGGCAACTATGGTCTCCTCAACAGCCAGTGGTCGCTGATCCTCGCCATGGTGACCATCGCCTCGCCGTATTGCATCTGGGTGCTGAAGCAGGCTTCCGACAAGCTGCCCTACGAACTCGACGAAGCCGCGCGCATGGACGGTGCTTCGCCGCTGCAGCTGTTCCGCCTGGTGTACCTGCCGCTGATGGTGCCGTCGCTGGTGGCGGTGGGCACCTATTCGCTGCTGCTGGCATGGAACGAATACCTCTACGCCTTCCTGCTGCTGTCGAACGACAGGAGCGTGACGCTCGCGGTGGCGCTCGGCAACTTCCTGTCGGCCGACGATTCGCCGTGGGAGCTGCTGATGGCCACCGGCCTCATCTACGCATTGCCGCCTGCGGCGATCTATTACGCCTTCAAGCGCTACATGGTGGGCGGACTCACCGCTGGTGCCGTCAAGAGCTGAGCGAACCCTGGGAATAAAAATGGCATCCGTATCCTTTCGCAATATCCAGAAATCCTTCGGCAAGGTCCAGATCATCCAGGGCCTGAGCTTCGACATCACCGACGGCGAGTTCGTGGTGCTGGTCGGGCCTTCGGGCTGCGGCAAGTCGACCTTGCTGCGCATGCTCGCGGGCCTGGAAGACATCAGCGGCGGCGAGATCATGATCGACAGCCGCGTGGTCAACGACCTCGAGTCGAAGGACCGCGACATCGCCATGGTGTTCCAGAGCTACGCGCTCTATCCGCACATGACGGTGGGCGAGAACATGGGCTTCAGCCTGCGGCTGCGCAACGCCGAGAAGTCGGTGACCGACGAGCGCGTGTCGCGGGCGGCGAAGATCCTCAACCTCGACGCGCTGCTCGGACGCTATCCGCGCGAACTGTCGGGCGGCCAGCGCCAGCGCGTGGCCATGGGGCGTGCCATCGTGCGCGACCCCAAGGTGTTCCTGTTCGACGAGCCCCTGTCCAACCTCGACGCCAAGCTGCGCGTGGCCATGCGCGCCGAGATCAAGGCGCTGCACCAGCGCCTGAAGACCACCACGGTCTACGTGACGCACGACCAGATCGAAGCCATGACCATGGCCGACCGCATCGTGGTGATGCACGACGGCATCGTCGAGCAGATCGGTACGCCGCTCGACCTGTACGACCGCCCCGACAACCTGTTCGTCGCGCAGTTCATCGGCTCACCGTCGATGAACGTGATCGAGGGCACGGTGCGGCGCTCGGGTGGCGAATGCTGGGTGGAGGCCCACGGCGCGCGCTGGCCCGTGCCGCCGGCCACCTCGGCACCCGACGGCCAGCCGGTGCACTACGGCATCCGTCCCGGCGACATCACGCTGGGCGGCGGCAGCGGCGTCGATGCGCAGGTGATCGTGGTCGAGCCCACGGGCGCCGAGACCGAACTGCTGGTGCAGGTCGGCGAAGCGAAGCTGGTGCTGGCGGTGCACGGCCGCGTCGACGCGCAGCCCGACCAGACCGTGGGCCTGGCCATCGATGCCGACCGCGTGCACCTGTTCGACCGCCAGAGCGGCCGGCGCATGCCCTAATCGGTGCGCAGCCGGAGCAGCGCGCGCACGAAGCCGTGGTCCGAGCGCGAGCGGTCGCGGCCTTCGTGCAGGTGGTCGTTGAAGTAGTCGACCCGGCGCACGTCGCCCAGGCTGCGCCGGCTCGTCGCAACGAACTCCTCGCTCACGAAGATCTGGTCGAGCACGGCCGGAAAGCCCTGGTGGATGTGCGAATAGGCCACGTCTTTCTTGAGCGCCGATTCGCCCTGCATCTCGTAGGCATTGAACAGCGCCACGTCGCGCGCGGCCTTGTCGTAGGCCACCTCGGAGGTGGCGGCCACCAGTTGCGTGGTGACGCTGTGCGGCTCGTCGTTGAAGTCGCCCATCACCACCAGCGGCGTGTTCGTGCCCTGCAGCAGGTCGATCACGATGCAGCGCAGGGCCGCCGCCTCGACGCCCCGCATGACGAGCGAGCGCAGCGAAGCCATTGCGCCGACCTTGCGGTCCTCCCGGTCTTCCAGGGCATTGCCTTGCGCGTCCTGCAGGAATTTCGGCCGCTTCGACTTGAGGTGCACCGTCAGCACATGCACCTGCTGCCCGTGCTTCATGCGCAGCGTGGCCAGGAGGGGCGGGCGCTCGAAGCGCGTGTGCGGGCCGAGGCCCGGCACCTCGACCCCGAAGCCCGGCGGAAAGTCGACGAATGACTGGACATGGTCCACCTGCAGCCGCGTGGCGATGCCGACCCGCGGCGTGCCCTGCGCGCCGTTGTGCGGCGGCGTGTTCTCGGCGCCGGGCACCGAGACGAAGTCGTAGCGCAGGCCGCTGCGCGCAATGGCGGCCTTCAGCGCGCTCTCGTCCCAGACTTCCTGCACCGCGAGCACGTCGGCATTGAGCGCGTGGAAGCGCTCGCCGGTCCAGGCGATCTTGCGTTCGTATTCGCGCTCGTCGTAGGCATCCTGGTTCTCGTAATACACCCGTTGCGGGTTGGCGAGATTCAGCAGGTTGCAGGTGGCGACGAAGAGGGTGGCGTAGTTGGGCGGGATGTCTTGCATGGCTTGCAATTGTGTTCGCACGGGTTCGCGCGAGATGACGCCTTTCGCATTAACGAACACGAGAGCGCGGCTTCGTGGGTGTTGCCTGGCTGACAAAAAGCGCGGAAAACGTGTTGGATTTGTGATCCTCCAACGTTTGTGTCGGCACTTGCAAGTCGACAATCCGGCGTCCTTCCTGGAAGAGAAAAAATGCAATTTCGATCGAGCTGTTCCGTTCTCCTGGCGTGCCTCACGCTCGCCGCTTGCCAATCGGCCCCCTTGTACGAGCCCGGCCGGCGCGCTCTGGTTGCGGCGCAGGAAGACGAGGAACGCACCGTGGTTGGCCAGCCGGTGCCCGGCACGGCATTCGCGCAGCTTCGGCCCAGCATGACCTATGCGGAGGCGGTCAGGATCGCAGGCAAGCCGAACGCCGAAACGGTCCGGAACACAGGCAAGGCCTGGATCCCCACCTACAACGGAACGGACCGGTGGCGCCATTACCTGGCCTACAAAGGGCAGGGCGTGCTGGTCTTCGCGGGCACGGCAGGAGGCGAAATCGCCGAGATCTCGCGCACCAGAGCCTACACGCCCGACGTGCTGATCCAGATCGTGCACAACCCGGCGGACAGCGGAAAGCTCTGAGGCAAGCCGATGAAGCCTGTCGATCGCAGCCTGCCGTCCCGCCGCGTCGTGCTGGCCCTGGCCCTTACCGGCATCCTGGTGCTCGCGGGCTGCGGCTCCAGGCCCGCAACTGTGCCGGAACTTCCCACCGTCACCCGCGTCATGGTGATCCCCGTGGCACCGATCAAGAAGCTTCACACCGAGAACAAGGGCATCCCGCTCGGCGTGCTGTGGCAGTCGATTGCCGATCGCGTCAAGGGCTCCGAATTCAACGAGCGCATGGAAGCCGTCCGCAATGACATGGGGCCGAAGATGACGGCCGCACTGGTTGCGCAGTTGAATGCGCAGGGCTACCAGGCGCAGGCGCTCGAGGGCGTTTCCAGGCCGGCGGCTTCGCCCGACAACATCGACTACGGAATGCTGCCGACTTCGGAGCCGGTGCTGCACGTCTACTTCAACGAGGTCGGCATGTATTCGGCGCGCTTCTCGACCGACTATGTGCCGCGCGTGAACCTGAGCGCCTACCTGATGACCGCCAAGGACGGCGACACCGTGTATTCCGAGACCATCTACTACGGTGCCGATGCCAGCGGCGATTCTTCCGGCAGCGTGCCCGCGAAGGCGCGCGATCGCTGGGGCAGCTTCGGCGAACTGGTGGCGCAGCCGCAGGAGGTGGCGCGCAGCTATGACGATGCGGTGGCCGCGCTGGCCATCAGGATCGCGAAGAACATCCGGGCCAACACGGCGCCGCCGCGCTGACGGAAAAAAGACAAAGGGCACCGAGGTGCCCTTTGTTCATTTGCGAGGCAGGTGTTCTACCTGCGGCGCTGATCAGCGACCAAACGATCGGCCGCCACCGCCACCGCCACCGCCGCCGGAGCGGTTGCCACCGCCGCCGCCGCCGTAACCACCACCGCCGCCGCCGCCCGAACGGCCACCGCCGCCCGAACGATTGCCGCCGTAGCCGCCACCGCCACCGCCCGGACGTCCGCGACCGCGGCCGCCACCCATGTGGTCGACGCTCGTGCGCAACGGATCCGGCTGGCCGTCGCCGCCCGCGACTGCTTCGGCGCGCAGGTGCGCCACCTGGTTGGCCTGCGTCGGGCTGTGGCTGTTGCCGTGATGGCGCGGTTGGCGCTCGTCATGCGGCAGATGATTCTGTTGTTGATGCTGAGGTGCATGGTGCGGCGTGCGTGCCGGGCCCTGCGGTCCGCGGCTTTGCGGCGCGCGGGCGCCCTGGCTGCGCGGGCCTTGGCCCTGTCCCTGGCCGCCACCATTGGCGTTGCGGCCTTGACCACCGCCGCCGCCCTGGCCGCCACCGCGGCGCTGGCCGCCGCCGTTGCCGCCACCACCACCACCTCCAGCGCGCTCGCCGCCGCCCTGGCCAGCCTTGTTCTCGCGAATACGCGACAGCATTTCGGTGCGGGCAGCCTTGGCAGCTGCCTGCATCACGTCGCGGCTCGGCGGACGGCCGGCGCCGCCCCAGATCGTCTGGCGACCCATTGCGATCGGTTCGGCGCGCTCGCCGTCCTCAGGGCCGAAGCCTTCGACGAACTGCACCGGAATCGTCTGCTTGGTGAAGCGTTCGATTTCCTGCATGAAGCCTTCTTCGTCCAGGCAGACGAAGCTCACGGCCTCGCCGCTCGAACCGGCGCGGCCGGTGCGGCCGATGCGGTGCACGTAGTCTTCGCTGACGTTCGGGATCTCGAAATTCACGACGTGCGGCAGCTCGTCGATGTCGATGCCGCGGGCCGCGATGTCGGTCGCCACCAGCGCGCGGATGTCGCCGCTCTTGAAGCCGGCCAGCGCCTGCGTACGCGCGCTCTGGCTCTTGTTGCCGTGCAGCGCCATCGCCTCGATGCCGTTCTTGGTGAGGAACTCGGCCACGCTGTTGGCACCGAACTTGGTGCGCGTGAACACGAGCACCTGGCTCCACTTGTTCTCGTTGATGATGTGCGCGAGCAGCGCCTTCTTCTTGCCGCGGCCCACGGGGTGGATCACCTGGGTGATGCGCTGCACGGTGGTGTTGCGCGGCGTGACCTGGATGCTCTGCGGGTTCTTGAGCAGCGTGGCGGCCAGGTCGCGGATCTCGTCGCTGAAGGTGGCCGAGAACAGCAGGCTCTGCTTTTCCCTGGGCACCAGCGCAAGAATTTTCTTCACGTCATGGATGAAGCCCATGTCGAGCATGCGGTCGGCTTCGTCCAGGATCAGCATCTGGACCTGGCTCAGGTCGAGCATGCCCTGCTGCTGCAGGTCGAGCAGGCGGCCGGGGGTGGCCACGAGGATGTCGACGCCCTTCTTGAGCTTGCTGATCTGCGGGTTCATGCCCACGCCGCCGAAGATCACGGTCGAGTCGAGCTCCAGGTACTTGCCATAGGTGCGGACCGACTCCTCGACCTGGGCCGCGAGTTCGCGCGTGGGCGTGAGCACCAGCGCACGGATGCCGATGCCGCCGAACTTGTTGGTGGCGCTCGCGCCCACGCTGAGCTTGTGCAGCATGGGCAGGGTGAACGCAGCGGTCTTGCCGGTGCCGGTCTGGGCGCCGCCCAGAAGGTCGTGGCCTTCGAGGACCGCGGGAATGGCTTGCGCCTGGATGGGGGTGGGGGTGTCGTAACCGTGCTCGTGCACAGCCTTCAAGATGGCGGGAGCCAGCTTCAGTTCGTCAAAATTCATTGGAAACAATAAGCGCCATACACGGCGCAGTGGCATCGGCCCGCTTGGCGTCTTTTGGTGACGCCGAGCCAGTCAAGGCTGATGAAGGTCAGGGGTGGGAGCCGGAAAGTCCGCCCTCGCAAGAGGGTTGAAAGGCGCTTTCTTCGTCCCCGGCAGAGAGCCGGTGTTGCGGGCAACTGGACCCGGCAACGGTGTGTATTGTCGCATGAGTCGATAATCCATGGTTTGCCGCGCCCGAAAGCTTCCTTCGGGCGCCGGCGCCGTTCTCCGATTTTTCCCGAATCCCGCTACCCAAGGTAACCCTCACAGATGGCTCAATACGTCTATTCGATGAACCGCGTCAGCAAGACCGTGCCGCCCAAGCGGCAGCTCTTGAAAGACATTTCGCTTTCTTTCTTCCCCGGCGCCAAGATCGGCGTGCTCGGCCTGAACGGCTCGGGCAAGTCCACGCTGCTCAAGATCATGGCGGGTGTGGACAAGGAGTTCGAGGGCGAGGCGCTGCCCATGCCGGGGATGACGATCGGCTATCTGGAGCAGGAACCCAAGCTCAACACCGAGCACACGGTGCGCGAATCGGTCGAAGAGTCCATGGGTGCGGTGTTTGCGGCCAAGGCGCGCCTCGAAGAGGTGTACATCGCCTATGGCGCCGAAGACGCCGACTTCGACGCGCTGGCGGCCGAGCAGGCCCAACTCGAAGCCATCATCGCCACCGCCGGCACCGATTCCGAACATCAACTCGAAATCGCCGCCGACGCATTGCGCCTTCCGCCGTGGGACGCGAAGATCGGCCTGCTGTCAGGCGGCGAAAAGCGGCGCGTGGCGCTGTGCCGCCTCTTGCTGTCCAAGCCCGACATGCTGCTGCTCGATGAGCCGACCAACCACCTGGACGCCGAATCGGTGGAGTGGCTCGAAGTGTTCCTGCAGCGCTTCACGGGCACCGTGGTGGCCATCACCCACGATCGCTACTTCCTCGACAACGCGGCCGAGTGGATCCTGGAAATGGACCGCGGCCGCGGCATTCCCTGGAAGGGCAACTACAGCACCTGGCTCGAGCAGAAGGGCGAACGCCTGGCGCAGGAGCAGAAGAGCGAAGAAGCCCACGCCAAGGCGCTGAAGAAGGAGCTGGAGTGGTCGCGCCAGAACCCGAAGGCACGCCAGGCCAAGAGCAAATCCCGCCTGGCCCGCTTCGAGGAGCTGAGCGACCTGGAATACCAGAAGCGCAACGAGACGCAGGAGATCTTCATTCCGGTGGCGGAGCGGCTGGGCCAGCAGGTGTTCGAGTTCCACGGCGTCAGCAAGTCCTTCGGCGACCGCATGCTGATCGACAACCTGAGCTTCACCGTGCCGCCGGGCGCGATCGTCGGCATCATCGGCCCGAACGGCGCCGGCAAGTCGACGCTCTTCAAGCTGCTCGCGGGCAAGGAGAAGGCGGACAGCGGCGAAGTCATCATCGGCTCGACGGTCAAGATGGCCTTCGTCGACCAGCACCGCGACGAGCTCGCCAACAACAAGACCGTGTGGGAAGACATCTCGAACGGCCTGGACATCATCAATGTCGGCAAGTTCCAGATGGCGAGCCGCGCCTACGCGGGCCGCTTCAACTTCAACGGCGCCGACCAGCAGAAGAAGGTCGGCACGCTGTCGGGCGGCGAGCGCGGCCGGCTGCACCTGGCCAAGACGCTGATCGCGGGCGGCAACGTACTGCTGCTGGACGAACCGTCGAACGACCTGGACGTGGAAACCCTGCGTGCGCTCGAAGACGCGCTGCTCGAATTCGCCGGCACGGTCATGGTCATCAGCCACGACCGCTGGTTCCTCGACCGCATTGCCACGCACATTCTTGCGGCCGAAGGCGACAGCCAGTGGACCTTCTTCGACGGCAACTACCAGGAGTACGAAGCCGACAAGAAGAAGCGCCTGGGCGAAGAAGGGGCCAAGCCCAAGCGCATGCGCTACAAGGCGCTCAAGTAAGCCTCAGGCCGTTTCCGCAAAAGCGCGCGGTTCCGCAAGGGGCCGTGCGCTTTTTTCATCGTCGGCCGCAAACACCTCGCGCGCTGCGGCCAGGCCGTTGAGTGCGGCGGGGAAGCCCGCGTACACGGCCATCTGCATGAGGGTCTCGACGATTTCGGTGCGCGTGACGCCGACGTTGAGCGCGCCCTGGATGTGCACCTTGAGCTGCGGCGCGGCGTTGCCCATGGCCGTGAGCGCGGCCACCACCGCGATCTCGCGCGAACGCAGGTCGAGGCCGGGGCGCGAGTAGATGTCGCCGAACGGAAACTCGATCAAGAGGCGCGCGAAATCAGGGGCGATGCCGGCCAGGCTTTCGACGACCTTGACGCCGCCTTCACCGTCGATCTGCTGGAGTTTGGCGAGCCCGCGCTCGTAGCGCAGGTTGTCGTCGTTGCGGTGCTGGCTTGCCGCTTGTGCTTGGGTCATTGCTCGTCTTTCCTTCGGGGGCTGTGCCCGGTGACGAGGGACGCTTCCTGTCGATGGCACGGTAGTGCTCGATCTTCAGCGACAGCGCCTGCATGGATTGCTGCAGCGCCGCCACCTTGGCCTGGACATCGGCAAGATGCTGTTCGAGCATCTGGCGCCGCTCCCCGACACTGGCGTCCCCCTGGCTTCGAAGCCTGGCGAAGGCCTGCATGCCCTGGATGGGCATGCCGGTCTCGCGCAGGCGCAACAGGAAGGCCAGCCAGTCCAGGTCGGCGCTCGCATAGCGGCGCTGGCCGCCCGGTGCACGAGGCACCGCGGCGATCAGTCCAATGCGCTCGTAGTAGCGCAGCGTGTCGGCCGTGAGGCCGGTGCGCCGCGCGACTTCCGCAATGGTCAAGTGGGCTTCCATGGCGGGAATTCTCGAAGTTGGAGCGCACTCCAAGTCAAGCGCTTTTTGCGGCTTCTGCGGGCGGCGGCGTCCGGGGCGCGAAATCGCCCGGCTGCGGCCAGCGCATCTGCACGCGCCTTTGCACCGTGTGGATGTTGTTGCGCAGCGCGTAGAGCTCGTCCGCGTATGACAGCGGAACGGCCACCTTGTTGACCACGCGGTCGAGCTCCTCGAGTTCGTCGAGCAATTCGTCGCGCCCGCCTTGGCGGGTATCCACCTTGGTCTCGATGTCGCGCAGCCGCGCATACCAGCGGAACACGCGGCGCCGCACGCGGAACTGGTAGAGCGGCGGCACCACGCGGCTCAGCGGCAGCATCAGCACCAGGAGGCCGCCAAGCACCAGCCACATGCGCTCGATCAGATTACTGGCCCAGAACGGCAGGTAGCGCTGCCAGAACGGCGGCGTGCCGTTGATCGCGCGGTCGCCTTCGGGGCTCACGGGCAGTTCGCTGGTGCGCGTGTTGGGGAAGTCGCGTGCGCGGTTGAACCAGCCGGCGTCGCTGTGCACGCCTTGCGCGGCCTGCGCGAAGAGCTGGCGCAGCGCGGGATGGGTCTCGTCGCGCGAGAGCAGCGAGGTGGTGGCCGCGAGCAGCGAGACGTCCGTAGGCGGCAGGTCTTTGGCCAGGTCGACCACGCCGCGCGGCAGCGTCACCGTCGAGAGGAACGGAAAGCGCCGCGAGTACGCATCGGCCTGGCCGAAGTCCATCAGCTTGATGTCGGGCGCGCGCAGCAGCCGCTGCACCTGCGGCGACTGCGGCGCCGAAGCCAGCACGATGGCGTCGAGCAGGCCGGCCTGCAGCGCTTCGGCCGCGGCCGCCTGTTCGAGGTTGGAAAGCTGCAGCGCCTCGGGCTCGAGATGGTTGGCCTTGAAGAGCCTTTCCATGATCTCGGGCAGGCCACTGCCCGCCAGGTCGACATTCACGCGCAGGCCGCGCAATTGGGCGAGTGATGTCAGGGTGGCGGTCTTGCGGTCGATCTTCTGCGCGCTGTCGGCGCGGTAGAAGAGCCAGATCGGCTCGAAGAACAGGCTGCCGAGGGAGGTGAGCCCGGCTTTCTCGTCGGCCACCGGATCGGCGCTGCCGCCGCGCACAAAGCCCACGTCGGCGCCGCCGCTGCGCAGCAGTTCCAGGTTCTCGGAAGAACCCGTGGTGGCCTTGAGTTCCACCTCGATGCCGCTCGTCTTGAGCAGCTCGGCATAGCGCTTGCCGAACTGCGAATAGGCGCTGCCGGTCGGTCCGGTGGCCAGCGTCACATGCTTGGGCGGCTGCGGCTCCAGCCACCAGTAGGCGGCGATCAGCAGGCCGATCACGAGGAACACGACCGGGCCTGCCGAGGCGATGAGGTCGCGGATCGACAGCAGGATCAGTTTCAGCGTCTTGGGCATGGCCATGGGGAGCTCAAACTTTCGTTGCTGGAAGGTCGGCCGCGCACGGGACGTGCAGCTCGCCAACGGTGACGGAACGCGCCGCCAGCACCGCGCGCAAGGTGGCGCGCGCCACCGCTTCGGCGGCCATGGTGCCGAGCACGGTCATGCCGGGCCTGGATTCGGACGCGGGCCCTTCGAGCGGAACGCGGCCGGTGGCCAGCGCGAACAGCGTGTCGCCGTCGCTCATCGTGTGCACCGGGTTGATGGCGCGCGCGAGGCCGTCGTGCGCCACGCTGGCGAGGCGGTTGGCCTGCACCTTGGTCAGCACCGCGTCGGTCGCGATCACGCCGAGCGTGGTGTTGGTGCCCGCGAGCAGCGGCTTGGGCGGCTCGCCGCGCAGCAGGGCGCGGCGCGTGTCGAGCAGCGCAAGGCCGTCTTCGGTGCGCGCGCCGGCCACCGGCCGCGCGGTGTCGGGATCGATCACGTCGCCCAGCGCGTTGACCGCGATGAGCGCGCCCACCGTCACGCCACCCACCGTGACCGAGGCCGTGCCGATGCCGCCCTTCATCGCGCGGTGCACACCGAAGAGCTTGCCCACGAGCGCGCCGCTGCCGGCGCCCACGTTGCCTTCTTCCGGCGCATTGCGGGTGGCCGCCTCGCAGGCCGCATAGCCGGCCGCGGCATCGGGGCGGATGCGCGCGTCGCCCATGGGCAGGTCGAACAGCACGGCGGCCGGCACGATGGGCAGGGTGCCAAAGCGCACGTCCATGCCGATGTTGCGCTCCTCGAGCCAGCGCATCGCCCCGTCGGCCGCGGCCAGGCCCCAGGCGCTGCCACCGGCCAGCATGATGCCGTGCACCTGCTGTACCAGGTTGCCGGGCGAGAGCAGGTCGGTTTCGCGCGTGCCCGGCGCGGCGCCGCGCACATCGACGCCGGCAACCGCCCCTTCGCGGGCGAGGACCACGGTGCAACCGGTGGGCCGGCGCGTGTCGGAAAAATGGCCGACTTCGATGCCGGCCACATCGGTGATGGCGCCGGAAGACGAAGCAAGGGAAGAGGAAACGGATGACGGAGCAGGCATGGCGGCCGATTATGGGACCGCGCCCTCTACGATAGGCCCCCATGACAGTTGCAAGAAGTTTCTCTGCGCAAGGCGCGGGACGCCACGTGGTCGTGATCGGCGCGGGCGCCGTGGGCAGCGCGACCGCCATCGAGGCCTTGCGCGCCGGCCTGCGCGTGACGGTGGTGGAGCCCGGCGAGCCGGGCGGGCCCGCAGGCCACGAGCTACGGCAATGCGGGTTGGCTGTCGTCGCATTCCGTGGTGCCGCCCGCGCTGCCCGGTGCGTGGCGCAAGGTGCCCGGCTGGCTGGCCGATCCGCTGGGGCCGCTTGCGCTGCGTTGGCGCTATCTGCCGCGGGCCCTGCCCTGGCTGCTGCGCTACCTGGCCTCGGGCTGGACCGAGGCGCGCGTGCAGCGCACGGCCGACGCGCTGCGCACGCTGCTGGCCGACGCACCGGCGCTGCACGCCCGGCTCGCCGCCGAGGCCGGGGTGCCGCAGCTCATCGAGCAGCGCGGGCTGCTGCATGCGTACCGCTCGCGTGAGGAGTTCGAGGGCGACGCGCTCGGCTGGCGCGTGCGCCGGCACACCGGCGTGCAATGGGAGGAATGGGCGGAGCCGGAACTGCGGCAGCGCGAACCCGACCTCGATGCGCGCTACACGCTCGGCATCTTCGTGCCCGAGGCCGGGCACTGCCGCAATCCGGGGGCCTACGTGGCGGCGCTGGCGCGGCATGCGCAGGAGGCCGGCGCGCAGCGCGTGGCGGCGCGCGCCACCGGCTTTCGCATCGAAGGCGGGCGATTGCGCGCGGTGCGCACCGAGGCCGGCGAGATCGCCTGCGACGCCGCCGCCATCTGCGCCGGCGCGCGCTCGGGCCCGCTGGCCGCGGCGGCCGGATCGGCGGTGCCGCTCGAATCGGAACGCGGCTACCACGTGGTCGTCGAAGGGGCTTCGGTGGGGCCGCGCACGCCGACCATGGTGGCCGACGGCAAGCTCATCGCGCACTGGATGGACGGCGGCCTGCGCGCGGCCGGCCAGGTCGAGATCGGCGGGCTCGAGGCCGCGCCCGACTGGCGGCGCGCCGAGATCCTGCACCGGCATCTGCTGTCGATGTTTCCGGCGCTTGCCATGGAGGCGCCGCAGGCGGCGGCCGTGAAGCACTGGCTCGGCCACCGGCCCAGCCTGCCCGACGGGCTGCCCTGCATCGGCGCGGCCGCGGCCAGCGCGGACATCGTGCTGGCCTTCGGGCATGGGCACGTCGGCCTGTGCGGCTCGGCGCGCACCGGCAGGCTCGCGGCGCAATTGCTCGCGGGCACCACGCCCGAGACGGCGCTGGCCCCGTTCGATCCCGCCCGCTTCAGCTGACGGAAGGCTCGATCTTTCTCAGCGGTAGCTCTGGTAGACGCGGCTGCCGCCATCGGCCAGCACGAGCAGCACGTCGTAAGGGTCGCGCCGATCGCCGTACGTGGCGCCGTCCATGCCTGGCGATCCCACCGGCATGCCGGGCACCGCAAGGCCGATGGCCTTGGGCTTTTCGCGCAGCAGCCTGTGCACCTCGCGCGCGGGCACATGGCCTTCGAGCGCATAGCCGCCGATCAGTCCGGTGTGGCACGAGCCCAGCTTGGCGGGAACGCCGAGCCGGGTGCGCGCGGCGTTGTTGCCATCGTCGTGCACGCGGGTGGCGAAGCCGTTCGCGTTGAGATGCCTGACCCAGTCCTGGCAGCAGCCGCAGTTCGGGTCTTTCCAGATCTCGACCATCGGCGCGGCGGCCGATGCGGCCAGCGGCCATGCCGCCGTGGATACAAGCGCGAGCAGCGGGGCGGCGCGCAGAAGAAGGGTGCGTCTTTGCATGTGGGTTCTCCTCAGGACTCCAATTGCGCGCGGGCCTTGTCGACCCACACCTGCAGGTTGTCGAGCAGGTTTTTCTGGCTGAAGGAACAGCTCTCCTCGCTGAACAGCGCGCTCGATTCGAGGCGGTCGAGCAGGCTCAGCAGCACCTCGCCATAGCGCGGCGGGAGGGCGCTCAGCAGGTCTGTGCTGGCGCGGGCCTCGTTCGACAGCACAACGGCCGATCCGCCGCCGCCTTGCAGTGCCGCGATGTGGCCGCCGATGGTTTCGAGTTGTCGTGCGGCGATGCTCATGATGAAGCCTTTCCCGGTGGCGGCAGCGACAGGCCGCGCTCGCGCACCAGGTCGCGCAGCACGTCGGGGTAGTCGGTGATGAGGCCGTCCACGCCCCAGTCCATCAGCCGCAGCATGTCGGCGCGCTGGTTCACGGTCCAGGGCAGCACCTTGAGGCCGAGTCCTTGCGCTTCCTTGATGGCAGCCGGTGTGAGGTCGTTGTAGGCCGGCGACCAGATGACAGGCCCGCCCGCCGCGCCCGCCGCGGCCTTGACCAACTGCGGCGTCGATGCGAACTGAGAGGCGTCGAGCCCGGCCGTCCAGCGGCTGTCCTTGAGCGTGCGCGCGGAGCTCAGGTAGGCGCGCGGCAACTGCGGCGCGAACTGGCCGACCAGCGCGAGCGTGCGCCAGTCGAAGCTCTGGATGGTCACGCGACTGCCCATTTGCGCCTTGTCGATTTCGGCGAGCAGGGCGCGCACCACCGGCTCGGGCGCGGCGGTCTCGTCGGGCTTGGTGGGGTCGATCTTGGTTTCGATGTTGAAGCGCACCGTGGCAGCCGCAGCGCCGCGTGCGCGCACGTGATCGAACAGCGCGGCCAGCGTGGGAATGCGCTCGCCGTCGCGCGGCTGTTGCAGCGCGAACTGCTTGCCGTAGTTGCTTACGGGGTTCAGGCGGCCGACGTCGTAGCGCTGCAGTTGCGCCAGCGTGAGCGAGCGCACGGTGGCGCCGGTCTTCGGCGGCAGCCAGGCGCCGTCCGCATCGCGCGTGTGGTCGGGGTTGAGCGCGGTGTCGTGCGAGATCACGACCACGCCGTCGGCCGTGAGCCCGATGTCGAGTTCGAGCGTGTTCACGCCCAGGTCGATGGCATTCGAGAACGCCGCCAGCGTGTTCTCGGGCGCGAGCCCCCGTCCGCCGCGGTGTGCCTGCAGGTCGAAGTGCTGCTTGGCCCTGGGCAGGATGGCCGCGCAGCCCGCGATGAGCAAGGCGCCGGCGATGCAGGCCGCCAGGGTGGCCAAGGCTGGGCGATACGCGCGAAGCAGGGGAGAGGTCATTTGAGCTGTACCTTGATGCCGTCGTCCTGCACCGTGATGTCGCCGATCTCGTAGGTCTTGCGCCCGACGGTGAGCTCCTCGGCCGTGAAGCTGCGCAGCACCTGCCCCTGCAGCAGTTCCTGCGCCACGAGCGCACCGATCTTCTGCAGGCGCTCCGCATCGCGGCCCTGCACGCCCTGCAGTTCGAGGCGTTCGGCCTTGGGCTGGTCGAGCCGCAGCGCGCGCGTGGCGGCGTCGTAGCGCAGCGCGCTGCTGACCGAGACCACGCCCTGCACCGGCGAGGCGGCCAGCAAGGGGCTGGCAATGGTCAGCGTGGCCGTGATGCCCGCGCGGTTGCTGCGTGCGTCGAGGCTCAGTTGCGGGTCGCGCAGCCCGACCATGAAGATCTCGGCATAGCGCTCGGCCACCGGAAATCGCTTGGCGATCTGCGCCTGCAGCTCATCGCGCGTGGCGGTGTATTCGCTGGTGAAGAAGTTGAAGCCGGCCAGGGCCGACAGCGGCAATGGCAGGGCCGCGGCGCCCAATAGCGCGCGCAGCATCGAGCGGCGGGAGGTGAAAGGCATGGGGCGGATTTGCATACTCCTCGGAGCTTGCCACAGCCCGCATGGTTCCGGCCACGCTGGGCCGAAGGGCCCTGCAGGCTCCCCATGGCTGCTACGCGAACAGGAAAATTTCCTACGCCACGGCACCGCCGGGCAGGCCACGTTCGGGTCTTCGGCAAGAAAAAGACGAACGATGCAGGGCACCACGCGAATCGGAATTTCCGGCTGGCGCTATGCGCCATGGCGGGGCCGCTTCTACCCGAAGGGGCTGGCGCAGCGCCTCGAACTCGACTTTGCCTCGCGCATGCTGCCCACCGTCGAGATCAACGGCTCGTTCTATTCGCTGCAGCGCCCCGCGTCCTGGCAGGCGTGGCACGACGCGACGCCGGACGATTTCGTGTTTGCGGTGAAGGGTCCGCGCTACATCACTCACAACCTGCGGCTCAGAGAGCCGCGCAGTGCGCTGGCCAACTTCTTTGCGTCGGGCGTGTTCGCGCTGGGTTCCAAGCTGGGGCCGATTCTTTGGCAGCTGCCGCCATCGTTTGCCTACGACGCCGCACGCCTCGAGGAATTTTTGTCGCTCCTGCCCCGGGACGGCCGGTCCGCCCTCAGGCTGGCACGGCAGCACAACGAGAAGCTTGCCGACGACCGCGCGCTGCTGAAGGCGCCCGCAAAGCTGCGCATCCGGCATGCGATGGAAGTGCGGCATGCGAGCTTCGCGAATCCGGACTTCATTGCGATGCTGCGCCGGCACGGCGTTGCGCTGGTGGTTGCCGACACCGCGGGGCGCTGGCCCCTGCTCGAAGACTTGTGCGCCGACTTCGTCTACATGCGGCTGCATGGCGACAAGGAGCTCTACGCGAGCGGCTACGACGATGCCGCGCTCGACCGCTGGGCCGAGCGCATCGACGCCTGGCGCCATGGACGCCAGGTGAAGGACGCGAGGCTGGCCGTGCCCTCGCGCCGGCTGTCCGGGCGCAAGGGGCGCGACGTGTTCTGCTACTTCGACAACGACGTCAAGGTGCACGCGCCCTACGACGCCGCGCACCTGGCGGCGCGGCTCGGCGTGGCCACCGGCCTGGGGGCGGACGACAGCTTCGAGCCGCCGCCCGGCATGGCCATGCGAAAGCCCGCGCGTGCGCGGGCAGGCAAGAAGTAGCGCGGCTCTGCGTACCGTCTCAGTCGTGCAGCGACGAGAGAAACTGCTTGAGTTCGGCCGTCTGCGGATTGCCGAATATGTCCGCCGGCGGCCCCATCTCGTGCACGCGGCCCTGGTGCATGAAGATGACGCGGTCGCTCACCTTGCGCGCAAAGCTCATCTCGTGCGTGACCATCAGCAGCGTGATGCCTTCGTCGGCCAGCGACTCCACCACGCGCAGCACCTCGCCCACCAGTTCAGGGTCGAGCGCCGAGGTGATCTCGTCGCACAGCAGCACGGCCGGCTCCATGGCCAGCGCGCGGGCGATGGCCACGCGCTGCTGCTGGCCGCCCGAGAGTTGCTCGGGCATGGCGTCGAATTTCTCGGCCAGGCCCACGCGCTCGAGCAGCTTGCGCGCCTGCGAGGCCGCCTCCATGCCGCTGCGCTTCTTGACCAGCGTGGGCGCGAGCATCACGTTCTTGCCGACCGTGAGATGCGGGAACAGGTTGAAGCTCTGGAAGATCATGCCCACGCGCTGGCGCAGTTCGCGCATGGCCATGGCGCTCTCGTGCAGCAGGGGCTTGCCGTCGACCGTGAGCGAGCCTTCCTGGAACACCTCGAGCCCGTTGATGCAGCGCAGCAGCGTGCTCTTGCCCGAGCCGCTCTTGCCGATGATGGCGATGACCTCGCCGCGTTTCACGTCCAGGTCGATGCCCTTGAGCACCTCGTTCGTGCCATACGACTTGCGCAGCGCGGTCACGCGCACGATGGGCGCGGCAAAGGTCTGGTGGGATTCAAGCACGGCGGCCATGGGATTTCCTCTCGAGATTCTTGGCGTACAGGCTCACCGGGAAGCACAGCACGAAATAAAGCAGCGCCACGCAGCTGAACACCACGAAGGGCTTGAAGGTGGCGTTCGAAATCATGCTGCCGGCCTTGGTGAGTTCGACAAAGCCGATCACCGAGGCGAGCGCCGTGCCCTTGATCACCTGCACCAGGAAGCCCACCGTCGGCGCGATGGCGATCTTCACGGCCTGCGGCAGGATCACATGGCGCATCTGCTCGCTGAAGCTCAGCGCCAGGCTGCCCGACGCTTCCCACTGGCCCTTGGGAATGGAGGCCACGCAGCCGCGCCAGATCTCGGTGAGAAAGGCGCTGGTGTAGAGCGTGAGCGCCACGCTGGCCGCGGTCCAGGCCGACACGTCGATGCCGAACAGCGCAATGCCGAAGTAGGCGAGAAACAACTGCATCAGGAGCGGCGTGCCCTGGAACAGCTGCACGTAGAGGCCGACGGCGCGGCCCATGGCGCTGCCGCCGCGCAGCCGCAGGAACAGCAGCAGGGCGCCCACCAGCCCGCCCCCGACAAAGGCGATGAGCGACAGCACGACGGTCCAGCGCAGCGCCATCAGCAGGTTGCGCAGGATGTCCCAGAGAGAAAAATCGACCATGGTGGTGGCGTCCTGCGTTCAGCGGCCGAAGAAGAATCTCGGCCCGACCCAGTTGAGCAGCCTGCGCAGCGCAACGGCCAGCGCCAGGTAGAGCAGCGTGGCGACGATGAAGGCCTCGAAGGCGCGGAAGTTGCGGCTCTGGATGAGGTTGGCCGCGTAGCTCAGCTCCTCGGTGGAGATCTGTCCGCACACGGCCGAGCCCAGCATCACGATGATGATCTGGCTCACCATGGCGGGCCACACCTTCTTGAGCGCCGGCGGCAGCACCACGCGGGTGAACACCTGCACCTTGTCGAGTGCCAGGCTCACGGCCGCCTCGATCTGCCCCTTGGGCGTGGCCTCGATGCCGGCGCGGATGATCTCGGTGGAATAGGCCCCGAGGTTCATCACCATTGCAATGATCGATGCCGTTTCCGGTGTGAGCTTGATGCCCGCCGCGGGCAGCCCGAAGAAGATGAAGAACAGCTGCACGATGAAAGGCGTGTTGCGGATCAGCTCCACATAGCTGCCGACCACCCAGCGAAGCCACGCGGGTCCGCTGGCGCGCGCCCAGGCGCAGGCCACGCCCACGGCCATGCCGATGACGGTGGCGATGGCCGTCAGGCCGACCGTCCACGCCACGCCCTTGGCGAGCAGCCGCCAGTCGACAAGAACTGCACCGAAGTCGAATTCCATGGCCGCGCCTTTGTTCGAGGTTCGGCGACGCTCAGACCGGCAGGTCGCCGGCGGCCTTGCCAAGCCACTTCTTCGACATGGCGTCCAGCGTGCCGTCCTTCTTGGCGGCGGCAATGATCTCGTTGACCTTGGTCTTCAATGCGGTTTCGCCCTTGGCCACGCCCACGAAGCAGGGGCTGTCCTTGAGCAGCAGCTTGAATTCGGCACTCACCTTCGGATTCTTGGCGAGCATGTCGCCGGCGACTGCCGCGCTGGTCGCCAGGGTCTGCGTCTGGCCGGCCACGAAGGCCGCGATGGTCGCGTTGTTGTCCTCGAAGCGGCGGTAGTCGACGTTCGGCGGCGCCACCTTGTTCAGTTCCTGGTCTTCCATCGCGCCGCGTGTCACGGCGACGGTCTTGCCGGCCATGTCGGCAAAGCTGGTGAGCTTCATGCTCTTGGCCGCATACACGGCCTGGAAGAAGGGCGCGTAGGCGGCGGAGAAGTCGATCACCTTCTCGCGCTCGGCGTTCTTGCCGAGCGTGGAGATCACGAGGTCGGCCTTGCGGGTCTGCAGATAGGGAATGCGGTTGGCGCTGGTCACGGGCACCAGCTCGACCTTGACGCCCAGCTTGGCGCCGATCAGCTCGGCCATTTCCACGTCGAGGCCCTGGGGCTTCATGTTCTTGTCCACCGAGCCGTACGGCGGGTAGTCGGTGGGCACCGCGATCTTGATGGTCTTGGCCTTGAGCACGTTGTCCAGGGCGTTCTGGGCCTGGGCGGTGCCGGCCGCGGCCAGCATGGCGACGGAAGCAAGCGCGAGCGTGAGGTGGCGTTTGGACGAAGAGAACGATGGGTGGGTCATAGCAGGGCTCCTAGGTAAGTCGATGAATCGGTGTCGTCGGGGGAAGGCGTGGTGGCCTTGCGCCGCCTCGGCCTGGCCGCGGTGGTCTTCTTCTGTTGCAGCGGCGCCAGCGCATCGCGCAGCTGCGCGAGCGGATCGGTGGGCGCCTGCACGCGCAGCGCTGATTGCACCGTACCGATGTGCGCGGCCATCAGCGCCTCGGCGGCGGCGTGGTCGCCCCGTTCGAGCGCGGCGACAATCTGAACGTGGTCCTCGCACGATTGCACGGCGTCGTGCGTGGACTGGTAGAGCATGGCGATCAGCGTGGTGCGCGCCGTGAAGTCGCGCAAGGTGTCGGCCAGCAGCGTGTTGCCCAGGCATTCGGCCAGGCACACATGGAAATCGCCGAGCAGGAAGCTGCGGTTGCCGACGTCGCTCTCTTTCAGTGCGGCCTTTTCACGCTGCAGGTGCGCCTTCAGTTGGCGCAGCGCGGCCTTGTCGATCTTGCCGGTGCTGCCCGTACTACGGATCAGGCCCAACTCGATGACGCGGCGCGCCTCGAAGGCTTCGCGCGCCTCGTCCTGCGACGGCTCGATCACGAACCAGCCGCGCCGCGCGCTCACCGTGACGATGCCGCGCGCCGCCAGCCGGGTGAGCGCCTCCCGCACGATGGTGCGGCTGCAGTCGAACAGCATGGCCAGCGGCTGTTCGCCCAGGCGCGAGCCCGGCGCGAGCTTCTGCGCCATCACCGCCTCGACGATGCGTGCACTGATTTCGGATGCGGATGTAGACATTGGCATGCATACCAGCAGCTTCTGTGCCAACTGGTATGCAAGCTATGTGCACCGAAATGGGCTGGCGCTGCGTGCCGGCGGTGCATGGCGCTCGGTTCAGGGCGTTGTTCCGGGCGCTGCTGTTCAGGGCGCGCTCCCGCCGACGGGGTACCTTGCTCCGCGAATGTCCCCCGGCCTGCGGCCTCCTCCTTTATTTCGCTGCGCAAGGCACCCCATCGACGGGAGCGTTATGCGCAGCAGTCGTTGATCAGCCGTTCACCAGCAGCGTGCCCTGGTGCACAGGGCATCGGGTGCTCCCCGCAGCGAAATAAAGGAGGAGGCCGAAGGCCGGGGGACATTCGCGGAGGGGAGTACCCGGTGTCCTGTGCACGCGCCCTGGAAAACAGCGCCCTGGAAAACAGCGCCCCCAACCGCCAGCGATCAATCCATCCGCGCGCCCGAAGCCTTCACCGCCTTGTCCCAGCGCGGCGTCTCGGTGGCAAGAAAGCGCGCGAAGTCCTCGCTGCCCAGGTAGGCCGGGTCCGCGCCCTGGCTCACCATGCGTTCGCGCACTTCTGGGCTGGTCAGCACCTGCTTGAACGCATCGCTCAGCCTGGCGACCACATCCCCGGGCGTGTCCTTTGGCGCGAAGAAGCCGTAAAAGCCCACCACTTCGAAGCCCTTGATACCCGATTCGATCACCGTCGGTACGTCCGGCAGCGCCGGGTTGCGCTCGCGGCTGGTCACGGCCAGCGCACGCACCTTGCCCTGCTTGTGATAGTTGGCCGCCTGCGGAATCGACTCGGCCATGAACTGCACCTGCCCGCCCATCAGGTCCGTGAAGGCCGGAGCGCTGCCGCGATAGGGGATGTGCACCATGAAGATGCCGGTCGCGGTCTTGAACATCTCTGGCACCAGGTGGCTGATGCCGCCGTTGCCGGCCGAGCCGTAGTTGACCTGGCCGGGCCGCGCCTTGGCGTAGTCGACGAACTGCCGCAGATTCTGCACCGGCAGCTTGGGCGTGACCAGCAGGGCCAGCGGCTGCATCGCGGTGCGCGCAATCGGCACGAAGTCGCGCTGCGTGTTGTAGGGCAGCTTGCTGTAGAGGGCGCCATTGATCACCGCCACGCCGGTGTTGGCCAGCATCAGCGTGTAGCCGTCGGCCGGACTCTTGGCGACCGCATCGGCGCCCACCGAACCGCCCGCGCCGGGCTTGTAGTCGACGATCAGCGGCTGGCCCAGCACCGCCTGCAGCTTGTCCGTCAAGAGGCGCGCATGCTGGTCGAGGGGGCCGCCGGCCGGGAAGCCGATGACGAGCTTGATCGGCTTGTCGGGGTAGGCGGCCAGGGCGGCGCCACCGATGCCGAACGAGGCGATTGAAAACAAAGCCGCCAGGATGGCGGCGCGGACCGGATGAGCCATGGATCGTCTCCTCTTTTTTCAAGTGGAGACGATCATAAGCAGCGGTTCAGCCGGCGAGCGTGGCCTTCAGCGTGATTTCCGGCACGCTGGCCAGCGCCTTCGACAGTGGGCAGCCGGCCTTGGCGGCGGCCGCGATCTGCTGGAACTTCGCTTCTTCGAGCTTTGGCACGGCGGCATCGAGTTCGAGCGCAATGCGGTCGATCTTGAAGCCTTCGCCGTCCTTGGCCAGCCGCACGGCAGCCCGGGTGTCGATCTTCGTGGCGGTGAAGCCTTCTTTCTCCAGCGCGAAGGCAAAGGCCATCGTGAGGCAGGCCGCATGGGCCGCGCCGACGATTTCCTCGGGGTTGGTGCCGCGCTTGTCGTCCTCGAAGCGGCTGGCGAAGCCGTAGGGGTAGTCCTTGAGGGCGCCGGTCTCGGTGCTGACGAGGCCCTTGCCGGTCTTGCCGGCGCCTTCCCAGTGAACGCTTGCGTGCTTGTCTGCTGCCATGAAAACTCTCCTTCATTCGGATGATGGTGATGGGAGACGCAGGTATCGCGCGGAACGCCGGGCTTGTCTGTAGTCGCAGGGCGCATGCGGTGAAGATCGCGAAATCGGGAGGAGAGGCGAGGAGAGGCAAGAAGAAGAAGGGCGTCGCCAAGGTGACGCTCCCGGGGGCTTCCCCGATGGGAGCGGCGCACGGCTCGGCTTAGGCTGCGGCCTGTCTTCCTTCTCTCTCCTCCGTTCGCCTGCCTTGACCATGCAACCACGCCCGCACCACAAGTTCTGGCCCAAGCGCCTTCCGCATTCGATCACCGTTCCCGCCACCTCGCTGTGGCACAACCTCGCGACGTCGGCGGCGCGCTATCCGGACAAGGCCGCGCTGGTCTTCTTCGGCCGGGTGCTGAGCTACCGCGACTTTGCGGCCCAGGCCGAGCGCCTGGCCGGCATGCTGCATGCATTGGGCGTGAAGCGCGGCGACCGCGTGGTGCTGAACATGCAGAACTGCCCGCAGCTCGTGATCGCGCATTTCGCGATCCTGCGCGCCAATGCGGTGGTGGTGCCGGTCAACCCGATGAACCGGTCCGAGGAGCTCAAGCACTACATCGTCGACCCGGACGCCAAGGTGGCCATCACCACCGGCGACCTGGCCGGCGAGCTGGCAAAGGCCAGCAACGCGCTGCCGCCTGAGCAGCAACTGGCCCACATGATCGTGACCCAGTTCACCGACGCCTTCGACGCCGACGCGAACGGCGACGACGCCCCGGCGCCGGCATGGAAAGAGTGGCTCGCCACGCGCCATCCGCTCCCCGAACTGACGGGCGGCAAGGCCATGGCCTGGACCGACGCGCTCGCGGCCGGCCATCCGGCACCCGAGCACCTGGTGGGCGCCAACGACATGGCGCTGCTGCCCTACACCAGCGGCACCACCGGCCTGCCCAAGGGCTGCGTGCACCATCATTCGAGCCTCATGCACAACGCGGTGGCCAGCCAGCTCTGGGGCCAGGCCACGTCGGAAGCGGTGGTGCTGGCCGTGGTGCCCATGTTCCACATCACCGGCGTGGTGAGCATGATGCACACCTCCATCCTCGCGGGCGGCACGCTGGTCATCATGCCGCGCTGGGACCGCGAGGTGGCGGGCCGGCTCATCTCGCGCTGGAAGGTCACGAGCTGGACCAACATCCCCACCATGGTGATCGACCTCATGGCGAGCCCGAACTTCGCGAGCTACGACCTGTCGAGCCTCACGCACATCGGCGGCGGCGGCGCCGCCATGCCGCAGGCCGTGGCGCAGCGCCTGTTCGAGCAGTACGGCCTCAAGTACCAGGAAGGCTACGGCCTCACCGAAACTGCCGCGCCCTCGCACACCAACCCGTCGGAGAACCCCAAGCAGCAGTGCCTGGGCATCCCGTTCATGAGCACCGACGCCCGCGTGGTCGACCCCGACACGCTGGCCGAAATGCCCATCGGCGAATCGGGCGAGATCATCATCCACGGCCCCGAGGTGTTTGAGGGCTACTGGAAGCGTCCCGACGCCACCCGGGCCGCTTTCGTCGAGTTCGAGGGCAAGCGCTTCTTCCGCTCGGGCGACATGGGCCGGATGGACGAGGACGGCTACTTCTTCATGACCGATCGCCTGAAGCGCATGATCAATGCGAGCGGCTTCAAGGTGTGGCCTGCCGAGGTCGAGCTGCTGATGTTCCGCCATCCCGCCATCCAGGAGGCCTGCGTCATTTCCACCAGGGACGACTACCGCGGTGAATCGGTCAAGGCCGTGGTGGTGCTGCGCGCCACGCACAAGGACACCACGGAGCAGCAGATCATCGACTGGTGCCGCGAGAATATGGCGGTCTACAAGATCCCGCGCAAGGTGCAGTTCGTCGACGCGCTGCCCAAGAGCGGCAGCGGCAAGGTGATGTGGCGGCTGCTGCAGGAAGACGAGAACGGGGCCCGGTAACAGCGGGTTCATGCCCCGGGACCGGGGCATTTCGCACCGAGAATCCATGGCTTCGACCGCCAAGGTTTCTCCATCCATGCGCTTGCGCTTCCTGCCCGCCGCCTGTCTTGCGCTTCTTCTGCCGCTGCTGTCGCAGGCCGCTTCTTCTCGAACCTGCCTGGTGGTCGGCATCAGCGACGGTGACACGCTTACTGCCCGATGCGGGCACATCGGTGCCTACGAGGAGGTCAAGGTGCGCATTGCCGCCATCGATGCGCCCGAAAGAACGCAGCCTTACGGCCAGCGCAGCAGGCAGGCCCTGAGCCGCATCTGCTATTTCGAGCAGGCGGTCATCACCGAGCGCGACACCGACCGCTATGGCCGCACCGTGGCCGACGTGCGCTGCAACGGCGAGGACGCGGGCACCCGGATGGTGGCCGAAGGCTGGGCGTGGGTGTACGACTTCAATGGCATCGCCACGCGGCGCGGCGGTGAGTTGTTCAGGCTGCAGGACAGCGCGCGGGCGCGGCGCCTGGGACTGTGGGCCGGCGCCAGGCCGACGCCGCCCTGGGAATGGCGGCGGCGCCAGCGCGAAAACCATTGGGACGGCTTCCTGTTCTGAACTGAGCTGAGCTGAGTTGAGCCGCGCGAATGCGCCGGCGCGGCGCCTCCGCGGGTGTCCGTGGATCCGCCGCTACGACTCGCTCTTGCCCTGCACGTCCGCCACCACGCGCGCATTGCGCTGGAAGCTCCAGTAGGCGCTGGCCCAGTCCATCATCACGACGATGCGGTTGCGAAAGCCGATCAGGAAGTATGCGTGCGCGAACAGCCAGAACAGCCATGCCAGACGGCCGCTGAAGCGCAGCGGCCCCAAGGGCGTTTCCAGGTCCACCACCGCCGAATTGCGGCCGATGGTGGCCAGGTTGCCGTAGTCCCGGTAGCGGAAGGGCACGGTCGGCTCGCCCGCGATGCGGCGAAGAATGTTCGCGGCCGCCGCGCGGCCCATCTGCTTGGCGCCGGGCGACACGCCGGGCACCGGCTTCGGCGGCTTGCCGGGCGCGTAGCTCAGGGCTGCCGCCAGGTCGCCCACCACGCTGATCTCGGGATGGCCGGCCAGGCTCAGGTCGGGCTCGACCTTGATGCGGCCCGCGCGGTCGCATTCGGCACCGGTCGCCTCGCCCAGCATGCGCCCCAGGGGCGACGCCGCCACGCCCGCGGCCCACACCACGCAGCTGCTGTCGATCCGGTAGCTGGCGGCAGGGGCGCCGTCAGCGCCGCCACCCGCCTCCACTTCGAGCCCGCCGGCGTCGATGGCGGTCACGCGCGCATTGAGCCGCACCTCGACGCCGAGCCTTTCGAGCTGCTCCAGCGCCTTCTGGCTCAGGCTCTCGGGCATCGCCTGCAGCACGCGCGGCCCGCCTTCGACGAGCAGCACCTGGGCACTCCCGGGATCGATGCGGCGGAACTCGCCGCACAGCGTGTGCCTGGCAATCTCGGCCAGCGTGCCGGCCATCTCGACGCCCGTCGGACCGGCGCCGATCACCACGAAGGTCAGCAGGGCGCGGCGGCGTTGCGGGTCGGTCGCCGTTTCGGCCGCTTCGTACGACATCAGCACGCGGCGGCGGATCTCGAAGGCATCCGACAGCGTCTTGAGGCCCGGCGCGACGGCCGCCCATTCGTCGTGGCCGAAATAGCTGTGGGCCGCGCCGGCCGCGACGACCAGGTGGTCGTAGCTCACGAAGCTGCCGTTGGCCAGCCGGACCGCCCGTGCGGCCGGATCGATGGCGCTCACTTCGCCGAGCAGGGTGGTGATGCGCGGTTGCTGGCGGAACAGGGCGCGCACCGGCGCCGCGATCGACGGCGCGGCGAGCCCGGCGGTCGCCACCTGGTAGAGCAGGGGCTGGAACAGGTGGTGGTTGGTCTTTTCGATCACCGTCACGTCCACGTCGGCTCTTTCGAGCCTGCGGGCGGCTTCGAGCCCGCCGAATCCGCAGCCGACGATCACGACATGGGGGCGGGCGGGGGCGTTGGTCGTTTGCATCGAACAGATGATACGCAGCCGATACGCCGCCGCCCTGCAAGCCGGCCGATCTTGTGCCAAAGTGGCTCCCCCACCGATGGCTGCGGCCCCTTGGCGCGGCATGGCACGGCGCCTCAACGGCGCGAACTTGTCCTACGCGCTGCGGCAACGGCCATCGGCTACAAATTGCGGTTGACCCGACTGGAGACTTCATGACGCTTTCCCGGCCGATCACCCAGGCGGCGAGCGCACTGCGCGGCAAGTTCCGCGAAGTGCGGGCCGCCAGCCTGGCACTCGCCGCGCCGCTCTCCGCCGAAGACCAGTGCATCCAGTCGATGCCCGACGCGAGCCCGACCAAATGGCACCTCGCGCACACGACCTGGTTCTTCGAGACCGTGCTGCTCCAGCCGCATGCCGCGGGCTACCGGCCGTTCGACGAGCGGTTCCACTACCTCTTCAACTCGTACTACGAAGCGCTCGGGCCGCGCCATCCGCGCCCGCAGCGCGGATTGCTCACGCGCCCGTCCGTGGACGAGGTGCAGGCCTACCGCAGCCATGTCGACGAGGCGGTGCTTGCATTGCTCGACAACAGCGCCGGCGAGATCGACTGGGCCGCCATCGAGCCCATCGTCACGCTCGGGCTGCACCATGAACAGCAGCACCAGGAACTGCTGCTCACCGACATCCTCCATGCCTTCTCGTGCAACCCGCTGCTGCCCGCCTACAAGCCGGCGCCAGGACCCGCGCTGCGGCTGGCCGCCGTGCCGCCGGCAATGCGCTGGCTGGCGCAGCCGGGCGGCATGGTGCAGGTGGGCCACGAGGGGCCGCAGCAGGGCTTTGCCTTCGACAACGAAACGCCGCGCCACGCGGCCCTGCTGCAGCCCTATGCCATTGCCGACCGGCTGGTGAGCTGCGGCGACTATGCGCAGTTCATTGCCGATGGCGGCTACCAACGCCCCGAGCTCTGGCTTTCCGACGGCTGGGCGGCGGTGCAGGCGCAGGGCTGGCGGCATCCGGCCTATTGGCTGGCCGCCGACGATCCCCGCCTGGAAGCCCAGCAGCCGCAGGGCGGCTGGCAGGTGTTCGGCCTGCATGGCGTGCGGCCGATGGAGGCCGACGCGCCGGTGTCGCAGCTGAGCTTCTACGAGGCCGCCGCTTATGCCGAATGGGCCGGTGCGCGCCTGCCCACCGAATTCGAATGGGAAGCTGCCTTCGATGCGCCCGGCATCTCGCAGATGGCCGGCCACGTCTGGCAGTGGACGCGCTCCTCCTACGACCCATACCCCGGGTTCAGGCCCATGCCCGGCATCGCGGCCGAATACAACGGCAAGTTCATGGTGGGCCAGCTGGTGTTGCGTGGTGGCAGCGTGGCCACCCCGGCCGGGCACACGCGGCCCAGCTACCGCAATTTCTTTCCGCCGGCGGCGCGCTGGCAGTTCTCGGGGCTGCGGCTCGCGAAAGACATTTGAATCATGCGCAATCCAACATCCTCGTCCTCCTTTTCGTTTGCCGCCGCCCCACAGCAGCGCCAGCCCGTGGCGCCCGCCGCCCTGGAGGGCGCGCCGCTGCTCTCGGAGTTCGGCCGCGAGGTGCAGGCCGGCCTTGCGCGCAAGCCGCGCAGCATTTCGCCCAAATATTTCTACGACGCGGCGGGCTCGCAGCTGTTCGACCGCATCTGCGAATTGCCCGAGTACTACCCCACGCGCACCGAGCTGCGCATCCTTGGCGAATGCGCGGGCGAGATCGCCGCGCAGGTGGGGCCCGGCGCCGAGATCGTCGAGTTCGGCGCCGGCTCGCTCACCAAGGTGCGGCTGCTGCTCGATGCGCTCGACGCGCCCAGGCGCTACCTGCCGATCGACATCTCCGGCGAGCACCTGGCCGCCGCCGCCGAGCGGCTCAGGGCCGACTACCCCGAACTGGTGGTGCAGCCGATTGCGGCCGACTACACGATGCCGCTGGTGCTGCCGGCGCCCTTGCCTGGTGCGGGCAAGCGCGTGGGGTTCTTCCCCGGCTCGACGATCGGCAACTTCGAGCCCGACGAGGCACTGGCCTTTTTGCAGCTCGCGGCACGCATGCTGCGCGGCGGCGGGCTGTTGATCGGCGTCGACCTGGTGAAGGACCCGGGCCGCCTGCATGCGGCCTACAACGACGCGCAGGGCGTGACCGCGGCATTCAACCTCAACCTGCTGCGGCGCGCCAATGCCGAGCTCGATGCGAATTTCGACCTCGATGGCTTTGCACATGCGGCGTTCTACAACGCGCCGAAGCAGCGCATCGAGATGCATCTGGTGAGCCGTCGAGCCCAGATCGTGTCACTGAACGGCGAGCGGTTTGCGTTCGAGGAAGGGGAGACGATTCATACCGAGTACTCGCACAAGTTCACCGTGGAGGGGCTGCGGGCGCTGGCTGTGAAGGCGGGGTTTCGGCCTGGGGCTGTGTGGACGGATCCGGAGAGGCTCTTCAGCGTGCATTGGTTGGGGGCTTGATTTTTGTTCCGGGGCCGGGTCTCGCCCCGGCGGGCGACTCACTTTCTTTTGCTTCGCCAAAAGAAAGTAAGCAAAGAAAAGGCGACCCTGCTGTCTGCGTCCCTCCGCTTCGCTGCGGGCAACCTGCGGTGCTCGATTCCGGCGGGGGTCCGCAGAACTCGCTCCACTGCGTTCCGCTCAGACAGCTGCGGCCCTGATCCCGCCTCCATCTGCGCTCCTCGGCGCAGCCAGAAGGGGTGGGGAGAAGACAGGCCATCGCTTCGCTCGGCCCCAAGTACCAAACCCAAACCCAAACCCAATCCCAACAGCCAATCCCAACCACCGCGGCGCGCAGCGCCGCGGTGGCTTGGTGGCCGAGCGAAGCAAAGGCCCGTTCGGTATCCAACCCCCTCTGTATGCGCCGAGGAGCGGAGCGTTTCGCGGATCAGGGCCGCAGCTGTTTGAGCGAAGCGAGTTCTGCGGACCCCGCGAAACGCGAGCACCGCAGGTTGCCCCGTAGCGCAGCGAAGGGGTCGCAGACAGTGGGGTCGCCTTTTCTTTGGCTACTTTCTTTTGGCGAAGCAAAAGAAAGTAGCTCGCCCGCCGGGGCGAGACCCGGCCCCCGAACCCCGCCAAAAGCAACGTGCACAATATCCTTCCCCGTGCGGCAGCGCACCCCGCCAACTGCGCCCGCACCACCTCCCCCTTGGAGTGAAAGACATGAAAGCAACCTGGAACGGCGTCACCATCGCCGAAAGCGACGACACCGTGCTCGTCGAAGGCAACCACTATTTCCCGATGAGCTCGCTCAATCGCGACCACGTGACCTTCAGCAACCACAAGACCACCTGTGCCTGGAAGGGCACGGCCAGCTACTACTCGCTGCTGGTCAACGGCGAGCTCCATACCGACGCTGCCTGGTACTACGCCGACCCGAAGCCCGAAGCCGAAGAAATCCGCGACCGCGTTGCGTTCTGGAAGGACGTGAAAGTCACCGCGTCGTGACCACGGCCGCATTCGCCCCGCCATTCATCCCGCCCGCCGAACTGCAGGCTGCCCTGCGTGAACAAGGCTATGCGGTATTGAGCCCGCAAGGCGTGAGCGACTGGCTGGGCGTGCCGCTCGCGCAGCTCGAAGCGCTGCATGCCGACTGGAACGATCTCCCGCCCGACGAATACCTGAAGGACGGCGGCCGCTATCGCACGCGGCGCCACGCCTGCTTCACGGTCGAGGGCGATTCGATCGCGCAGGCGCCGCATCGCGCGCACTGGCAGCCGGTCGAATACAACGCGCTGCATGGCGGCATGCAACGCTGGTTCGCGCCCATGCATGAAGCTACCGCGGCGCAGCCGGCCTGGCAGCGCCTGCTGCAGCGCCTGGGCGAAGCCGCGAGCGGCATGCGCGGCACGGCGGCGCAGCCGTGGTTCGTCGAGGCGCACCAGTTCCGCATCGACACCGCGGGCGGCATCGGCCGGCCGACACCCGAAGGCGCACACCGCGACGGCGTCGACCTGGTGGCGGTGGCACTGCTCGGACGCCACGGCATCAAGGGCGGCGAAACGCGCGTGTTCGAAGCCGACGGGCGCCGCGGCGAGCGCTTCACCATGACCGAGCCCTGGACGCTGCTGCTGCTCGACGACGCGCGCGTGATCCACGAGTCCACGCCGATCCAGCCGCTCGAGGAGGGCGGCGCCGGCTGGCGCGACACGCTGGTCGTCACCTGCCGCGCCGGGAGTTTCCAGGGGGATTGATCCCGCTGGCTTGAGTCCTACAGCCACTCCCCGGCGCAGAGGTTAAATTGGGGGCCCGGCTCGGTTGCGAGCCGCGCCTGTCTGCGAACGAAAAGTGAGGTCCGCCATGTTCAATCACATCCTGGTTCCGATCGACGGCTCCGAAACTTCCATGCTCGCGGTCAGCAAGGCCAGCGGCCTGGCGCTGGCATTCGGAAGCCGCATCACGTTGATCCACGTGATCGACAACTATCCCTTCATCGGCGTGGGTGCGGACTATGCGCTGGGCCAGAACGAATACCTGGCCGCGGCCACCGCGAGTGCGAATGCGGCGCTCGCGCGCGGCGTGGCGGCGCTCGCCGCCGAGGGCCTGCACAGCGACCAGCGCGTGATCGACGGCCACGTGGTGCACGAAGGCATCGTCGATACCGCCATTGCCATTGCGGCCGACCTGATCGTGATGGGCTCGCACGGGCGCAGCGGCATCGAGAAGCTGCTGCTGGGCAGTGTCACGCAGCGCGTGCTGCAGGATGCGCCGATGCCGGTGCTCGTGGTCAAGGGCGGGCTGTAAAAAAAGAGCTGCCCAGGAAGTCCGGCGGGCTCTGCAAGCAAAGGGCCTGCTGCGTTACCGGATGCACGAAACCCAGCTCGGCGGCATGCAGCAGCAGGCGCGGCGCACGCGCCTGGACATCGGCATTGCCGTAGAGCGCATCTCCCAGGATCGGATGGCCGATCGACAGCAGATGCACGCGCAATTGATGCGAGCGCCCCGTGAGCGGCTCCAGCAGCAGGTGCGTGGCCTCGGCATCTCCGATCGACGCTGAAGACAGCGCACGACAGCGCGTGAGGCTGGGCTTGCCGGCCGGGTCCACCTTCTGCAGCGGACGGTTCGGCCAGTCGGCCGCGAGCGGCGCATCGATGACCGACCATTCGTCCTGCACCGGCAGCGCGCCGTCCACGATGGCCTCGTAGCGCTTGTGCACCCGGCGCTCGGCAAAGGCGTCGCCGAGCGCCCGCTGCATGGCGGCGCCGCGTGCCATCAGCACCAGGCCGCTGGTGGCCATGTCGAGCCGGTGAACGACCAGCGCGTCGGGCCATCGCCGCATGGCGCGCGCGCTCAGGCAGTCCTGCTTGTCTTCGCCGCGGCCGGGCACGCAGAGCAGGCCGGCGGGCTTGTTCAGCACCAGCAGGTGGGCGTCTTCGTGGATGAGGTCGATGTCCGGCATGGGTAGGCGGAAGTGTAGAGAGGAGCAGGGGGACCAGAGCCCGCGCTCATGCGCGGCTCATGCAGCCTCGGCTATCCTCGAGCGAATGTCCGGCCCCGTCTCCCCAGCCTCCGTTTCCGCCTCCGTTCCCCCGCCCCCGAGCTTTACCGAACTCCGGCGCGAGCGCCCGTTCATGCAGATGTGGGTGGCGCGGCTCTTCGGCACCGCGGCTTCGCAGATGCTGCTGGTGGCCATCGGCTGGCACATGTACGAGCTCACCGGCAGCGCCTGGGACCTCGGGCTCGTGGGCCTCTACCAGTTCGTGCCCGCCTTGCTGCTTGCGCTGCTGGCCGGCCATGTGGTCGACCGCCGCCATCGCGGCCGCATCGTGGCGGCCTGCTTTGCGGTGCAGGGGCTGGTGGCGCTGGTGCTGCTGCTCGCGGTGGTGCAGCGCTTCGACACGCGCGGCCTGCTGCTGGGCTTGTCGCTGGTGCTGGGCGCGGTGCGGGCCTTCCAGATGCCGGCGCAGCAGGCGCTCACGCCGTTGCTGGTGCCGCCCATCATGCTGCCGCGCGCCATGGCTTTCAGCTCGGCCGGCATGCAGGGCGCGATCATCGGCGGGCCGGCGCTCGGCGGGCTGCTGTTCGTGGCGGGCATGGCGGTGGTGTACGGCGCCAGCGTGCTGTGCTTCGCAGTGGCCTGCGCGCTCGTGCTGCGGCTGCGCTATGCCTACACGCCGGCTGCGCGCGAGCCGGTCACGCTGGCCACGGTGTTCGCGGGCGTCGATTTCATCTGGAAGCGCAAGCCGGTGCTCGGCGCCGTCTCGCTCGATCTCTTCGCGGTGCTGCTGGGCGGCGCGGTGGCGCTGCTGCCCATCTACGCCAAGGACATCCTGCACACAGGGCCCTGGGGGCTCGGGCTGCTGCGCGGCGCGCCCGCCGTGGGCGCACTCGTGATGTCGATCGCCCTTACGCGCCGGCCCATCGAGCGCAACATCGGCCGCACGCTGCTGATGGCCGTCGGCCTCTTCGGGCTCTGCATGGTGGTGTTCGGCATTTCGCGCAGCTTCATCGTCTCGTTGATTGCGCTGGCGGTGTCCGGCGGCGCCGACATGGTCAACGTGGTGATCCGCCAGACCCTGGTCCAGCTCGAGACGCCCGATGCGATGCGCGGCCGGGTGAGCGCGGTCAATTCGATCTTCATCGGCGCCAGCAACCAACTGGGCGAGTTCGAATCGGGGGCCACGGCGGCGCTGCTCGGACCGGTGGGCTCGGTGGTGGTGGGCGGCGTGGGAACCATGATGGTGGCGCTGGGCTGGTTCAAGCTGTTTCCGTCTCTGGCGCAGCGCGACCGGCTGGTGCTTGCGATGCCGGCGGCGGCCAAGTAGGGCGAAACGCCGCGGCCTTCAGAAGACCGAAAACGCCTGGGGCGCGTCGATCGTCAGGTCGCCTTGCGCCTCGGCCACGCAGGGCAGGATCCAGCCCTCGGCCTTTTCCTCGGCACTCAGGCCGGGCCATTCGATGACGTGGCGGATGGAGCCCGACACCAGCTGGCAGATGCAGGTGCGGCAGGTGCCGTTGCGGCAGGAGCTCGGCATCTCGATGCCGGCCGCCTCGGCCGATTTCAGCAGCGTGGTGCCGGCCTCGGCGTCGAAGCCGAGGCCCGACGGTTCGAGCCGGACCCTCATCGCTGTGGGGGCTGCTGTTGCTGCTGCTCGCGGCGCTGTTCGCGCAGCATGAAAAGATAGAGGCTTTCGACCTTCTCGCGCGCCCAGGGCGTCTTGCGCAGGAACTTGAGGCTGGAGCCCACGCTCGGGTCGATCGCGAAGCAGCGGATGGGAACGAGTTCGCCGAGCTGCTCCCATCCGTAGTAATCGGCCAGCGCCGTGACGATGGCCTCCAGCGTGAGCCCGTGCAGCGGGTTGCGGGGCTGGACCGGCTTGGCGGGTGCCGGGGCCGGCGATTCGCTGGTCACTTGTTCTTGAGCTTGCCGCGCGGGATCACCGCCGTGGTGATCGTGCGGACGGGTTCGATGCCGCCGGTGCCCACCGGCTTGGGCGGCGAAGTGTCCTTCTTCGGTTTCTTGGCTTCCTTGTTTGCGCGCTGTTGACCCTTGGCCATATCGACTCCTTTTGATGCTGTGTATGCGGCGTGGTAGCGGGCAGTTTAGCGGTGCGGCGACAATACGCAGTTCCTTTTGATTTCCCCCGCATCCATGTCAGATTACGAAGTTCGCCCCGCCACCATGCGCGACGCCAAGGCCGTCGCCGAAGTCCATGCCCTGGCCGCCAAGGCCGCCTACGAAGGCATCCTGCCCGAAGAAGAGCTGCGCCTGCTGGCGCCCGCTTCGCGCGAAGCCAAGTGGCGCGAAGCCATCGAATTCAGCGAACCGCAGGTGCAGGTGGCGGTGCAGGACGGCGAAATCGTCGGCTTCGTCGGCTTCGACCGCTCGCGCGACCCCAAGACGCCGTCCACCACGGGCGAGATCTGGGCCCTTTACGTCAAGCCCGAGCATTGGGGCAAGGGCATCGGCGTGGCCCTCTGGGATGCCGCGCGCGAAGGCCTCGAGGAAGAGGGCTGCACCACGGTCACCGCATGGGTGCCCATTCGCAACGACCGCGCCATGCGTTTCTTCGAGCTCGCCGGCTTCAAGCGCGAAATGAAGACCGCCAAGACCACCGCGCTGGGCACCGTGCGGGTCGAGGAGATCCGGCTCAAGCGCAGCGTCGCCTGACGCGTACGGGTATTGCTGGCGGGCCCCGCGCTTGCGGCTAAGCTCGCCGCTTTCTTTTTCAGACCGACCTCTGCCATGGCCACCAGCCTGCTCCTGCTGCTCGACGACATTGCAACCGTCCTGGACGACGTCTCGGTCCTCACCAAGGTCGCCCGCCAAGAAGACGGCCGGCGTGCTCGGCGACGATCTGGCGCTCAACGCGCAGCAGGTCTCCGGCGTCAAGGCCGACCGCGAACTGCCGGTGGTCTGGGCGGTGTGCAAGGGCTCGTTCATCAACAAGCTCATCCTGGTGCCCGCGGCGCTGGCCATCGGCACCTGGCTGCCCTGGCTGGTCACGCCGCTGCTGATGGTTGGCGGCGCCTTTCTTTGCTTCGAGGGCTTCGAGAAGCTGGCTCACAAGTTCCTGCACAAGCAGGAACATGAAGCCGACACCGCGCGCCACGAACGCGCCGTGGCCGACGAGGCCGTCGACGTGGTCGCGGTCGAAAAGGACAAGATCAAGGGCGCGGTGCGCACCGACTTCATTCTTTCGGCCGAGATCATCGCCATCACGCTGGGCACCGTGCAGGGCCAGTCCTTTGTCACGCAGCTCACCGTGCTCGCAGGCATTGCGCTGATCATGACCATCGGCGTCTACGGCCTGGTGGCCGGCATCGTGAAGCTCGACGACGCGGGTCTCTACCTGAGCCGGCAGGCGGGCAAGGCCGCGCAGGCCCTGGGGCGCGGCATTCTCGCGGCGGCGCCCTGGCTCATGAAGGGGCTGTCGATCGCGGGCACCGCGGCCATGTTCCTGGTGGGCGGCGGCATCCTGGTGCACGGCGTGCCGGCCTTCGGCCACGCCATCGAGGACTGGACCGCGGCCACCGGCGGCGTGTTCGGTGCGCTCGGTTCGATGGGCGTGAATGCCGGGGTGGGCCTTGTCGCCGGCGCCATCGTGCTGGCGGCTGTGGAACTTGTAGTCAAGCTGCGCGGCAAGAAGGGCTGAGCCTCTCGATGCCGCCAGGCGCCAGCTTTCACTGGCGCGACTTGCCGCGCTGGAACAGGCCAACGCCGACCAGCGCCGCACCCAGCACCAGCGCGAACCAGCCGACCAGGTAGGCGCCGGCCACCATGTCGAACCAGCGCGTGCCCTGCAGGAAGCGCGGCGCCAGCAGAACGGCGGCGCCGATCACCAGGCAGAGGATGCCGCGTTCGAGCGTGCGGAGTTGTCTTTTGGGTTGCGCCATGGCTTCTTCGTCGGGGTAGTGGGTTGCGTCAGTGCGTCATTGTCCCGCGCATTGCGGCCGGATGCCCCTGCAGCGGAAACGACTGGCCCGTCGGCACCAGCGTATCGCCGTCGACGCGCAGGATCGTGATGTCCTGGTCGATGAAGTTGCCCACGTAGAGGTACTTGCCGTCGGCGCTCCACACCGCGCCTTCGGGCAGTCCGCGCACCACCACCTCGTTGGCGCGCGTCACCTTCTTGCCATCGATCTTCAGCAGCACCACCGAGCCGTTGCGGTTGTAGAAGTAGGCGCTCTTCGACGCGTTGCTGCCGCGCAGGATCACGGCCACGGCGTGCTTGCCGGTCGGGCTCACGGCCAGGCCTTCGGGGCCGTCGCCCACCACCACCTTGTCGACCACGCGCGGCGGTGTCGCTTCGAGATCGATCACGCTCACTGTGTCGATCTGCCCGTCGGATGCGCCCGAGTTGCCGTTGTCGGCCGTGAGCGCGAGCTTGCCGTCGGGCGTCACGTCGACGTTGTAGGGCCAGAGGCCAGCCGCGAGATCGACCTTGTTGTAGCTGACCTTCTCGCCGTTCACCTCGAGCAGCGCGATCTTGTGGCTGGTGAACTTGGCCGCCAACGCGCGCTTGCCGTCGGGCGTGAAGCGCACGTGTGCCACGGAATCGCCCATGGCGACGGTGTCGATCAGCGTCACCTGCTTGCCCGCGATGCGCAGCACGCTGACCGAGTTGTCGGCGCGGTTGGCCACCAGCGCAAGGTTGCCCGCGCGGTTGATCGACAGGCCCGAAGGCTGCTTGCCCACGGTGAGTGTGTCGATCAGCCTGGGCGGCGTGGTGCTCAGGTCGATGACGAAGAGGCGGTTGTCCGGCACCTGCTTGCGCACGCCGTTCTCTTCGACCACGTTGAGCGAGTTGGCCACCAGCGCCAGCGTTTCGCCGGGCGTGATCGCGAGGTTGGTTGGCGGGCCGGCGATGGTGTTGTCCAGCTGCAGCGTGCCGACGAGCCTCGGTGCGAGCGGGTCGGTGCCGATGTCGAGCACCTGCACCGTGTCGCGCCCCATCGGCGCGAGGATCACCGCGCCGGCGTCGCTCCATGACTGCTTTTCGTCGTTGGCGACCAGCATCAGCTGGCGCTGCGGCACGGTGGGGGTCAGGGAGGTGCAGCCCGCGAGGGCAGCCAAGGCAAGGGCGGCCAATGCGGCCGGGTGGAACTTCATGAGGCGGTCTCCGTGTTGTAGTAGGTCTTGGTGCGGCGGGCCGCGCGCGCCCGCAGCGCATGGTAGCGGCACAATCGATCGGCCCGACATCCACCCAGAGCAGTCCGCATGACCATCGAAATCTCCAAGGAAGCCCGCCAGCAGGCGATCGCGTCGATCGAGCGCTATTTCATCGAGAACATGGAAGAGAAAATCGGCAACATCGCGGCCGGCGCTCTGCTCGGTTTCTTTCTCGAAGAGGTCGGCCCCGTCGTCTACAACAAGGCCGTGGCCGACGTGCAGGAGCGGCTGCAATCGCGCATCTCGGAGGTCGACCTCGAAGTGCATGAAGACGAATTCCAGTACTGGCGCAAGTTCGACAAGCAAAAAAAGGGCAGGTAGCTGCGCTTGGCGTCGCGCGTACGCATCGCCTGCCATTCAAAGATGCTTCCAAACGTTGCAGAATCCCAAGCCATGCAACCACACCGTCCATCTTTCCGCTTCGCGCCTTCTTCGCTGCTGCGTACTCTTGCCGCCGTGCCGTTCGTACTGGCTGCCTCCCTCGCAGCCGCCCAGCAGGACCCCTCGTCGTTTCCGCTGGATTCGGTCGGCTACCTGAACGAGGAACTGCCGCGCATGGAAGCTGCCATCGCGGCCCGGGACCGCAGCTTTTTCCAAGGCGCAGTGGCCCGCACGGTGCAGTTTTCCGAGCGCTGGGGCTTCAAGGCGCAGGGCCAACCCCGATCTCGCCAAGTACCCGATGTGCACCGAGGCGGTGATGGACTATGTGGTCGTCGGCATGTGCAGGCTCAATCCCGCGAGCGATGGGTGCGAGCCCGGGCTGGCGCCGCGCTTCGAGGCGAATGTGCAGCGCTGCCGCGAGGTGGCGGCGCGAAAATAGGCGTCCCGTCTTTCGACGAAAAAGAAAGTCCCCGCAGGCGATGCGGGGCGGAGACACGCCATGGACTACACGCGCTACCAGACCCTTGCCATCACGCGCCGCGGCATCAACGATGCGGTGCTCGACATCCAGATGCGCGCCACCAACGGCAAGCTGCCGACGGCAGGCCATGATGGCCACCGCGAACTCGCCGAAATCTGGCGCGACGTGTCGGCCGACGACACGGTGCGCTGCGCGGTGCTGAGGGGCGAAGGGCTGGGCTTCTCGGGCGGCGGCGACCTGGCAATGGTGCAGGACATGACCACCGACGATGCGGTGCGCCAGCGGGTCTGGAAAGAGGCGCGCGACCTCGTCTACAACATCATCAACTGCGACAAGCCCATCGTGAGCGCGATGCATGGCCCGGCCGTGGGCGCCGGTCTGGTGGCGGGGCTGCTGGCCGATATTTCGATTGCCGCGAAGGGCGCGAAGATCGTCGACGGCCACACGCGCCTCGGAGTGGCGGCGGGCGACCATGCGGCCATCGTCTGGCCGCTCCTGTGCGGCATGGCCAAGGCCAAGTACCACCTGCTGCTGTGCGAGCCGGTGAGCGGCGAAGAGGCCGAGCGCATCGGCCTGGTGTCGCTTGCGGTGGACGAGGCCGATCTGCTGCCGCGTGCCTACGAAGTGGCCGACCGGCTCGCGGCTGGCAGCCAGAGCGCGATCCGCCTGACCAAATACGCGCTCAACAACTGGCTGCGCCAGGCCGGCCCGGCCTTCGACGCCTCGCTGGCGCTCGAGTTCATGGGCTTCGCGGGCGCCGACGTGCGCGAGGGCGTGGCCTCGCTGCGCGAGCGGCGCGCGCCGAACTTCGGCTGAAGCCCGGCCCGCCGAATCAGGCCTTCTTCAGGCCCTGCAGCGTCTGCAGCAGCACCACGCGCGTCTGCCCCAGCACCATGCCCTTCCACTCGTCGTTGTCGCAGTAGAACGCGTCGCGCAGTTGCTGGCGGATCTCGCGCTTCTGCGCCTCGGGCGCCTCGGGGTGGCGGCGCAGCCAGGTGTCGGCGCGCAGGCAGGTCAGCACCTTGCTGTCGGGCAGGGTGCCGAATTCCAGGCCCATGGGCGCGACGCTTGCGTTGGGGCATTCGTCATAGGCAATGGAAACCACCGGCCCCGACACGTCGGCCGAGGCCGAGTCGCCGGCAAAGGGCGCGAACACGTCGGCACCCCACCAGGCGTGCGCCTGCGCAAGATCGGCCGGCGCGTTGCGGCCCGGGTAGATCTTCTCGCCATGGCCGTAGGGGCCGAGGCCGGTGTGGATGTCGATCCATCCGATGTGCGTGGCCGACGCGGCGTAGCTGCGGAGAATGGCGCGCATCGTGCGGTTGCTCCACGAGGGCGCGGTGCCGCCGTAGAAGAGACCGTCGGGCGAGCTGTACTGGCCCCGGGTGACGGCTGTGCGGAAAGCGCGCATGCCGTGTTTCTCGACATAGGCGGCCATGGCGGCTTCGTCGGCGGGCGTCGGCGGCCAGGCGGCGGGCAGTACCAGCGGCTCGACTTCGGCGTACTCCGCATTCACCGGCAGCGGCGCGCCGAAGTCGATGTGGTTGCGGTTCAGGTCGATGTTGTCTTCGTTGGTGCGGTGCAGGTGCGAAAAGCCGTGCGGATTGACCGCATGCACCAGCAGCAGCGCCACGCCTGCCTGCTCGAGCCGGCCCAGCAGGTCGGCGTCGTGGAGCGTGGCAAGCTGCGCGCCCGAACCGCAGAAGCCCTCGGGGCCGTGCGTGCCCGAGGTGACGAGCAACAGCTTCTTCGCGTCCCTGGCGCCGATCAGCGCCGCGTCGGTGGCCAGTTCCTCGCCGAGCGCGCCGCGGTGCGTCGGCAGCACGAAGGATTCGACCGCGGCGCCGCGCATTGCCGCGGCATCGAGGAACTTGGCGCGGGCTTCGGCGTACGTGCCCGAGAAGCAGCGGGTGGCGGCCGTGGATGGGGTGTGCATGGGTGGGGGCTTCCGTGCGTGGATGTCGTGGGTGTTGTTCGTCAGGCGGCTGCCGCGTGCGCGCCGGCCGCATCGATGTCGCGGCCCGTGTGGTCGCGCAGCCAGACGAGGCCGAGCAGCGACACCACCGTCATTGCCACAAGGTACCAGGCCGGCGCGAGCTTGCTGCCGGTGGCGTTGAGCAGCCAGGTGCTGATGAAGGGTGCAAAGCCGCCGAACAGTGCCACGCCCACGCTGTAGACCAGCGACATGCCGCTCGCACGCACCGCCTTCGGGAACATCTCGGGCAGCATCGTGATGCCCGGCACCGTCTGGGCCACCAGGCCGATGCTCAAGGCCCCGAGCACGGTGAACAGCACGGCGGGCGTCGGCGAGGCATTGAGCCACAGGAAGCCGGGGTAGATCAGCACGGCCAGCGCAATGCGGCTCCAGAGGATCAGCGGCTTGCGTCCGACCACGTCCGACAGCCTGCCCACGAACGGCGCCAGCGCGAACGAGATCAGGCCCGTGAGCGCTGCGCCGAACAGCGCCACCGAGGGCGTGAGCCCGAGTTCGCGCACGGCATAGGTTGGCATGTAGAAGGTCACCACGTAGGCCGCCGTGGTGCCGCCGACCAGCGAGAGAATGGCCGCCAGCACCGTCCGGCCGTGCTGCGTGCAGACGATCTTCAGGCTGCTTTCGCGCGGCGCGGCGGCGGCCTCCGGCGAGATGTGCAGCGACTCCTCCAGGTGGCGGCGGATGTACATGCCCACGGGCGCGATCAGCATGCCCAGCACGAAGGGCACGCGCCAGCCCCAGCTCTGCATGGCCTCTGGCGTGAGCGAGAAGCTCAGGCCGCCCACCACCACGGCGCCGAGCATCACGCCCAGGCCCTGGCTCGCGAACTGCCAGCTGGCCATGTAGCCGCGGTTGGCCGGCGTGGCGTGCTCGACCAGCAAGGTGGTCGAGGCGCCCACCTCGCCGCCGGCCGAGAAGCCCTGGATCAGCCGCGCCAGCACGATGACGATGGGCGCGGCCACGCCGATGGCCGCATAGGTGGGCGTGAAAGCGATCAGTGCGCAGCCCAGCGCCATCAGGAAAATGGTGAGCGTCATCGCCTTCTTGCGGCCCGCGCGGTCGGCATACGCGCCGATCACGATGCCGCCCAGCGGCCGCATGATGAAACCCACGCCGAAGCTCGCCACCGTGAGCAGCAGCTGGCCGTAGGAATCGAAGGTCGGAAAGAACAGCTTGCCGATCACCAGCGCGAGAAAGCCGTAGACGGTGAAATCGAAGAACTCCAGGCCGTTGCCGATGGTGGTGGCGACGATGGTGCGGCGCCGGCTGGCGCGCGTGGCAGCGGGGATGGCGGAGCTCGCGGGGTTCGCGGGGGTCGCGGGGGTCGCGGGGAAAAGGGCGCTCATGTCTCTCCAGTGTCTTGTTGCAGTGGCAGGCCGCCGGAAAGAAGCCCGATCGGCGTCGGATGCTAAAGAGTGGGTGCGCTGCTGAAAAGACAATAATTGGGCGATGACGATAACTTTTGGTTGTCATTCTTTCCCATGAAACCCAATCAGTTGCATGCCTTCGTGGCGGTGGTCGAGCAGATGAGCATCCGCGCTGCGGCGCGCGTGCTGGGGCTTTCTCAGCCCGCGGTGACCAAGATCGTTCGCGAACTGGAGCGCGAGGTGGGCGCGCCGCTGGTGGAGCGCAGCGTCAAGGGCGTGCGGCTCACCGAGTACGGCGAGGCCTTTGCGCCGCGCGCGCGGCTGCTCCTGGCCGACATGCGGCGCGCACGCGACGAGATCGCGCAGATCCGCGACGGCGTCAAGGGCACGGTGTCGATGGCCGTGAGCGCCTCGTTCGCGCTCACGGTACTGCCGGTGGCGTTCAAGGATTTCCACACCCGCCTGCCCGCGGTCCAGGTGCAATTCAGCGAGGCCGTGCTGCCGATGATGCTGTCGCGGCTGCGCGAGGGCTACCTGGATTTCGCGGTCGCGCATGTGGTGCCCGGCACGCTCGACGCGGAGTTCGAGGCGCTCGAGCTCTTTCCGGTGCAGCTGGTGATCGGCATGCGCGAGCGGCATCCGCTGCGCGCGAGCCGGTCGCTGCGCGAGCTGTACACGGCCGAATGGATACTGCCTGGCGACGGCGACCACTTCAGCGGCCGCGACACGATCTCGCCGCTGCTGCCGCTTGGCCTGCCGCCGCCGGCGCGCGTGATCCAGGGACAGTCGGTCACCGTGGCGCTGGCACTGGTGGGCACCATGGACCTGATCGGCATGTTCGTGGAGCCGCTGGTGCGGCTGGCCTTCAAGCGCCACGGCATCCGCCGGGTCGAGGTGGAGGAGCCGCTGCCCACGCTCAGCGTGTGCGTGATACGCCGGCGCGGCCAGTTGCTGACGCCGGCCGCGCAGCACTTCGTGGAGTGCATTCAGCGCGCTTCCTCGGCTGCGATGAATGCCTGATCAGGCCGGCGGGTAGGCGGCGCCCGCTTCGCCCGGGGTCCAGGGTGGGTACTTGCGCATCGCGCGCTCGAACAGCGGCGAGGCGGTCCAGTCCGCCCGCCAGGCACGCAGCAGGGGCCAGGGCTGGCTTTCGAACCACGCGGAATCGACCATGGCGAACTGCCGCACGAAGGGCATGACGGCGGCATCGGCCAGCGCCGCCCGCGCGCCGAAGAGTTGTTGTCCGGAGCCACTGGCGAGCCGCGCTTCCAGCTCCAGCAGGAATTGCGCGCCCAGCTCGCGCGCGCCGGCGGATGCGTCCGCGTACCGGCCCGGGTACTTGTAGCGGTCCAGCTGCGGCTTGAAGCCGTTGTCGCACGCGGCCACGAGCCCGAGCATGTCGTCGAGCGTGCCCGCGCCGGGCGCCAGCCAGTGCAAAGGATCATTACGGCGCAGCGCCCACAGCATGATGTCGAGGCTCTGCTCCAGCACGGTGGCATCGGGCAGCAGCAGCACCGGCACCGTGCCCTTGGGCGAGGCGGCGAGCATGTCGGGCGGCTTGTTCTTCAGCACCACTTCGCGCAGCTCGCAGTGCCGGCCGCTGGCGGCCAATGCCAGCCGGGCGCGCATCGCGTAGGGGCAGCGGCGAAAGCTGTAGAGGACGGGAAGGCGAGGGTCTTGCATCGAGCGCAAGAGTCTATGCGCGCGGCCGCAGCGGCGAAACCCCGCTGGCACTCAAATGCAACTGAGTTGCGTTGGTTCATATAATGCAATTCTGTTGCATATAGGGCCATCCCCATGATCGACCGCCTTCCCGTCACCGTGCTGTCCGGCTTTCTCGGCGCCGGCAAGACCACGCTGCTCAATCACATCCTGCACAACCGCGAGGGCCGCCGCGTGGCGGTCATCGTCAACGACATGAGCGAGGTCAACATCGACGCGGCCCTGGTGCGAAACGGCGGTGCCGAGCTCTCGCGCACCGACGAGAAGCTGGTCGAGATGAGCAACGGCTGCATCTGCTGCACGCTGCGCGAAGACCTGTTGCTCGAAGTGGGCCGGCTCGCGAGGGAAGGGCGCTTCGACCAGCTCGTGATCGAGTCGACCGGCATCTCGGAGCCGCTGCCGGTGGCCGAAACCTTCACCTTCGCCGGCGAGGACGGCCAGAGCCTGGCCGACGTGGCGCGCCTGGACACCATGGTGACCGTGGTCGATGCCTTCAACTTCCTGCGCGACTACGGCTCGCCCGACAGCCTGGGCCAGCGCGGCGAGTCGCTGGGCGACGAGGACACGCGCACCGTGGTCGACCTGCTGATCGAGCAGATCGAGTTCTGCGACGTGCTGGTGGTCAACAAGACCGACCTCGTGACCGCCGAGGAGCGCGAGCGCCTGGTGGCCATGCTGCGCAGCCTCAATCCGCGCGCACGCATCGAAATTGCGGCGTTCGGCCGCGTCGCGCTCGACCGCGTGCTCGACACCGGCCTGTTCGACTTCGAGCAGGCCGAACGCGCGCCCGGCTGGCTGGCCGAACTGCGCGGCGAGCACCAGCCCGAGAGCGAGGCCTACGGCATCCGCAGCTTCGTCTACCGCGCGCGCCTGCCGTTTCATCCCCAGCGCTTCTGGGCGCTGGTGCAAAGCGAGTGGGAGGGCGTGGTGCGTTCCAAGGGATTCTTCTGGCTTGCGAGCCGCGCCACACGGGCGGGTTCATGGTCGCAGGCGGGCGGCGCCTGCCGCTACGGCGTGGCGGGTTTGTGGTGGGCCGCCGTGCCGCGCGAACATTGGCCTGCCGACGAGGAAGCGCTGGCAGCCATCCGCAACAACTGGGACCCGGCCACCGGCGACGCCCGCCAGGAGCTGGTGCTGATCGGCATCGGCATGGACGAGGCGGCGCTGCGCGCGCGGCTCGATGCCTGCCTGCTGACCGAAAGCGAAATGCGCGGCGGCGCGGCATCGTGGGCGAAGCTGCCCGATCCTTTTCCGTCCTGGAACCTGTAGCTGGCCCCCGGGCCTCAGCCCCTGCATTCCCCGCAGGTGCCATGCAGCGTGAGCGCGGTGTGGCGGGTGTCGATGCCCTGCTTGCGCAGCTCGCGGCCGAGCCGGCTCATCACCTTGGGCAGCTCGGGATCGGAGGGCAGCGCGAGCACCTTGTGGCACTGGTCGCATTCGAAGGTGTTGCCCGAAGCGGCTTCCACATGGCGCGAGAAGCGGTTGACGCGGTCCGCGCCCACGCGGCGGTCGCACAGGCCGGCGTCGACCAGGCGGTCGAGCACGCGGTACACGGTGACGCGGTCGGGCGCTTCTCCGGTGGCAGTGGTGTAGGCGGCCACCACGTCGTCGTGCGTGAGCGGCTGGGAGGCGTGTTCCAGCAGTTCGAGCACGGTTTGCGCGGCGCGCGTCACGCGCAGCCCGCTGCTGCGCAGCAGGGTTTCGCTGTCGGGCGCCGTGGCGGCAAGGGGGGGCTTCGGATGCGGGCTCATGAGGGTTCCGTGGAACCGACATTGTGTTGCATTCCGTGAGCCCGCGCCCCGGGCCGCCCGAATGCGCTAAGGTCTGGTTTTTCGCGTTTTTTGAATACCTTCTACCGCCATGTCCAGTTCCCCGATCGAAATCGAAACCGCTCCCCATCCCACCGCCACGGTGATCGTGATGCACGGCCTGGGCGCCGACGGAAACGATTTCGTGCCGATTGCCAATGAACTCGACCTGTCGAGCGTGGGCCCGGTGCGCTTCGTGTTTCCCAATGCGCCGGTCATCCCCGTCACCATCAACGGCGGCTACCGCATGCCGGCCTGGTACGACATTGCCGAGGCCGACCTGGCGGCGCGCGAGGACGAGGCAGGGCTGCGCCGCTCGCAGGCCGCCATCGAGGTGCTGATCGCCCACGAGAAAACCCGCGGCATCGCGGCCAGCCGCATCGTGGTGGCCGGTTTCTCGCAAGGCTGCGCCATGGCGCTCCTGACCGGGCTGCGCCACACCGAGCGGCTGGCCGGCATCGTCGGCCTCTCGGGCTATCTGCCGATCGCCGCCACCACCGCGGCCGAGCGGCATGCGGCCAACCACGACACCCCGGTGTTCCTGGCCCACGGCCGGCAGGACCCGGTGGTGCCGCTCGACCGGGCCTTGCTGTCGCGCGATGCGCTCACCGCGCTGGGCCATCCCGTCGAATGGCATGAGTACGCGATGGCGCACTCGGTCTGCATGGACGAAATTGCCGACCTGAACCGGTTTCTTCTGCGCGTGCTGGCCCGCTGACCACTTTCAGCGCCTTCACGCCAACCGCGAAAAACGAAGGAGACGACACAATGATCCTCGTCATCGGACACGCCATGGCGAAGCCCGAAACCCTGCAGGCGATGCTGGCCATCAGCGTGGAGCATGTGCTGCGCTCGCGCACCGAGCCTGGCTGCATCTCGCACGAGGTCAGTGCCGATGTGCAGCAGCCGCTGCGGCTCAGCTTCGTGGAGCGCTGGAGCGACATGGCGGCGCTGAAGGCGCATTTCAGTGTCGAGGCATCGCGCGCCTTCGGCAAGGCGCTGGCCGCCATGGCCGACGGCATGCCGCAGATCTCCGTCTATGAGTGTGACGAGATCGATCTGGCGGTGGCGCGCGCCTGATTCCGGGCGCCCCTCAGCCTTCGGAGCTGCGAATCACATGAACCCAGCTATCAAAACAATAGCGCCGCGCAGCATAGCGGATGCCGGGATTCCCTGCACGAGCAGTGCCTGCGCGGCCGTGCTACCTTCCAGCCCCTCAGAGATAGACGGGTCATAACAATATGAGCAGCAGATTGCAGGAGAGGCTGGGTGCGCTCTCAGCCGCGCGGTTGAAGGGCATGCGGCGCGGCATCGAGAAGGAAAGCCTGCGCGCGCTGCCGGACGGCAAGCTCGCGCTCACGCCGCATCCGCTGGCCCTTGGATCGGCGCTGACCCATCCGCACATCACCACCGACTTCAGCGAATCGCAGCTCGAGCTCATCACCGGCGTGCATGCCAGCACCGAGTCGGCGCTGGAGGAGCTCACGCGCGTGCACCAGTTCACCTACCGCGTGCTGGCTTCGCTCGGCGACGAGCGGCTCTGGGTGTCGAGCATGCCCTGCGGCCTGCCGACCGACGAAACCATTCCCATCGGGCGCTACGGCTCCTCGAACGTGGGGCGCGCCAAGAGCGTCTACCGCATGGGCCTGAGCCACCGCTACGGGCGGCGCATGCAGACCATCTCGGGCATCCACTACAACTGGTCGCTGCCCGATGTGTCGAGCGAGCAGTATTTCGCGCTCATCCGCAACTTCCGGCGCCATGCCTTCCTGCTGCTGTACCTGTTCGGCGCTTCGCCCGCGCTGTGCTCCAGCTTTGTCGCGGGGCGTCCGCACGAGTTGCAGCCGCTGGGCGACGGCAGCATGTTCATGCCGCACGGCACTTCGCTGCGCATGGGGCGCCTGGGCTACCAGAGCGACGCCCAGGCCTCGCTGGCCGTGAGCTACAACAGCCTTGAGGGCTACGGCGCTTCGCTGCAGGACGCGCTCACGCGGCCCTGGCCGGCCTACGAGGCGATCGGCATCCGCAATCTCGGCGGCGACTACAACCAGCTGGCCACCAGCCTGCTGCAGATCGAGAACGAGTTCTACGGCACGATCCGGCCGAAGCGCGTGATCAACCCCGGCGAGCGCCCGCTGCATGCGCTGCGCGAGCGCGGCGTCGAGTACGTCGAGGTGCGGCTGATGGATCTCGACCCCTTCGAGCCGGTGGGCATCGACGCCCAGACCATGCGCTTTCTCGATGTGTTCCTGCTGCAGTGCCTCTTGAGCGACAGCCCGGCCGACACGCCGCAGGAAATCGCCGAACTGGCCCACAACCAGCACCTCACGGCGGCGCGCGGACGCGAACCGGGCCTGCAGCTCTTGCGCGGCGGGCGCGAGGTGGGGCTGGCCGACTGGGGCATCGAACTGGTCGAGCAATGCCGGCCCATTGCCGCCGCGCTTGACGCCTCGAGCGGCGGCACCCAGCATGCCGGCGCGGTGCACGCCGCGCTGGCCGCGCTGCAGAACCCCGACAGCCTGCCTTCGGCGCGCGTACTGGCTGCAGTGGAAGAGCGCCATGGCAACTCTTTCATCGGCTTTGTGCGCGCGCAGTCCGAGCAGACCCGCGCCACGCTGCTGGCCCTGCCGTTCTCGGCCGGGCAGCAGGCCGAATTCGAGCGCATGACCGAGGCATCGATCCAGGAGCAGAAGCGCATCGAGGCCGCCGACACCATGCCCTTCGAGATCTACCGCGAGCAATACGTGTCTCCCGCGCGCCTGGGGATCGGCCGCGGGCGCATGGCCGTCGCGGCCTGACTGTCCTCCGGTTCGCACTGCCACACTGCCCGCCTGACGACAGGTGCGAGGGGCAATGGCCTACAGGCATTGGCCGGCATGGCTCACCGTGCGCGCCGCTGTCAGGGCGACCATGGGCGGCATGCATCCCGCAAGCTCCCGATCTTTGTTCCGGCCCACGCCTCGGCCGGAAATTCCGGCATGACTTTCAAGGCCTACCTTGTCGAGGACAGTGCCCTCATCCGTGAAAACCTCGTCGGATTCCTCCACGACGTGGCCGATGCGGACGTGGTGGCCTGCGCCAGCAGCGAGGAAGAGGCCGTGCAGTGGCTGAATCATCACCGCGACGACTGGGACCTGGCCATCGTGGATCTTTTCCTGGAGCGCGGCAACGGCCTGGGCGTGGTCAGGGCCTGCCGCCACCGCGCGGCCAGGCAAAAGGTGGTGGTGCTGAGCAACTACGCCACTTCCGACATGCGCCAGCGCTCCGCGCAACTGGGCGCCGATGCCTTCTTCGACAAGTCGGCCGAACTCGACCAGCTGGTGGCCTACTGCGAAACGCTGCGTCACGCGCGCGACTGAGCTTGCGCCCGGCCGGCCCGGCCGGCGCGCCTTTCTGGGGTAAAAACGCCACGCGGCCGCCGTGGCGGCCATCGGCACACCCCCAATCCCCAAGGAAAGCAGCGAGACCAGCACATGAGCAACAGCACCATCGACTTCAAGGGCCGAGTGGCCATCGTCACCGGCGCGGGCGGCGGCCTGGGCCGCCAGCATGCGCTGGCCCTGGCGGCGCGCGGCGCCAGGGTGGTGGTCAACGACCTGGGCGGCGCCGGCGACGGCTCGGGTGCCTCGGTGAGCGCGGCGCAGGCCGTGGTGGACGAGATCGAGGCCGCGGGCGGCCAGGCCATGGCCAACGGCGCCTCGGTCACCGACTTCGAAGCGGTGCAGGCCATGGTGAAGCAGGCGGTCGACGCCTGGGGCCGGGTCGACATCCTGGTCAACAACGCCGGCATCCTGCGCGACAAGAGCTTTGCCAAGATGGAGCTCGCCGACTTCAGGCTGGTGGTCGACGTGCATCTGATGGGCGCGGTGAACTGCACCAAGGCCGTCTGGGCGCTCATGAACGAGCAGAAGTACGGCCGCATCGTCATGACCACCTCGTCTTCCGGCCTCTACGGGAACTTCGGCCAGAGCAACTACGGCGCCGCCAAGCTGGCACTGGTGGGGCTCATGCAGACGCTGAGCATCGAAGGCGCAAAGAACGACATCCGCGTCAATTGCCTGGCGCCGACCGCGGCCACCCGGATGACCGAGGGATTGATGCCGCAGGAAGTGCTGGACGCGCTCAAGCCCGAGGCCGTGGTGCCCGCCATGCTGGTGCTGGCCGCCGAGGACGCACCGAACCGCACGATCCTCTGCGCGGGCGCCGGCGCCTTCGAGGCCGCGCACATCACCCTGACGCAGGGTGCCTGGCTCGGCATCGGCGCGGACACGCCCGAGCAGCTGGCCGCGCGGCTTGCCGAGGTGACGTCGCGCGAGGGCGAGATCGTGCCGCAGAGCGGTACGGCCCAGGGCAGCAACGAGGTCGGCAAGGCGATGGCGAACGCCGGGAAAGGCTAATAACCCCTGCGACTTCGTTCACGGCCGCTTGACCTCGAGTGCACTCGAGCATTTCCAATGGATTCACCGGGGCTTCCGGTTCATTCACCCATCCGAGGAAAGCAGCCATGGACACGACAGACGACAACAAGGCGCTGGTGCAGCGCATTCATTCCGAACTGGACAAGGGCAACGGCCAGCTCTTCATCGACAGCCTGGCCGACGACGCCAGCTGGACGCTGGAAGGCAGCACGCCGTGGTCGCGCACCTACGCGGGCAAGGCCGCGATCCGCGAAGACCTGCTCAAGCCGCTGTTCGCGCAGTTTGCCGGGCCCTATGTGAGCCAGACCGAGCGCATCATTGCCGAGGGCGACCGGGTGGTGGTGCTGTTCAGCGGCGACGTGCCCACCCGGGCCGGCAAGCGCTACAACAACCGCTACTGCTACATCTATCGCATCGAAGGAGGCAAGGTGAAAGAGCTGACCGAGTACTTCGACACCGCACTGGTCCAGCAGGCGCTCGAGGCGCCGCCCGCTGCATTCCATGCCCATGCCGGCTGACAACAGGACGCCCTTCCACATCGGCGAGCTGGCCCTGCGCACCGGCCGCACCGTGCACGCCATTCGCTGGTACGAAACGCAGGGCCTCGTGCCGGGCGTTGCGCGCGACGAAGGCGGACGGCGCCTGTACGGCGAGCTGCACGTCGGCTGGCTCGACCTCATGGACCGGCTGCGCCGTACCGGCATGTCGATTGCCGAGATGCGCGAATACACCGCGCTGGCGCTGCAGGGCAAGGCCACGCTGCGCCAGCGCCGCGACCTGCTCGCCGCGCACCGCGCGCGCGTGGCCGAGACCATCGCCGATTGGAACCAGGCGCTGTCGCTGGTCGAGCGCAAGATCGATTTCTATGACGACTGGATGGAGAGCGGCCATCGGCCGCCCCTCATCCCCGCCGAAACGCCCCGCGTCCCGCCGCCCAGGCGAAAACCTCGGTGAGCGGCGCCGGGCCGCGCCTGGCTACTCCGCGATGAAGCCCGTGTCCTTGCGGATCGAATCGCGGTCGCGATGGTTGTTCAGGCGGCCCAGCGTGTTGTCCAGCAGGCGCTTGAGCTTGTCGGCCGCGCCGCGAAAGGCCTCGTCGAGGCTGGTGGCGTGCTGGGTGACGGCCAGCGGCTGATGGTGGGCAAGGCGTGCTTCCATCACGCAGCACTTGTCTCCTGCGCCGGCCTTGTCGTGGTTCTCGTCGCTCAGATGCACCTCGACGCGGGTGACGTCGTCGACGAAACGGCCCAGCTGCTGCTTGATTTCCGCATCGGCCCAGCGCTCCAGCGCGTCCTTGTTGTTGATACCGTTGCTCGTGTTGACCTGGATCTGCATGCCTTGTCCCTGATGATGTATGAATGAGTCTCTACTGTGCGCCCTGAACGGGTCCGCCGCGCGTAGGCATGTTCCCCACCTTGGGGCAGGCGGGGTCAACTCTGGATATAGGTCGTGAGCTGCGCGATGGTTTCCTCGTGGTCGGCAATGATGTCGTCCATCAGGTCCTGGATGGAGATCATTCCCACCACCTTGCTGCCGTCCACCACCGGCAGGTGGCGGAACTTGCGCTGGCTCATCAGCGCCATGCAGGCGCGTGTGCGGGTCTGCGGGGTGACGGTCATCACATCGGGCGTCATGATCTCGGAGACCTTGACCTCCTTGGAGTTCTTGCCCTGCAGCGCCACCTTGCGGGTGTAGTCGCGCTCGGACAGGAAGCCCACCAGCCTGTCGCCCTCCATCACCATCAGCGCGCCGACCTCGAAGCGCGCCAGGGTGGCCAGCGCATCGAACACGCTGGTGTCGGGCGAGGTGCGCCAGGCCGCGGAATCGTGGCGCTTGAGCAGTTCGGAGACGGGTTTCATCGCGGTAACTCCATCAAAAAGTTTGGCTTCGACCGACGCGTCCATGCGCCGCACTCGGTCAAATGATAGGGGCGATAGGCGGTGGAACCGCCCCCCGCGATGCAAAAACCTCCAGGAGATTGCGCGCGTCGCGCCGACACGCACGTTGAAGCGAACTAAGGTGTTGGTGCGAGCACGCGGCTGAGCGCCACCGGATCGCCCACCACGGTCTTGACCAGGCCCTTCTCGTCGAAGCTCACCTGGTACTCCGACCAGCTGTCGCGCCAGTAGCGCCAGGTGGGCGCTTCGAGGCTGGGGTTCTCGCTGGCCACCGGGTAGCCGATGGCCATCAGCACCTGTTCGCGCGTCATGCCGGGCCCCACCTTTCCGGCGACGATGGCGTCGCGCACGGCGGGCGGGAAGGCGGCCATCTTCTGCTTCGGGTCTTCGGTCACCACGTAACGCTTCGCGAAGTCGATCAAGGTGATGTTGCGGCTGTAATCGTTCTTGATGCGCTGGGGCTTGCCCGCGAGATCGAGGTTGAACCAGCGGAAGTCGTAGCCCGTGATGCGCGCCGGCGTGCCCACGGCCACGATGCTGGTGCCTTGCTCGTCGTAGTTGATGTCGCTGATCGAGTTGCCGTAAGTGCGCATGTTGCAGCACAGGTAGCCGCTGAGCAGCGGGCCCGGCGGCGGCGAGGGACGCTGGGCATGGACGACGGTCGCGGGAACGACGGTGGCTGCCAGCAGGGCGGCAGCGGCAAGGCGCTTGAGCATGGATTTCCCTCGGTATTTATTGAAAGTGGCTGCGGATGCAGCGCGCGGATTCTAGAGCGCGGCCCCGGCGCCGGAGCGCAGGCAAAATGGGCCCTTACGGCCCTCCGGGCCAACCCTCCCCCGACAGAGAGAAAGAAAGAACATCCATCGATGGCGATCCAGTGGTTCCCCGGGCACATGCACACGACCCAGAAGGCCATCACCGAGCGGGTGAAGGACATCGACGTGGTCATCGAGCTGCTCGACGCGCGCCTGCCCGCCTCCAGCGCCAACCCGATGCTGGCCGAACTCACGTCCGGCCGGCCCACGCTCAAGGTGCTCAACAAGCAGGACCTGGCCGACCCGGCGCGCACTGCGCTCTGGCTTGCGCACTACAACGCGCTGCCGGCCACGCGCGCCATTGCGCTCGATGCGAGCCTGACCACGCCCGCACAGGCCATCGTGCGCGCCTGCCACGAGCTCTCGCCCAACCGCGGCGGCATGGCCAAGCCGATGCGCGTGCTGATCTGCGGCATTCCGAACGTCGGCAAGTCGACGCTCATCAATACCCTCACCGGCAGCCGCAAGGCCAAGACCGGCGACGAGGCCGGCATCACCAAGCTGGAGCAGCGCATCACGCTGGCCGACGACTTCTACCTGTGGGACACGCCCGGCATGCTGTGGCCGCGCATCGTGGTGCCCAAGAGCGGCTACAACCTGGCGGCCAGCGGCGCCGTGGGACGCAATGCCTTCGACGAGGAAGAGGTGGCGCTGGAACTGCTCAACTACCTGAAGACGCACTACGCCGCGGGCATCACGGCGCGCTTCAAGCTGGCCGAGCACGATGCCGCCGCCATCGCCGCCATGAAGGACGAGGAAGTGCTCGACGCCATCGGCCGCAAGCGCGGCGCGCTGCTGGGCAAGGGCCGCGTCAATCTGCAGAAGGCGGCCGAGATCGTGATGCACGAGTTCCGCGCGGGCAGCCTCGGGCGCGTCACGCTCGAGACGCCCGAGGAGTTTGCGCAGTGGCTCGCCGAGGGACTGCGCGTCGATGCCGAGCGTGCAGCGAAGAAGGCCGCGCGCGGCAAGAAGCGCAAACCGGACGCCGAGCCTGCCGAAGGCGAGGGGTCCCGGCCGGACTGATCAAGGCCGACCCGGCCAGAATCCGGCCGCCCACTATCATCGAAACATGCAACGCCTCACGCGCCAACGCAACGCTGTCTTCTCCGCCTTCAGCGACGCCGGCCTGGTGCTGACCGCGCCGGAAATCCTCGAGCGCGCCCGCGCCATCGTGCCCGAGATCAGCCTCTCCACCGTGTACCGCCAGGTCTCCGTGCTGCTGGCCGACGGCGAGATCGCCAAGGTCGAGCTGCCGGGCGAACCGGCGCGCTACGAAGTGGCCTGCAAGTCCGATGCGCATCGCCATTCGAAGCACGACGGCCAGGAGGCCGACCACCACCATCACTACTTTCACTGCAGCAGCTGCGGGCAGGTTTTCATGCTGCATGCATGCCCGGGGCCGATGACCGATCTTGTGCCCAAGGGCTTCCAGGTGAAGAGCCACGAAGTGACGCTGCACGGCGTGTGCGCGGCCTGCGCCGGTGCCGGCCGCAAGGCGCGAGCGCCGAAGGCCCACTGAAGCTGCCGCTTCAGCGCATCTGCAGGCGCGCGTCCTTCGGATAGCCGATGGTGTAGTCGGCCGCGACGCGCGCGGTCTTGCCGGCCTCCAGGTCGAAGCGCCACATCGCGAGCCCGGGCTGCTTGTTCCAGGCCAGCTCAGCGGGCTGCGGCGAGAACTGCGCGGCCACGCGCACCTGTTCGTCGGCCGAAACCGGGGCAGCCTCGATCACCTGCACCGCGATGGGCGTACGGTGGCGGTTCTCCACCACGTAGGCGCGCTGCACCTTGCGCTCGGCGCGCGAGCCGGCAAAACCGCCCGTGCCCTGGCTGTCGTTCTCGGGCTCGGCCTGCACGCGCACCAGCTCATCGCGGCCGAAGGAGAGCGTGAGCTTCGCGTCGCTCGGTGCGCTCCATCGGCCGCTGCCGACGAAGTTGCCGTCGCGGTAGAGCTGCAGCGGCCCGGCCGGCCAGACGCCCGCCGGCTGCGCGAGTTCGGCCACCAGGAAGGCGCTGGCATCCGTTCGCGGGCTGGTGCGCGCGGCGAGCTTCGCCGTGTCTTCGTGCTGGCCCAGCGCCAGCGTCACGCGCTGGCCGCTGGAGGGCACGTCGATGCTTTGCGGCACCGCGAATTCGGTGGCAAAGCTGTTGTCGAATACGTTCACGTCGAAGACCGGCTCAGCCGCTTCGGCCATGGCCTGCCGATCGGCGGATGCAGCGGGCGCCGGCGCCGCCATCATGGCGGCCATGCCGGCCTGCTCAGCTCTCTTGCTCGCCTGAGCGCGCGGCGGCGGCTCGATGCCGATGCGCCACGCGGTGGGCGTGCGGCCCGCGGTTTCGCGGCGCGGCTGGCCGGTGGAGAGCACCAGCTTCACGCCGCGCCAGTCTTCGCCCGTGGCCTGCGCCACCAGCGCCTGGCGTTCGATGCGGACCTTGCTTGTGGCGGTGTCGAGCAGCGCGCGGTAGCTGGGCGTCCAACCGGGGCCGTTGACCTGGTAGCTCAGCTTCACGTCGGCATCGGCGCTGGCGGCCAGTGTCACGGTCACGGCCGTCACCTGCGCGCCATGGCCGCCTTGCGAGCGCTTGCGTTCGGCCAGCAGCGGGTTGAGCTGGCGGTCGATGTCGGCCTGGCTGCGCTGGATCTGGTGCTGCTTCAGCAACGAATCCTGCCCGGTGCGGCGCATTGCCTCGGCCATGGCGGCGAGGTTGCGCGCATCCATCGGCGCGCGGGCGCCCTGGGCTGATTCGCCGCTGCCGCCAGAGAGGCCTTTCAGATAGCCGGTCACCATGCCCAGCGCATCGTTCTCGGCCTGCAGCGCGGCCTTCCGGTCCTCGAGTTCGCGGATGCGGCCGTCCAGCGCGCTGGTGGCGCAGCGCGAGGAAAGTTCGCGCGCCTCGCTGAGCACCGAGGTGTCGCCCACGCGCACCGACGCGCCGGCCGACACCTGCAGGCTCTGCACGTCGAGTCCCGCGGGCAGGCAGGCGAAGGTGACCGATCGGCTGCCGGCCGCAACCCGCGCCACGCGCTCCACCGTGGCGCTGCCGGGGTAGACCTTGACCTGGGTGATACGCGAGTTGTCGGATGCGGCCTGTGCGTGGACGCCGGCGCTGGCCGACAGCCAGGCGGTGGCGGCAAAGGTGGCGCGGAAAAGAAAGGCGGCGGAGGGTGCTTTCATGGATAGCCTTCGGAAGTGGATGGATTGCTTGTCTCCACTCATACGGCCGGGCTCGTCCAACGGGGTTGAACCATTGCGAAATTTTTTTGACACGGCATTGCTGTCGCCAACGCAACCGCAGCGGCGCCGCCGGTCACGCGCGCGACGACGCATGGCGGCTGTGCTTCGTAGAGTGGTTCGTCTGCCATGCCACGGCATTTCCGCTTCAAGGAGACATTCCATGCTCGACACCATCCAGGCCATCAACAAGACCGCCGCCTTCAATCGCTGGGCCGGCTTCGAAGTCACCCGCGCCGCCGCCGGCGAAGCCGAACTGCGCATGGACTGGCGCGAGGAAGACATGGGCCAGTACGCCGGCTTCCTGCATGCGGGGCTGATCGGCGCCATGCTCGACACGGCCTGCGGCTTCGCGGCGGCCACGGTGGCGGGCCGGGTGCTGGCCTCGCATTTTTCGGTGAACTGTTTGTCGCCCGCGCTGGGCCGTGCCTTCATTGCGCGCGGCAAGGTGGTGAAGGCCGGGCGCAAGCAGGTGTTTGCGACCGCCGAGCTCTATGGCCAGGGCGATGGCGACAGCCTCAAGCTCGTGGCGACGGGGAGTGCCATCCTGGTTCCGGTGGAAGAGGCTGTGCCGGCAAAGTGACTGCGGCCTTGCCGCCGGCGTGCCGGGGCTTGAGCCCGAACAGCGGCCGCAGCCAGTTGAAGCGGCGGATCGGCCCGTCGGTGAGCAGCCAGCAGCCGACGATGGTCAGCACCACCAGCAAGGCCGGCTCCAGCACCGGGCCCAATGCAAAGGGGGCGAGCAGTGCAATGCCCGCGACGATCAGCGTCTGGTGCAGCACGTACCACGGGTACACCGACTCGTTGGCCCAGCGCAGCCACGGCCATGGCCGATTCAGGTGGCGGTGGCCGTGGCCCAGGATGGTGGCGACCGCCAGCCACAGGTAGAGCATGCGCAAGCTGTCCATCAGCACGCCGGAGGGCGGACCCTTGGCGCCGAGCCGCAGCACGATGAAGGCGGTGATCGCCGCCGCGGCCAGCGCCAGCGACACCCGCCGCAGGCGCTCCAGTTCGCGCCACACGCCCGTGTCCACGCCCATCCAGTAGCCGTACAGGAACACGGTGAAGTAGATACTGTGCAGGTGAAAGTCGCGGACCAGATTGTGCGTGGGCGGAAAGTGCCGGGCCAGCAGCATCGTCCAGACCAGCAGCGGAAGCGCCGGCAGCAACAGCAGCTTCCAGCCGCGCAGCCCGTTGAAGCGGTGGCGCATCCACTGGCCGGCCGGCGATTTCCACAGCGGCAGCGTCAGCGCGACGAGCGCCGTGTAGCTGAACAGATAGGGCAGGTACCAGAGGTGGTTCCAGGTGATGCCGAACTCCGCGCCGTCGAATGCTTTCTTCGGCCACGGATCGCCCATCGAGAGATAGCGCAGCACAAACGCGCCGAAGCCCGGCGCGACCAGCCCGTTGGCCACGCCCTGCGCATAGGCCTGGTAGGGCACGATCACCGCCATGCCGAAGGCCAGCGGCAGCATCAGGCGCACGCCGCGGCTGCGCAGCAGACCCCAGGTGCCCTGGTTGCGGCTCAGGAAGCCCAGCGACACGCCCGAGACCAGGAACACCAGGTCCATGCGCCAGAGGTTGAGCACGCGCATCGGCCATTGCAGCCATTCGGCCGCATGCGGGCTCTTGAGGTGCCAGGGCCAGTCGGCCACGTAGTACATCGCCACGTGGTACAGGATGACCAGCAGGAAAGCCAACGCGCGCAGCGCGTCGATGTCGTGGCGGCGGTCGGGCAGGGTGGCGGGGGTTGTGCTCATCGGTCGCTCCTCGAAATCACCAGAGAAGAAGGCGCGATGGTTGCGTTCGTGCGTGGCGCGTGGCTCGCCCAAGGGACGGATCGCGGGCCTTTTGTGACGAGCGGTGCCCTCCGGGGACGAAATTCGCCCACCCGGCGCGAGGATCGCGAGAATCCCCGGCATGGGAGATTCCCGAAAGAACCTGTACGAGCGCTACGAACCCATCCGCCGCCGCGTGGAAGTGGGCTTCTGGATCGTCTTCATGGCGCTGCAGGCGGTGTTCAACACCACCGTGGCGCTGGTCGACGCGCACGACCGCGCGGTGCCCCGCGCCGCGTGGGAAATCGTCACCTGGGAGGTGTCGAGCCATCTCGTGCTGCTGGCGCTGGTGCCGGCCGTGGTGGCCATCCAGCGCCGGCTGTCGCCGCTGGCGCACAGCCATCTGCTGCGCTACCTGGGGTGGCACCTGGCCGCCAGCGTCGTCTTCAGCGTGGTGCACGTGGCGGCGATGTTCGCGCTGCGCGCGATGGTCTACGCGGCGGTCGGCGAGCGCTACGACTTCGCGGGCTGGACCGGCCGCTGGGGCTACGAATACCTGAAGGACGTGCGCGCCTATCTGTCGATGGTGTTCGGCATCTGGGCCTACGGGGTGTTCATGCTGCGGCTGCAGGGCGAGGCGCGCGTGCTCGACCCACCCGAGGCGGCGGCAGCGCCCGCCGAGCCCGCTGAAACCCCTCAGGCCGCACCGCCCGCGCGCCCCGAGCGCTTCCTGGTGCGCAAGCTGCGGCGCGAATTCCTGATTGCCGCGAGCGACATCGATTGGCTCCAGGCCGAAGGCAACTATGTCGGCCTGCACGTCAACGGCCACGACTACCTGCTGCGCGCCACGCTCACCGATTTTCTGGCGCAGCTCGACCCCGCCCACTTCGTGCGCGTGCACCGGAGCCACGCGGTCAATCTCGGCCGCATCAAGGAAATCGAGCCGCTCGACGGCGGCGATGCCCGGCTGCACATGCACGATGGCACCACGGTGCCCTGCAGCCGGCGCTACCGCGAGGCCTTGCGCGCTGGGGCGAGCTGACCTGCCGAGGGCGCACCTTTTGGGGCGTCCTTTGGCCCCTTAATGGATCGTTGCGCACCATAGAAGAGCCTTCAGGCACCATTTTTGCTTTCTTGCGGCGCTGCCCCGAGCAATTCGGGTGCATGCACCAATTCAAACCAAAAACTGCAAGAAGCTCCAATGGACGCACTCAAACAGGGCGCAGACGCGCTGTTCATCCTTCTCGGCGCGATCATGGTGCTGGCCATGCATGCCGGTTTCGCCTTTCTGGAACTGGGCACCGTGCGCAAGAAGAACCAGGTCAATGCGCTGGTCAAGATCCTGGTCGACTTCTCGGTCTCGACCATCGTTTACTTTCTCGTGGGCTATGGCGTGGCCTACGGCACCCACTTCTTCGTGGGCGCGACCGAGCTTGCGGCCAGGAGCGGCTACGAGCTCGTGAAGTTCTTCTTCCTGCTGACTTTTGCGGCGGCCATTCCGGCCATCATCTCGGGCGGCATTGCGGAGCGCGCCAAGTTCTGGCCGCAACTGATCGCTACGGCGGTCATCGTCGGCTTCGTCTATCCGCTGTACGAGGGCATTGCCTGGAACAAGGCCTTCGGCATCCAGGCGTGGATCGCCTCGGCCACGGGCAGCGAGTTCCATGACTTCGCCGGCTCGGTGGTGGTGCATGCGGTGGGCGGCTGGCTGGCGCTGCCGGCCGTGCTGCTGCTGGGCGCGCGCCGCAACCGCTACCGTGGCGACGGCTCGCTGAGCGCGCATCCGCCGTCGAACATTCCTTTTCTGGCGCTCGGTGCCTGGGTGCTCTGCGTGGGCTGGTTCGGCTTCAACGTGATGAGCGCACAGAGCATCGACAAGATCTCCGGCCTCGTGGCGGTCAATTCGCTGATGGCGATGGTCGGCGGCACGCTGGTGGCGCTGGCCCTGGGCAAGAACGACCCCGGCTTTGTCTACAACGGGCCTCTCGCCGGGCTGGTGGCCGTGTGCGCGGGTTCCGACCTGATGCATCCGCTGGGTGCGCTGGTGGTCGGCGGCGTGGCCGGTGCCATCTTCGTCTTCATGTTCACGCTCACGCAGAACAAATGGAAGATCGACGACGTGCTCGGCGTGTGGCCGCTGCACGGCCTGTGCGGCACCTGGGGCGGCATTGCGGCCGGCATCTTCGGCACGCAGGCACTGGGCGGCATCGGCGGCGTGAGCGTGTGGGCGCAACTCATCGGCACTTTGATCGGCGTGGTGTGGGCTGCGCTGGCGGGAGCGGCGGTGTACGGCGCGCTCAAGGCGACGATGGGGCTGCGGCTCACGCAGGAAGAGGAATACGACGGCGCCGACCTGTCGATTCACCACATTTCGGCGACGCCGGAGCGCGAAGCGAACTGGTGAGGCGGGCGAGGCCGCAGCCAATGGCCTCCTCGCATGCGCTTCCGGTTTGCCCTTTGGCATTGCCGAAGCTTTCGCCCCGCACAATCGCGCTCCGTTTTCGACCGTAGTGGAGGAAGCGAGACACAGGGAGAAGGCTGCAATGATCGAAATCCAGGGCTTCGATGTCCACACCGCCAGCGCTTCGGAATGGGCGCGCTTTCAGCGCTACCGGCGCATTCGCGACGAAGAACTCCACCCTGGGGAGCCCCAGGCCAACGACGCAGACTTCGAGCACGCCGCGCGCCGGCGCATGCCTTTTCATGATGCCTGGCGCTTCGTTGCACTCGACGACGGCGAACTCGCGGGCAACCTGATGGTCTGGGCGCGGCGCCCGGGCACGCCAGGCAGCGAAGACTTCGCCCCGCACCTCGACGTCTGGCTCGGCGTATTGGCCGCGTACCGCCGCCGCGGTATTGCGAGCCGAATGCTGCGGTCGCTCTTGTCCTTCATGCGCGAACGCGGCAAGACCCTTGCAACGATGAACACGCATCTGGCGGAAGGCCATGCCTTTCTCGCCGCGACAGGCGCGGTGCTGAAGCATCGAGTGGTCGAGAACCGCATGCGGATCGACAACCTCGAGTGGGACACGCTCGCCCGCTGGAAGGCGCAGGCCACCGAAGGTGCTGCTCGCAGCGGCCTGCGTTGGGAGATTCACGCGGGCCGCACGCCGATGGCGCGGCTCGCGAGCTTGATGGCGCCTTTCTCGGCGCTGTTCAACGACATCCCGCTCGGCGCGCTGGAACTGCCGCCCGCGCGCTACGAACTGGAGGGCTACGCAGACTGGTACGCTGAACTCGACCGCAGCGGAGGCGAGCATTTCCTGGTGCTGCTGGTCGATGGCAACGACGAGCTTGTCGCGATGTGCGAGGCCCAGTGGGATCCGCGTTTTTCCGATCGCCTGCACCAGCGCCTGACGGCCGTGGCACGTGCCTGGCGCGGCCAGTCGCTCGCGAAAGGGGTGAAGGCGGCCATGCTCGAATGCGTATGCATGCGACATCCCGAACTGCGCACCGTGGTCACGTACAACGCAGAAGTCAACGCGCCGATCCTTGCGATCAATCGGCAACTGGGCTTTGCGGTGCACCGACAGCAAGGGTGCTACCAGCTCGGCGTCGAGGCGCTGGCAGCCTGCGTCGCGCGACGCGACGGTGGCCGATAGGCAACCCGGGCGGCCGCACGCCTGCACGATTCGCGCGCGTGGGCTATTCTCGGCGCCCCTTACAACCGCCCGAGGAGAAGAGCCCATGACAACATCCACCCGCTGGCTGCGCCGCAGCCTTGCCGCAATGGCCGGCAGCATGCTGATGCTTTCGTTTGCAGCCCACGCCGGCGCCCCGCAGGTCAAGACCCAGGCGCCGGGCTTCTACCGCATGATGCTCGGCGACTTCGAGGTCACCGCGCTGTTCGACGGCACCATCGACCTCGAGCCCAAGAAGCTGCTCACCAACACCACGCAGGCCCAGGTCGGCAAGCTGCTCGACCGCTCCTTCGAAAAGGACATGGTGCAGACATCGGTGAACGGCTACCTCATCAACACCGGCGACAAGCTGGTGCTCGTCGACACCGGCGCGGGCGCGCTCTTCGGTCCGACCGTCGGCAACCTGCGCGCCAACCTCCAGGCCGCCGGCTACAAGCCGGAGCAGGTCGATGACGTGCTCATCACCCACATGCACGGCGACCACGTTGGCGGCCTCGTCGCCGACGGCAAGCTGGCCTTTCCCAACGCCACGATCCACGCCGGCCAGGAAGACGCCGATTTCTGGCTCAGCAAGGCCAACCTCGAGAAGGCCTCTGCCGAAATGAAGGGCTTTTTCCAGGGCGCGATGGTTTCGATGAACCCCTACGTCGAGGCCGGCAAGTTCAAGCCTCTGAAGGGCAACACCGACCTGCTGCCCGGCATCAAGGCCGTGCCTGCCCACGGCCACACGCCGGGCCACAACATCTACCTGGTCGAGTCCAAGGGCCAGAAGCTCGTGCTGTGGGGCGACCTGATGCACGTGGCGGCCGTGCAGTTCGAGCAGCCGCAGGTGACGATCTCGTTCGACGTCGATTCGAAGCCCGCCGCGGTGGAGCGCAAGAAGGCCTATGCCGATGCGGCCAAGGGCCGCTACCTGGTGGGCAGCGCGCATCTGCCGTTCCCGGGGCTGGGGCACGTGCGGGCCGAAGGCAAGGGCTACGTGTGGGTGCCGGTGGATTACCAGCAGGTGCGCTGAACGGCTGAGTGGAATGGGCCGGTAACGCGGCGCAAAGCGCGAATGCCCGGCCTGTAGCAAACTCGCTCGACCGCACCGATCCATTCCAACGGCCCCCATGACGCAATCCCCACCCGCCCTCGAAGTCCTCCCCCGCGACCTCTCTGCCTACCGCAAGGGCAACATCGGCATCGACTACGTGCACCGCTTCGAGTCCGGCAAGCCCGGCCCGCATGTGCTGATCAATGCGCTGACGCACGGCAACGAAATCTGCGGCATGACCGCCGCCACGCACCTGCTCGACACCCAGGTGCGCCCGAAGATCGGCACGCTCACCGTGAGCTTTGCCAACGTGGAGGCCTACGAGTCCTTCGACCAGGCGCTGCCTTTCGACAGCCGCCAGCTGGTGCACAACCTCAACCGCATCTGGTCGCCCGAATGGCTCGACGGCACCGAAGACAGCCCCGAGCTGCGCCGCGCCCGCGCGCTGCGGCCGGTGGTGAGCGCGGCCGACCACATCCTGGACATCCACTCCACCAGCCAGCCGGTGATCCCGTTCTGGGTGTATCCCGCGTTCGACCGCAATGCGGAGGCGGCGCTGGCCATCGGCCGCCCGTCGGTGCACCTGGTGATGCCCGATGGCCTGGGCTCCGGCACGCCGCTGATCCAGCATGGCCGCCACGGCCTGCCCGATGGCAAGGGCGTGGCGCTGGTGGCCGAATGCGGCCAGCACTTCCTGCGCTCCGCGTCCGAGCTGGCCACCGCCATCTCGCTCGACTTCCTGGCGCATTTCGGGCTCATCGACAAGGACCCGGCCGTGCCGGTGCCCGGTCCGCAGCGCCGCTTCGAGCTGCTGCAGACGCACGTCATCAAGTCGGAAGACTTTGCCTTCGTGCGCCCGCTGATCGGCTTCGAGACCTTTGCCAAGGGCGAGCTCATCGCCACCAACGGCCCGGACGAGATCCGCGCGCCGTGCGACGAGTGCACGATCTTCATGCCCGCGCAGCGGGTGATCGTGGGGCGCGAGGCGGTGTATTTGACGAAGCCGATTTGAGGTCGGCCATCAGATCGGCAGGCTGCCGCAGAGGAAAATCCGGGGGCGACGATCTTGATGGCTCGATGCGACGCCGGCGTCGGGCCCGTCTCAAGCTGCAATGAACAACGCCGGATCCACCATCGCCCGATTGAGCATCACGGACCAATGCAGATGCGGCCCGGTCACGCGCCCGGTGGCGCCCACGGCTGCCAGCTGCTCGCCGGTCTTCAGCACATCACCGACCTTCACATCGACCCGGCTCAGGTGGCAATACATCGTCAGCAGTCCGCCTCCATGGTCGAGCCACACGGTGCCGCCGTTGAAGAAGTAGTCGCCGGTGTCGATCACCCGTCCCGGCAGCGGCGCCAGCACGGGCGTGCCGGTGCCGGCGGCGATGTCCATGCCGCTGTGCGGATTGCGCGACTGCCCGTTGAACACGCGGCGCAGGCCGAACGAACTGGAGCGGCGGCCCGGCACGGGGACGCGCATCTGCAGCGAGGCGTCGGGCCGCAGGTCGGTGAACGTGGCCATCACGGTGGCCAGATGCGCGCGTTCGCGCTCATAGCGCGCCTCGTCTTCGGGCGACAGATCGACGGTGCGCGGCGGCACCGAGAGGCGCTGCTCGCGGTACTGCTTGGGCGCGATCGTGTAGGCGATCTGTCTTTCGCTGCCGCTCCCGGTGCGCACCGCAATGCTGGCCTCGCCTGGCGTGGCTGCGAGCGGAATGCCGACCAGCGCCGTCCACTCGATGGCGTCGCCCGGCACGAGCAAGGGCAGGTCGCCTGCAAAGGCTTCCGGGCGCTTGGCGCCAGGGCCGAGCGACAGGCGTGCGACGCCGCCCGGCACCTGGGAGGCGTGCGGCCAGACATCGGGGTGTTGCCGCTTCGGCTTCGCCGGGCGCGCGGCGCTGGCCCGGGTTGCGGGGAGCGCCAGCATGCTCAGTGTGCCGAGCAGCAATGCGCAGCGGCGGCTCAGGGCGGGCAAGGGAAGGTCGTCGGGGGAACGAAATCGGGTGTGCATACAGAGATCGAAAAAAATGAAGCGGCCGCGCGCCAGCGTCACTCCAGCCAGGCGCCGGGCGCCAATCCATCGAGCGTGTACGGCCCGATGGCAGCGCGGATCAGGCGCAGGGTGGGCAGCCCCACGGCGGCGGTCATGCGCCGGACCTGGCGGTTGCGGCCTTCGCTGATCGCGAGCTCGATCCAAGCGGTGGGGATGCTCTTGCGTTCGCGAATGGGCGGTTGCCGCTCCCACACCTCGGGCGGCGGGTCGAGCAGGCGCGCGCGGGCCGGGCGCGTGAGGCCGTCGTTGAGTTGCACGCCGCCGCGCAACGCGGCAAGCGCCGCGTCGGTGGGCACGCCTTCCACCTGCACCCAATAGGTCTTTTCCATCTTGAAGCGCGGATCGGCGATGCGCGCCTGGAGCTGGCCGTCGTTGGTGAGCAGCAGCAGGCCCTCGCTGTCGGCATCGAGCCGGCCGGCGACGTAGACATCGGGAATGTCGATGAAGTCTTTCAGGCCGCGCCAGCGGCCCTCGGGCGTGAACTGGCTGAGCACGCCGTAGGGTTTGTTAAAGCGGATCAGCTGGGAGGAACTCGGGGGATTCATGGCTCCCGCAGGATATCGTGCGGCTACTTGCCCCAGCTGTCCCGCATGCCCGCCGCGCGATTGAACACGCGCTTGCCATCGGCAGCACTCGCCTTCGCGTCGAGCACGAAGTACCCGTGCCGCTCGAACTGGAACGCCGCTGCGCCTTCGGCCTTGGCCAGCGAAGGTTCCACGAACGCCGAGCAAATCTCCAGGCTCTGCTTGTTCAGCTCGTCGAGCAGTTCTCCGCTGCCCGGATTCGCCGCCGCGAACAGCCGCTCGTACAGCCGCACTTCGGCCTGCACGGCATCGGCCGCGGCCACCCAGGTGATGTTGCCCTTCACCTTGATGGCGTCGGCGCCGGGCGTGCCGCTCTTGGTGTCGGGCACCAGCGTGGCCTGCACTTCGAGGAGCTTGCCGTCCGCGTCCTTGGTGCCGCCGGTGCATTCGATGACGTGGCCGTACTTGAGCCGCACCTTATTGCCCGGGAACAGGCGGAAGAAGCCCTTGGGCTGCACTTCCTCGTAGTCGGTGCGTTCGATCCATACCTCGCGGCCGAGCTTGAATTCGCGCTTGCCCATTTCAGGGTGGTGCGGGTGCACGGGAGCGGAGCAGTCGTCGAGCACGCCGTCGCCGCCCATCAGTTCGCCCCAGTTGGTGATGACGAGCTTGACCGGATCGAGCACGGCCATGGCGCGGGGGGCAATCGGGTCGAGGGTGTCGCGCAGCGCGGCTTCCAGGCTTGCGTAGTCGATCCAGCCGCCGGACTTGGTGGTGCCGCTGCGCTCGCAGAACAGGCGCAGCGCCTCGGGCGTGTAGCCGCGGCGGCGCAGGCCGGCCAGGGTGGGCATGCGGGGGTCGTCCCAGCCGTCGACATGCTTTTCTTCGACCAGCTGGCGCAGCTTGCGCTTGCTGGTAAGCACGTGGGTGACGTTGAGCCGCGCGAATTCATACTGGCGCGGATGCGGGCTGGCGACGAGGCCGCCTTCGGCCAGGCGGTCGAGCAGCCAGTCGTAGAAGGGGCGCTGGTCTTCGAATTCGAGCGTGCAGATGGAATGGGTGATCTGCTCGAGCGCGTCTTCGATGGGGTGCGCAAAGGTGTACATCGGGTAGATGCACCACTTGTCGCCGGTGTTGTGGTGGGTGGCCCGGCGGATGCGGTAGAGCGCGGGGTCGCGCATGTTGATGTTGGGGCTCGCCATGTCGATCTTGGCGCGCAGGATGGCGGCGCCGTCGGGCAGCTGGCCATCGCGCATGGCGCGAAAGCGGGCGAGGTTTTCTTCCGGGCTGCGGCTGCGGAACGGGCTGTCGGTGCCGGGCGTGTTGAAGTCGCCGCGGTTGGCGCGGATTTCCTCGGCGCTTTGCTCGTCCACGTAGGCCAGGCCGGCGCCGATCAGGTATTCGGCGGCGCGGTACATGAAGTCGAAGTAGTCGCTCGCGAAGTATTCGTGCGGCTGCAGGGTGCCCGGCGCGCTGGGGCGGTCGGCCAGGCGGGTTTCGTAGCCGAGCCACCGGACGGCGTCGCGGATGGAATCGACGTATTCCTGCTCTTCCTTCTCCGGGTTGGTGTCGTCGAAGCGCAGGTGGCACACGCCGCCGTATTCCCTGGCGAGCTCGAAATTCAGCCAGATGCTCTTGGCGTGGCCGATGTGCAGGTAGCCGTTGGGTTCGGGCGGAAAGCGCATGCGCACCTTGGCGGGGTCGGCCATGCCCTGGGCGTGATGGACGGCATCGCCGGGCGAGCCGCCCCATTTGCGGCCAGAATAGGCACCCTGCGCCAAGTCGTTTTCGATCACGTGGCGCAGGAAATTACTCGGTGCAGCGGCTGTTTTTGCGCTGTCTTTGTCGGTCGGGGAGGTCATTGCGGCATTCTAGAGCGCACCCCCTGCCGGTTACCTTTGGCAACGTTCTTCACATTGCGGCGGGCAACCGCTTTGCATTTGGCGCGTTCAATACCTACATGGGCGGGAAACGCCCCAACAAGGAGTCCAAGATCATGAGCCTCACACGTTCAACCTTCTTCAAATGGGCCGCCGCGGGTGTCGTGGCAGCCGGTGCATTGTTTGCGGCCACTTCGGCCAGTGCCCGCGGCGACGTGAGCTGGTCGGTCGGGGTGGGTCTGCCAGGTGTTGCCGTGGGCGTGGGTGCTCCGGCTTACTACCCGGCCCCGGTCTACGCGGCCCCTGCGCCGGTGTACTACGACGCACCGCCCCCGGTGTACTACCGTCCGCCGCCGCCGGTCTACTACCGTCCGGCCCCGGTGTACTACGCGCCGCCTGCCTACTACGGCCCGCCGCGCTACTACGGCCCGCGCGGCTACTACCACGGCCATCGCCACTGGCGCTGAGCGGTGCCCTGCGGGGCATCCGCCCACCAGAAAAGCCGATCCCCACGGATCGGCTTTTTTCATGGGCGTTGTGCCTGTCGATTTCACATGGCGCGAAACAGATGCGCGTAAAGCCGGCTGACCGGGATCTTCTCCGGCCGGCCGCGCAAGTCGAGGTGCAGCTTGCCGGCCTCGTCGCGGTGCACCGCCTCGACGGCCGAACTGCGCACCACCACGGCGCGGTGCACCTGCCAGAAAGTGTCAGGGTCGAGCTGGGCCAGCAGCTGCTTGAGCGGCGTGCGGATGAGGTACTCGTGCGTGGCGGTCAGGACGCGGATGTATTTGTCGGCGGCTTCGAAATACAGCACCTCGTCGATCGGGACCATGCGCACGGTGCTGCCGCCGGCTTCGCTGGCGGCAATCATCTTCAGCGGCGCGGTGGAGGCGGGCGGCGGCACTGAGCCGTTGCCGGCTGCGGCGGCCAGCAGCTGGCGCCACTGCGCAAGGGTTCGCTCGAGCGCCTCGTCGGCTGCGGCCGGGGCCGATCTCGGCGGCTGCTGGCGCGCGCCCAGCACCTGCTGCAGCCGCAGCACGGTCTTGCGCAGGCGCTCGGGCTGCACTGGCTTGAGCACGTAGTCGATGGCCTGGGCCTCGAAGGCGCGGGCGGCGTATTCGTCATAGGCGGTCACGAAGACCAGCTGCGGCATGGGCGCCGCGTCGACCGGCCAGCTGTCGGCCAGCTCGGCGGCCGCACCCAGGCCGTCGAGGCCCGGCATGCGGATGTCGAAGAACAGCACCTGCGGCAGCAGGCGCAGCGCCTCGCGCACGGCGCCGCGGCCATCGCCCGCGGTGGCGAGCACTTGCAGCTCGGGCCATGCGGCGGCGAGTTCGGCCTTGAGGGCCTGCGCGAGCAGCGGCTCGTCTTCGGCGATGAGGGCGGTGGGATTCATGGGCGTGGCGGCAAGGGAAAACTGAGTGTGGTCCGGGTACCGCCCGAAGGCTCGGCGGCCAGGCTCATGCGGCCCTGGTCGCCATACACGGTGGCAAGCCGTTCGCGCACCTGCTCGAGCCCGAAGCCGCTGCCTTCGGAAGGCGGCGCCGCGTCGAGGCCGATGCCGGTGTCGCTCACTTCGATGATGAGTCGGCCGTCGAGCTGCCGCGCGCGCACCGCGATCCTGCCGCCCTCGACCTTGGGCTCCAGCCCGTGGCGGATGCTGTTTTCCACCAGCGGCTGCAGCAGCAGCGGCGGCACCGGCGTGTTGCGCAATTCATCGGGCAGATCGAGCGTGTAGCACAGGCGCTCGCCCATGCGCACGGACATCAGCTCGAGGTAGTCGGCCAGCCGTTCGAACTCGGCCGACAGCGGATGCGCCAGGGCGCGCGAGCCGCTGAGCGTCATGCGCAAATAGTTGTTGAGGCGGTCGAGCATGGCCACGGCGCGCGGCGGATCGGCCGTGATCAGGGCGCGCAGGTTGGCCAGCGTGTTGAACAGCATGTGCGGTTCGAGTTGGGTTTCGAGCAGCTTGAGGCGCGCCTCGGTCGCATTGCGCTGGGCCAGTTCGATCTGGCTGCGCATGTGCTTGCTCCGGCCCAGGCTGTAGAAAAAGAAGCACATGCAGACGGTGGCCGTCACCGTGATGATGATGGTGGTCGCGAGCCTGGGCCCGGTGAAGCTGTGGAAGTCGAGTACCGGCTGATGGGTCCAGGCGTCGCCGATGGCATTGCCTCCCAGGAAGCCGACCGTCACGCCGCCCGCCACCAGCAGGTAGCCCCAGGGGCCGGAGGGCCAGAGAATCTCCTTGTGGCCGCTGATCAGCAGCCGGCCCATGTCGATGAAGAGCCAGCTGATCAGCCCGATCGAGAGCGAATACACCATCTGCGCGCCCCATTCCCCGTGCTGCGTGATCGTCAGCGCCGCGGCAATGAAGCAGCAGAACACGACGGTGACCAGGCCATGCCGGAGCATGCCGCGGACGTTCTCCGCGCGGAAACGAGGGAGCGCTTCAACACTCATCCGCGCTCCCCGGAGCGCAGCGCCCGCCGTTCGCGCTCCACCAGCCGGTCATAAAAACTGCCGCCGGGCGCAATGAACCAGACCACGGCGCCATGCACCAGCAGGCCCAGGCCCCAGCCCATGAGCGGATACACGGCCCAGGTATGGCCGCGCGATGCGGAGAGCACCACGAGCCCGAGGTTGACCAGCACGTAGACGAAGGCATGGATGTACCAGCCCATCTTGGCGCCGGCGCGGCGGCGGGCGCGCTTTTCGATGTCGGGAACGGAGATGTTGGCTTGTGTGGAGTTCATGACGGTTTTCCGATGGACGAATGGTTGGAGGCAGTCGATGAAACAGCCGGCGATCTTAGGCCGCGCGGGCGTCTGCGGCCACGGCGTCGGTGGCAATGGCCAGCTTCCACAGCCGCACGGCGCGCGCCGCGAAGATGCCGCTGAAAGCCCCGTACAGCATCGGAACCGCGACCGCGAAGCCGGCCTGCTGGCGCAGTTCGGGGTGCATGGCGAGCGACGCGCCCACCACGTACTTGGTGAAGAAGATGCCCATCATCAGCACCAGCGGCATTGCGCTGCCGGCCACATGGAACTCGCGCGCCGCACGGTCGTAGCGCGTGCTGGCGGGCAGGGGGTTCTGGAGCACCAGCAGCACCAGCGCGGCCACCGCCACGGCCCAGCCGAGCAGGGCGCCGGGCGAATCGCCGAAGGCCGAGATCACGCCGGCCAGCGAAAGGCCGGTCATGGCAATCGGCATCACCGTGACCTTGGCGAGGCTCACGCTACCGGACAGCAGCTGCTTGCAGCCCAGCCACAGCAGGAGGGCGAAAATGGCGAAGACCCACTTGGGGGTGTGAAGAATGATCTGCAGCAGCATGGCGTTTCTCCGGTTGAAAGACGATTCGATGGGCCGGACTGTGCCGGTGCCCCTGCGCCGCCGCCACGGGCCTGCGACGAAATGCAAGCCGGCGGCGCCAGCTGCAGCGAGCCGGCGCGAAATGCAGCCGTTCCCCGCAGCTTTACCGGCGCTTTACGGTTCATAAGACAGGCGCGCTACGATCCGGCGCTTCACTAGCGGCTGTACTTGCGCACTGCCACACCCCATGGAATCTCCGAACTCCGAGCCTTCTCCCGGCGATTCGCCTGCTGTCCGACCGGCAACCCCTCCTCCTTCTTCGTCTCCGCCTGCGCGGCCGCCCTCGCGCCGCAGGCTCTGGCTCGGCAGTCTGATTGCCCTGGTGCTGCTGCTGGTGCTGGGAGGGGGCGCCTGGTATCTCATCAACCGCAAGGGCAGCTCCGCCGGCGGGCCGGGCTTCGGTGGCGCGACCGTCACGGTGGGCAATGCGGCGGCGCGCGAAATCGAGCTGCCGGTGACCATCGATGCGCTCGGCACCGTCACGCCGCTCGCGACCATCACGCTCAAGGCGCAGGTCGGCGGCGTGCTGACCGAGGTGCTGTTCACCGAAGGACAGACGGTGGCAAAGAACCAGTTGCTCGCGCGCATCGACCCGCGGCCCTACGAGCAGGCGCTGATGCAGGCCCGCGGCACGCGCCAGCGCGACGAGGCGCAGCTCGAGGCCGCGCGCGTCACGCTCGGGCGCTACCGCACGCTGCTGGGGCAGGACTCCATCGCGCGGCAGGACGTCGACACCCAGGCCGCGCTGGTCCGCCAGCTCGAAGGCACGGTCACCACCGACCTGGCGGCCGAGGCCGCCGCCAAGCTGAACCTCGACTACACCCGCATCACCTCGCCGGTGGCCGGCCGCATCGGCCTGCGCGCCGTGGATGCGGGCAACACCGTGACGGCCAACGCGACCACGGGCATCGCGGTCATCACGCAGATGAACCCGATCGACGTGCAGTTCTCGGTGCCGCAAGACCGCGTGCCCGACATCCAGGCGCAGCTTGCCAAGGGCGAGCCGCTGCCCGTTACCGCCTTCGACCGCACCCGCGCGGCGACGCTCGACACCGGCACCTTCTCGACGCTCGACAACGTGGTCGACACCACCACCGGCACGGTGAAGGCCAAGGCGCGCTTCGGCAATGCGCAGACCACGCTGTTCCCGAGCCAGTTCGTCAATGTGCAGATGCTGCTGCGCAAGGTGCGCGCGGTGGTGGTGCCGGTGACGGCGGTGCGCACCGGCCCCAACGGCGACTACGTGTATGTGATCAACGAAGACCGCACGGTGTCGATGCGCGCGGTGAAGCGCGGCGAGGCCAATGCCGAGGTGGTGGCCATCACCTCGGGCCTGCGGGCCGGCGAGAACGTCGTGACCGAGGGCGGCGACCGCATCAAGGACGGCGCGGTCGTGCAGCTGCAGGGCGACCGGCCCGCGGCAGGCCCGCGCGGCGGCGCTTCCGGGCCGCGCGGCGCGGCTTCGGGCCCGCGCGGGCAGCGCGGCGAAGGCGGTGGAGAGCGGCGGCGCCAGCGCCCGCCGCAATGACGAGCACCACCCACAACCCACGGAACCAGCGAGCGCGTTCGCGATGAGCCCTTCCCGCCCCTTCATCGAACGGCCGGTGGCCACGGCGCTGCTGATGGTGGCCATCGTGCTGGCCGGCCTGGTGGGCCTGCGGCTCTTGCCGCTGGCCGCGCTGCCGCAGGTCGACTACCCGACCATCCAGGTGCAGACCCTCTACCCCGGCGCCAGCCCCGAGGTCATGAGCCGCACCGTCACGGCCCCGCTCGAGCGCCAGTTCGGCCAGATGGCGGGCCTGAACCGCATGAGCTCGGTGAGCTCGGCGGGCGTGTCGATCGTCACGCTGCAGTTCGCGCTCGACCAGACCCTGGACGTGGCCGAGCAGCAGGTGCAGGCCGCCATCAACGCCGGCGGTTCGCTGCTGCCGGCCGACCTGCCGGCGCCGCCCGTGTACGCCAAGGTGAACCCGGCCGATGCGCCCATCCTCACGCTGGCCGTGAGCTCCCAGACCATGCCGCTCACCGAGGTGCAGAACCTCGTCAACACGCGGCTCGCGCAGAAGATCAGCCAGGTCGGCGGCGTGGGGCTGGTGTCGCTCTCGGGCGGGCAGCGGCCGGCCGTGCGCATCCAGGCCGACACCAACGCGCTCGCGTCGGTGGGCATCGGGCTGGACACGCTGCGCAGCGCCATCACCGCGGCCAACGCCAACAGCGCCAAGGGCAGCTTCGACGGACCGCGGCGGGCCTACACCATCAACGCCAACGACCAGCTCGTGACGGCGGACGACTACAAGAACCTGATCGTCGCGTGGAGGAACGGCGCGCCGGTGCGCATGACCGACGTGGCGCGCGTGGTCGACGGCGCCGAGAACACGCAGCTGGGCGCCTGGGCCGCGCTGCGCGCCGGCGAGCAGCCGGCCACGCTCTATCCCGCGATCATCCTCAACGTGCAGCGGCAGCCGGGCGCCAACGTGATCGGCACGGTCGATGCCATCAGGAAGCAGCTGCCCGAGCTGCAGGCCTCGCTGCCGGGCTCGCTCAAGGTGGAGGTGCTGAGCGACCGCACCACCGGCATCCGCGCCTCGGTCTCGCACGTGCAGCTCGAGCTCGGCCTGGCCGTGGTGATGGTGGTGCTGGTGATCTTCTTCTTCCTGCACAGCGTGCGCGCCACGGTCATTGCCAGCCTGGCGGTGCCGATCTCGCTCGTGGGCACTTGCGGGCTGATGTACCTGCTGGGCTACAGCCTCAACAACCTGAGCCTGATGGCGCTGACCATTGCCACCGGCTTCGTGGTGGACGACGCGATCGTGATGATCGAGAACATCGCGCGCTACCTGGAGGAGGGCGATCCACCGTTCAAGGCCGCGCTCAAGGGAGCCACGCAGATCGGCTTCACCATCATCTCGCTGACGGTGTCGCTCATCGCGGTGCTGATTCCGCTGCTGTTCATGGGCGATGTGGTGGGGCGGCTGTTCCGCGAGTTCGCCGTGACGCTGGCCATCACCATCCTGATCTCCGCCATCGTCTCGCTCACGCTGGTGCCGATGATGTCGGCGCGCTGGCTCAAGCCGCAGGCCGAGGAGGGCGGGCGCTTCGGTGCCAGCGTGCAGCGCTTCTTCGAGCGCGTGATCGCACGCTACGACGTGTGGCTGCAATGGGTGCTGCGCCACCAGCCGCTGACGCTCATCGTGGCGGTGGCGACGCTGGCGCTCACGGTGCTGCTCTACGTGGTGATTCCGAAGGGGCTGTTCCCGACGCAGGACACGGGGCAGCTGCAGGCGCGCATCGAGGCCGCGCAGGATGTGTCGTACACGCGCATGGCCGAGCTGCAGCAGCAGGCCGCCAATGCGATCCTGGCCGACCCCGAGGTGGCGAGCGTGAGCTCGGTGGTGGGCGTGGACGCGGCCAACAACACGGCGCTGAACACCGGCAGCATGCTCATCAACATGCGCGCCGACCGCGGCAACCAGGAAGACACGATGCAGCGCCTGCGCGAGCGGGTGCGTGCGGTGGCCGGCGTGACGCTGTACCTGCAGCCCACGCAGGACCTGACCATCGACGCCGAAACCGGCCCGACCGAATTCCGCGTCTCGCTCGAAGGGGTGGACACCAACACCGTCGATGCCTGGGCGCAGAAGCTGGTGGAGCGCCTGCGCACGGAGCCGCTGGTGCGCAACCCCACCACCAACGCCGGCGCGAAGGGCCTGGCCGCGTACGTGGACATCGACCGCAACACGGCCTCGCGCCTCTCGGTCACGGCCAGTTCGGTGGACGACACGCTCTACAGCGCATTCGGCCAGCGCATCGTCTCGACCATCTTCACGGAGACCAACCAGTACCGCGTGATCCTGGAGGCGCAGCGCGAGGCCCTGGCCTCGCCGCAGCTGCTGGGCAACCTTCAATTGCGCACCGGCGGCGGCAGCGCAACCACGCTGTCGTCGATTGCCACCGTGCGCGAGCAGGCCGCGCCACTGCAGGTGACGCACGTGGCGCAGTACCCTGCCGCTACGGTGGGCTTCGATACGGCCGAGAACGTGGCACTCGGTAAATCCGTGGCGGCCATTCGCGCGGCGGCCAAGGAAATTGGCATGCCGGCGAGCATGACCATGAGCTTCCTGGGTGCGGCGGGAGCCTACGAGAAGTCGCTGTCCAACCAGCTCTGGCTCATCCTCGCGGCGGTGGTGTGCGTGTATATCGTGCTGGGCGTGCTGTATGAGAGCTACATCCATCCGCTGACGATTCTCTCGACGCTGCCCTCGGCCGGCGTGGGCGCGCTGCTGGCCTTGATGGTCACGGGCAACGACCTGGGCGTGATCGGCATCATCGGCATCATCCTGCTGATCGGCATCGTCAAGAAGAACGCGATCATGATGATCGACTTTGCCATCGACGCCGAGCGGCGCGAGGGCAAGTCGCCGCAGGAAGCCATCCACCAGGCGGCGCTGCTGCGCTTCCGGCCCATTTTGATGACCACGCTGGCGGCGCTGTTCGCGGCGCTGCCGCTGATGTTCGGCTGGGGCGAAGGCGCCGAGCTGCGCCGGCCGCTGGGCCTGGCCATCTTCGGCGGGCTGGTGGTGAGCCAGGTGCTCACGCTGTTCACCACACCGGTTGTCTACCTGGCGTTCGACCGACTGGGCCGCCGCTTCGGGCCCAAGCGGGAGGCCGCAACCGCATGAACCTGTCCAGGCCCTTCGTCGAGCGCCCGATTGCGACGGTCCTGTTGACCATCGGCATTGCCCTGGCCGGGATTGCGGCGTTCTTCGTGCTGCCTGTGTCGCCGCTGCCGCAGGTCGACTATCCGGCCATCTCCGTCACCGCGAGCCTTTCGGGTGCGAGCCCGAGCACCATGGCGTCGAGCGTGGCAACGCCGCTGGAGCGCCGGCTCGGGGTGATCGCGGGCGTCAACGAACTGACCTCGACCAGCTCCAACGGCTCGACCCGCATCAGCTTGCAGTTCGACCTCAAGCGCAACATCGACAGCGCCGCACGCGAGGTCCAGGCGGCCATCAACGCGGCGCGGGCCGACCTGCCGGCCACGCTGCGCAGCAACCCCATCTATCGCAAGCGCAACCCGACCGCGGCACCCATTGCGATCCTGGCGCTCACTTCCAAGACGCGCACGCCGGGCCAGATCTACGAAGCCGTGTCCAACATCGTGAGCCAGAAGCTCTCGCAGGTGGAGGGCGTGGGCGAGGTCGAGATCGGCGGCGGCTCGCTGCCGGCGGTGCGGGTGGAGCTGGAGCCTTTCTCGCTCAACCGCTTCGGCATCAGCAGCGAGGACGTGCGCGCCGCCATCCAGGCCAACAACGCCAACCGGCCCAAGGGCGCGATCGAGAACGACGAGCGCCGGCTGCAGATCTACACGCCCTCGCCGGGCCGCCACGCCGTGGAGTACCGCGACATGGTGATCGCCTGGCGCAACGGTGCGGCCGTGCGGCTGGGCGACGTGGCGCGGGTGATCGACAGCGTGGAGAACACGCGCACCCTCGGCCTCTTCAACGGCCAGCCCGCGGTGGTCGTGCTGGTCACGCAGGAGCCGGGCGCCAACATCATCGAGACCGTGGACGGCGTGCGCGAACTGCTGCCCGAGCTGCGCGCGCAATTGCCGCAGGACATCGAGGTGCAGGTGGCCTCCGACCGCACCAACTCCATCCGTGCGTCGCTGCGCGAGATCGAGGCCACGCTCATGATCTCGATTGCGCTGGTGGTGCTGGTGGTCGGCCTGTTCCTGCGCCGAGCGCGCGCCACCATCATTCCCGCGGTGGCCACGGTGGTGTCGCTGCTCGGCACCTTCGGCGCGATGCACCTGCTGGGCTACAGCCTCAACAACCTGAGCCTGATGGCGCTCACGGTGGCCACGGGCTTCGTGGTGGACGACGCCATCGTGGTGCTCGAGAACACCAGCCGCCACATCGAGGCCGGCATGGACCGCATCGAGGCGGCCCTGCGCGGCGCGCGCGAGGTGGGCTTCACCGTGATGTCGATCAGCCTGTCGCTGGTGGCGGTGTTCATTCCGCTGCTGTTCATGGACGGGCAGATCGGCCGGCTGTTCCGCGAATTCGCGGTCACGCTGTCGGTGGCGGTGCTGATCTCGCTGGTGATCTCGCTCACCACCACGCCCATGCTGTGCGCCGTGCTGCTGCGGGCCGAGGAGCCCGGCGCCAAGCCGCCGGGGCGCCTGGCGCGCATGTCGGAGAGCGTGTACCAGTGGAGCCTGCGCACCTATGCCCACAGCCTGGACTGGGCGCTTGCGAGCAAGGCCGTGGTCATGGTGGTGCTGCTGGCGGTGGTGGGCCTCAACGTGTACCTGTTCTCCGCCATTCCCAAGGGCTACTTCCCCGAGCAGGACAACGGCCAGCTCAACGCGGGCCTGCGCGCGGACCAGAGCATTTCGTCGGTGGCGCTGAGCGAGAAGCTGCGCCAGGCGGTCGACATCATCCACAAGGACCCGGCGGTCGATACCGTGGTGGGCTTCGCGGGCGGCAGCCGCTCGGGCGGCGGCTTCATGTTCGTCAACCTGAAGCCGCTGTCTCAGCGCACCGAGAAAACCGCCGCCGTCATCAACCGGCTGCGGCCGCAGCTCAACCAGCTCACCGGCCTGCGCGTGTTCCTGAGCCCGGTGCAGGACCTGCGCATGGGCGGGCGTTCGAGCAACTCCACCTACCAGTACACGCTCAAGGGCGACAACCTGGCCGACCTGCGCACCTGGACCGCCAGGCTGGCCGACCGGCTGCGGCAGGAAACCGCGCTGACCGACGTCGACAGCGACCAGGCCGACAACGGCGTGGAGACTTATGTCGATGTCGACCGCGAAAGCGCCGCGCGCCTTGGCGTGACCTCGGGCGCGGTCGACAACGCGCTCTACAACGCCTACGGCCAGCGCTCGGTCGCCACCATCTACGACGAGCTCAACCAGTATTCCGTGATCATGGAGTGGGCCCCGCGCTACCAGCGCGCGCCCGTGGTGCTGAAAGACCTGTACGTGCCTTCGACGCTCACCACCAGCACCACCGCCACCGGCGCCACCACCGTGAGTTCGCTGGCCAACACCACCGACGCGAGCACCGGCACCTCGACCACCACGTCGGCCAACCCGGGCCTGCGCACCGCTTCCACCGGCCAGGCGCTGGCGGCCAACACCACGCTCATGGTGCCGCTCTCGGCCATTGCCAAGGTGAGCGAGCGCGCGGTGCCGAGCTCCATCGATCACCAGGACACGGAGCTTGCAAGCACCGTCTCTTTCAACCTGGCAGAGGGCGCGACGCTGCAGGACGCGCGCCGCGTCGTAGCGCAGGCCGAGGCCGACATCGCGATGCCCGTCAACGTGCGCGGCAGCTTCCAGGGCACGGCGCTGGCGGCGCAGCAGTCGCAGGGGCAGCAGCTGGCGCTCATCCTGGCGGCGATCGTGGTGATCTACATCGTGCTCGGCGTGCTCTATGAAAGCCTGATCCATCCGATCACGGTGCTGACCACGCTGCCTTCGGCGGGCGTGGGCGCGGTGCTGGCGCTGCTGCTGTTCCGCATGGAGTTCTCGATCATTGCGCTGATCGGGCTCTTCCTCTTGATCGGCATCGTGAAGAAGAATGCGATCCTGATCATCGACTTTGCGCTCGAGGCCGAGCGCGCGCGCGGCATCTCGGCCGTGGAAGCGGTGCGCGAGGCCTGCATGCTGCGCTTCCGTCCGATCCTCATGACCACGCTGGCCGCCGCGCTGGGCGCGCTGCCGCTGGCCATCGGCTTCGGCCAGGGCGCCGAGCTGCGCCAGCCGCTGGGCGTGGCGATCATCGGCGGCCTGGTGGCGAGCCAGCTGCTCACGCTGCTGACGACGCCGGTGGTCTACGTGCTGCTCGACAAGCTGCGCCGGCGCTCGGGCAACGAGCGGCACCTGAGCCGCGCCGCGAGTATATGACCCACCCCCGTCCCTCGCTCACTTCGTGTAGCTCGACTCCCCCCTCGAGGGGCAACACCGGCGGCCCGGCAAAGCCGGTTCCGCGGTGTTCCTGGCCTGGAACTGCGCGGTTTCAGCCGCCGTGGGCGAAGCGATAGCGTGGTGAAAGACCCAGAAGAATGAACGAAGCCGCCATGACACAACGACAACGCATCCTTTCGCATCTGCCCGGCAGGCTGTCCGCCCTGGCATTGGCCGCCGTGCTGGCCGGCTGCGCCGTGGGCCCTGCCTACCAGGTGCCCACCGCGGCCATGCCCGCGGGATGGAAGGAACAAAAGACCGCCGAGGGCTGGCTGCCCGCGGCGCCGGCCGATGCGCTCGACCGCGGCGAATGGTGGAAGCTCTTCGGCGACGCCACGCTCGACGAGCTGGCCGCCCGCGTGCAGGTGTCGAACCAGAACATCGCCGCGGCCGTGGCCAACTATGCGCAGGCCCAGGCGCTGGTGCGGGGCGAGCGCGCCGCGCTGTTCCCCACGGTTTCGCTCGACGGCAGCGGCCGGCGCAGCGGCAACGTCGGCGGCACCAGCAATGCGGCCAATGCATTTTCGGCGACGCTGGGCGTCGACTGGGCGCCCGATGTGTGGGGGCGCCTGCGGCAGGCCGTGAGCAGCGCGCAGGCCAATGCGCAGGCCAGCGAGGCCGACCTGGCGTCGGCGCGCCTGTCGGCTGTCGGCGACCTGGCGATCAACTATTTTTCGCTGCGCGAAGCCGATGCCGAGATCGTGCTGCTCGACCAGACCATCGAGGGCTACCAGCGCGCCTTCGAGATCACGAGCAACCGCTACAAGGCCGGCATCGCCGCCCAGACCGACGTGCTGCAGGCGCAGACCCAACTCGTGAACGCGCAGGCGGAGCGCGTGGGCCTGCAGCGCACACGAACGACGCTGGAGCATGCCATTGCCATGCTCGTGGGCGTGGCGCCCGCCGACTTCAGCCTGCCCGCGGCCCAGTGGACGCCGACGGTGCCGGGCATTCCCACGGGCGTGCCTTCCACGCTGCTGCAGCGCCGGCCCGACATCGCGGCGGCCGAGCGCGCGGTGGCCGCGGCCAATGCGCAGATCGGCATTGCGCGTTCGGCGTACTTTCCCAACTTCGGGCTCAGCGCTTCGGTGGGCAGCAGCGCGAGCCGGGTGAAAGACCTGTTCAACGCGTCCAACACGCTCTGGGCGCTGGGCCTGTCGGTCGCGCAGGTGGTGTTCGATGCGGGTGCCATCGGCGCCACGGTCGACTCGGCCAAGGCGGCGCACGAAGCCAGCGTGGCGCGCTATCGGCAAACCGTGCTCACCGCCTTCCAGGCGGTGGAAGACCAGCTCACTGCCGGCGCCGCGCTGGCGCAGCAGGAGGGCCTGCGGCGCGAAGCCTCGGCGGCGGCCGACAAGACCGAGCAGCAGTTGCTCAACCGCTATCGCGCGGCCCAGGTGAGCTATACCGAGGTGGTCACGGCGCAGGCCGCCGCCCTCAGCGCGCGACGCACGCTGGTGCAGCTGCAGGTGAATCGCCAAAGCGCCGCGGTGGCGCTGATCCAGGCCCTGGGCGGCGGTTGGCAAGCCGCCTGGGCAGGTGAGACGCCGCCAGCGACGGCACAGCCTGTCTCCCTCCGCCAAGCGGAGTGAAGTCGTTGCCATACGGGAATGGGCGGCTGCCCATCCCCTCAGCCCCGCTGCGTGTTGCGCGCGGGGCCGCTTTTCACGACGCGATCGTCGCCTGCGCGGTCAATGCGCGTGGCTGTCCATGCTGCCGCCCAGGTAGTCCTTGTCGGTGACGAGTACCCACAGGGCGAGCACCAGGATGGCCGCAGCCACGAGCACTGCGTTGACCATCGCCTTCTCGACCGTGGCAAAGCCGAGCACCCAGGGCGACACGGCCAGCCAGATGGCGAGCGCGCCTTCGGTCCATTCTTCCCATGCACGCGGTACCAGGGTCGCCCCCAGCGCCACGGCGCCCAGCAAGACACCTGTCGCCACTGCGCTCCACATTGCGGCTGTGACGCCCTGGAAGCCCAGGACCCAAGGCGAGATGATCAGCCACGCGCCCAGGGCGACGTTGACCGGATCTTGCCAATGCTTCACTTGCTTCATGGTCATTACCTCCTGTCGCGACACAAAACCGCGACAGCGGTTGGACCGCGCCGATTCGGCAGGGTTCCGCGATGCGGCACTGCAGCATGAGATCGGATCCGATCTGCGCCTAGCCCCCGCGCGCCACCGGCGCCACCAGATAGGCGCCCGACTCGAACAATTGCGCCTCGGCCTGGTCGATGCGCCGGATCACCGGTTTTCCCGCGCGGCTCGCGAGCAGTTCGACCAGCGCTTCGGTCACCGCCACGCCGGCCGCCACCGACGGAAAGAACGAGGGGCTGTTGATCGTGAAAAGCAGCGTTTCGTCCGCCAGCAGTGACAGCGGCGAGGCCACGCTGTCGGTGATGGCCACGATGCGGCAGCCGGCGGCCTTGGCGGCTTCCGCGACCTGCAGCGCCTCGCGCGAGTAGGGCATGAAGCTGGCCACCACCAGCGCGTCGCCCTTGGCGAAGGCGCGCTGCTGCATCTCGAGCGAGCCGCCCTGGCCGTCGACCAGATGCACGCTGGCGCGAAAGAGCCGGTACACGTAGACGAACGAGAACGCGATCGGAAAGCAGGCCCTGAAACCCGCCGCATGCACGGCCGGCGCCTTCTCGATCAGCGCGCAGGCCTTTTGCAGCGCCTGCTCGCTTTGCTGGTGCGTGGCCTCAAGGTTGCGGCGCTGCACCTCGAACATCTCGGCCGTGAGGCTTCGGTCCTGCGCGCGGCCGATGAGCTGCTTGGCACGTCCGCCGTAGGTTTCGCTGCCCAGGCCCATGTCGCCGGCAAAGGCTTCCTTGAGCTGCGGCCAGCCCGCGTAGCCCAGCTGCTGCGCAAAGCGCACCAGCGTGGCCGGCGTGCTGTGTGCGCGCGTGCCGACGTTGCGCATCGACGCGGTCACCACTTCGTTGGGATGGTCGAGCACATAGCGCGCCACCTGCTGCAGGGCGGGGCTCAGTTCGTTGAAACGCTGGCGGATCTGGTCTCTGGCGCCCATGGCGGGGTCTCTCTTCTGGCGGTCGTTGGAACGAATGTACCGGACATGGAACGGTGGAACAGTTGACGGAACAAATGTTCCAAATAATAATCCATCGGAAACGTTAGTTCCAAACCCGTCTCCATCGCCGATCGCCATGACGCACGTCTTCCACCGCCACCTTCGCCAGACTCCGCCCGTTGCCGCCGGCTCCGCGGGCATGTTCATCCGCGACGCGCAAGGGCGCGAATACCTCGATGCCTCGGGCGGCGCCGCCGTGTCGTCGCTCGGCCATGCGCACCCCGAGGTGCTGGCCGCCATGCATGCGCAGCTCGACCGGCTGGCGTATGCGCACACCAGTTTCTTCACCAGCGAAGCGGCCGAACAGCTGGCCGACGAGCTGATTGCTTCCGCGCCTGAGGGCATGAGCCATGTGTACCTGGTGAGCGGCGGCTCCGAGGCGGTGGAGGCGGCGCTCAAGATGGCGCGGCAATACTTCGTCGAGATCGGCCAGCCGCAGCGCACGCACTTCATCGCGCGCCGCCAGAGCTACCACGGCAACACGCTGGGTGCACTGGCCGTGGGCGGAAACGCATGGCGGCGCGAGCCGTTCGCGCCCATCCTGGTGCCGGCCACGCATGTGGCGCCGTGCTATCCGTACCGCGAGCAGCATGCTGATGAAAGCGCCGAGCAGTACGGCCTGCGCCTGGCGGCCGAGCTCGAAGCGGCCATCGTCGCGCAGGGTGCCGATCGAGTGATCGCCTTCGTGGCCGAAACGGTGGGCGGCGCCACGGCCGGCGTGCTCACGCCGGTGCCGGGCTACTTCAAGGCGGTGCGCGCGGTGTGCGACAAGTACGGCGTGCTGCTGATCCTCGACGAGGTGATGTGCGGCATGGGCCGCACCGGCACGCTGCACGCCTGCGAGCAGGAGGGCGTGGTGCCCGACCTGATCACCATCGCCAAGGGCCTGGGCGGCGGCTACCAGCCGATCGGCGCGGTGCTGGCGCAGGGCCGCGTCGTCGAGGCCATGTCGAAAGGCAGCGGCTTCTTCCAGCATGGCCACACCTACCTCGGCCATCCGATGGCCTGCGCGGCGGCACTCGCGGTGCAGCAGGTGATCCGGCGCGACGGCCTGGTTTCCAAGGTGCGCGAAGACGGGGCCGCCTTTGGCGCCATGCTGGCCGAGGCGCTCGGCGGCCATGCGCATGTGGGCGACATCCGCGGCCGCGGATTCTTCTGGGGCATCGAGCTGGTGGCCGACCGCGCGAGCAAGGCGCCGTTCGATCCCGCGCTGAAGGTCAACGCACTCATCAAGAAGGACGCCATGGCGCGCGGCCTGCTGTGCTATCCCTTTGGCGGCACGGTCGATGGCCGGCAGGGCGACCACGTGCTGCTCGCACCCCCCTTCATTGCCACGCGGCAGGACTTGCAGGAAATCGTGGCCCGCCTCGCGGCTTCCATCGACGCGGTGACGAGCGCCGCCGCGCGCTGACCGCTCTCAGTTTTCTTTCGCTGTTTTCTTCAACCGCCGTTCCGAGGAGCGCTTCATGCCCAAGCTTCGTCTGCCGATCCCTTTCGGTGCTGCCGCTCTCGCGGTGGCCTTCGCCATCCTGTTGCCGCACGTGGCTGCGCAGGCCCAGGAGAGCGACACACTCGCCAAGATCAAGGCGAGCGGCGCCATCACCTTCGGCTACCGCGAGTCGTCGTTCGGCTTCTCCTACCTCGACGGCAACCTGAAGCCGGTGGGCTACAGCATCGAGATCTGCAACCGCATCGTCGAGGCGGTGAAGACCGAGCTCAAGCTGCCGGCGGTCGAGATCAAGTACCAGGCCGTGACCTCGGCCAACCGCATTCCGCTGGTGCAGAACGGCACGGTCGACATCGAGTGCGGCTCCACCACCAACCTGGTCGAGCGCCAGAAGCAGGTGGCGTTCTCGCCCGACATCTTCCGCTACAACGTGCGCATGCTGGTGAAGGCCGATTCGGGCATCAGGAGCATTGCCGACCTGCAGGGAAAGACGGTGGTCACCACCACCGGCACCACCTCGTTCCGCCTGCTGCGCGAGGCCGACAAGGGCCGCAACCTCGAGGTCAACAACCTGGGCGGCAAGGACCACAGCGACTCCTTCCTGCTGGTGGAAAGCGGCCGTGCGCAGGCCTTTGTGCTCGACGACATCCTGCTGGCCGGCCAGATCGCGAACGCGCGTAATCCGAAAGATTTCATCATCACCGGCGAGAGCCTGCGCACCGAGAACCAGTCGCTCATGTTCCGCAAGGACGACCCGGCCTTCAAGGCGCTGGTGGACCGCGTGGTGTCGGGCATGATGAAGTCGGGCGAGATGGAGAAGCTCTACAACAAGTGGTTCATGTCGCCGATTCCGCCCAAGGGCATCAACATCAACTATCCGCTCAACGCCGAGACGAAGGAGGCCTTTGCCAACCCGTCGTCCAAGGGCATCTGACCATCGTTCCCGCATGACCCGCATCGCATTGATCCACGCGCTCTCGCACTCGGTCGCGCCCATCAACGCCGCCTTCGAGCGCGACTGGCCCGAGGCGGTGCGCATGAACCTGCTGGACGACAGCCTCTCGGCCGACCTGGCGCGCGGCGGCCGCGGGCTCGACGCGGCCATGCACGAGCGCTTTCAGCGGCTCGCTCAGTACGCGGTCGACACGGGTGCAGAGGGCATCCTCTTCACCTGCTCGGCCTTCGGCCCATGCATCGAGGCCGTGGCGCGGCGGCATGCGGGCATTGCGGTGCTCAAGCCCAACGAGGCCATGGTGGCCGAGGCGGCACAAGGACAGGGCCGGCTCGGGCTCATCGCAACGTTCGCGGCCACGCTGGTGTCGATGCCGCCGGAGTTTCCGCCCGGCATCGCGCTCGAACCCGTGCTGGCCGAAGGCGCGCTCGACGCGCTGAACGCCGGCGACACGCAGCGCCACGACGCGCTGATCGCCGCCCAGGCGGCGGCGCTGCGCGAGCGCGGCTGCACGCGCATTGCGCTCGCGCAGTTCAGCATGGCGCGCGCGCGCGCCGCCTGCGAAGCGGCCAGCGGCCTGCCGATTCTCACCACCGTCGACAGCGCGGTGCGCGCGTTGCGGAGGCGCACGGATCAAGCGCCGCGATAAAGCCCGCGAACGCCAGGGGACAGCTGAACCCGGCCTGACTCGATGCCTCGCCATAATTGGTGCTCTTTAAAGGAGTAAGCGTGGACATCGTTTTGCTGGTGAAGGCCGCCGTCATGGGCATCGTCGAGGGGCTGACCGAGTTTCTGCCGATCTCGTCGACAGGGCATCTGATTCTTGCGGGCTCGCTGCTCGGTTTCGACGACGACAAGGCCAAGGTGTTCGACATTGCCATCCAGACAGGAGCGATCTTCGCGGTGATCCTGGTGTATTGGCAGAAGATCCACGCCACCGTGGTGGCGCTGCCGAGGCAGCCCAAGGCAAGGCGCCTTGCCATCAACGTGGTGCTCGGATTCATCCCCGCCGTGGTGCTGGGCCTCGTGTTCGGCAAGATGATCAAGGCGCACCTGTTCACCCCGGTGGTCGTGGCAAGCACCTTCATCATCGGCGGCTTCATCATCCTCTGGGCCGAGAAGCGGCCGCCGGGCTCGGTGCGCATCGAGCATGTCGACGACATGACGATGTGGGACGCCCTCAAGGTCGGCCTGGTGCAGTGCTTCGCGATGATCCCGGGCACCAGCCGCAGCGGCTCGACCATCATCGGCGGCATGCTGCTGGGCCTGTCGCGCCAGGCGGCCACCGACTTCTCGTTCTTCCTGGCCATTCCGACACTGATCGGCGCCGGTGCCTACAGCCTCTACAAGGAGCGCGCGCTGCTGTCGGTGGCCGACATTCCGCTGTTCTCCGTGGGGCTGGTGTTTTCCTTCATCAGCGCCTGGCTCTGCGTGCGCTGGCTGCTGAAGTACATCAGCACGCATGACTTCATTCCGTTTGCCTGGTACCGCATCGCCTTCGGCATCGTGGTGCTGGCCACGGCGTGGACCGGCACGGTGGTCTGGGCGGAGTAAGCGCAGCTGCACGGCAGGCAGGCAGGCAGGCAGTTCAGGCTGCCGCTGCTGCGAACACGCGAGGCACTTGATTCGGCCGGCGCCGGCTTTCAGCGCAGCAACATGGGCCCGCTGGCCATGTGCGCCGCCTCGCTGCGCGAGCCGAGCGCCAGCTTTCTGTAGATGCCCTTGATGCGGCATTCGACCGCCAGCCGGGGCATGGCAAGTGCTTCGGCGATGCCGCGGTGGCCGAGCCCCTGCACCACGAGTTCGAGCATCTTGCGTTCTTGCGGCGTCAGCGCCGCGTCGGGAATCGACGATGAATCGGCCGCGTGCCCCGCATGCCATGCGAGCACACGCCGTGCAATGGCCGGATCGATCGGTGCGCCGCCCTGCTCGATGCTGCGCAGGCCGATGCTCAGTTCGAGGTCGTCGCGCTCCTTCAGGAGATAGGCCACCGCGCCTGCGCGAAGCGCTGAAAAAATCGCATCTTCGCTGCGGGAGGCGGAAATGGCCACGGCCGGCACCTGCGGGTGATGCGACTGCAGCCACTCGATGAACTCGATGCCGCTGTCGCCAGGCAAGCCGATGTCCACCAGCACGACGCCGAAGCTCGGCCTCTCGAGCAATTGCATGGCCATCTCGCCATCGCCTGCCCAGGCGATTTGCGGCTCGTCGCATCCGAGGGTCGACAGGATGTAGCGCAAACGTTCCTGTATCGCCGTGTCGTTTTCGACCACGAGCGCCGGGCTCAGGCAGACGGCTTCGACGGGTTCCGGAGAGAACATTTGGATGGCATTCTGGGGCTGTGGCCGAAATACTGGGACGTTTCGACTTATTTTCTACGAATGTTGTCGCAATTCATATTCGTGTTCTCCGGTTTGCCCATGCCTTGGTCAGGGCCTTGCATCGCTGGCCTGGCGCGGGTGGCGCCGCCGGTCCGGCGAACCCCAGGACCAAGAGGCGGGCGCTCAGGCCGCGGATGCCAGCGGCATCCGCAGCGCCAGTTGTGTCTGGCCGGGCCGCGAATGCAGTTGCAGGTCGGCCTCCAGGCGGCGCGCACGCGCGCGCAGGCTGCGCAAGCCCGCGCCGGCACCCTTGTCGGCACCATCCACCGCAAAGCCGCGGCCGTCGTCGCGCACGCTGAGCAGCAATTCGGCGCCGGCGCGCGTCACCGCCACATCCACGCGGCGGCTTGCGCTGTGCTTGAGCACATTGGTCAGTGCTTCCTGCAGAAAACGCAGCAGGTCCAGGCTCTGCGAGGCGGTGAGTTCGAGCGTCTCGATGTTCGACACCTGCCAGCGGCAGTCGATGCCATTGGCGTCGAGCAACTGGGAGGTGCGGTGCCGCAGAGGCGCGAGCAGTTCGCCGAATGTCCGGACGCCGTCGTGGCGGCCCGTGGCCTCGATGATCAGCCGCAGGTCGTCGCGCAGGCGCTTGAGCATGGCAAGCAGTTCGGGGGCGCAGAGGTTCTCGGGCTTGCGTTCGAGCGTTGCGATGCTGCCGACCAGCATGCCGCCCAACCCGTCGTGCAGGTCGCTTGCGAGGTTGACGCGCTCGGCGATGCGCGCATGCGTGAGCTCGAGCGCATGCTGCTGCGCGAGCGTGGCGGCCAGTTCGGCCTTGGCGGCGTTCACTTCCTCGATCAGCTCGGTGTTGAAGTTCTCGATGCGTTTCAGGCTTTGCACGAAGCGTCCGGCCTGGGTCAGCGCCATGCCGAGCAGCAAGCCGTACGATGACATCGTCGTGTAGTAGATGTTGCTGTCGATCACCTGGGTGAACACCAGCAGGTCGTGCGCGCCGGTCACCGCCGACAGGGCCATGAAGGGCGCAAGGGAACGCATCGGGCTGTTTCGATGGCGCAAGGCGTGAATCAGCGCGGCGCTGTTCACGGCAATGATCGTGAGGCCGCCCACCAGCGTCCAGAGTGCGCGGTGAGCGAGCAGGTCCGCGGAGGCGGCGAGCCACAGGTCGAGCACGCCGGCCACCGCGATCAGCAGCGCAATGCCTTCCAGGCGCGGCATGCGCCGCTCGCAGAAGCGCAGCGCGAAGACGACGTAGGACACGCTGAAGAGCAGCAGCAGTGAGGTGTTCAATGCCTGCCAGCTGTGGTTGCTCGCAAACGGCCAGGGGCTGGTTGCGATCTGGTTGTAGCCGAACAGGAGCCACAGCACCGACATCAGCGCGAACCAGCCATACGCCGTCTCGCGCCGGCGCATGGCCCACAGCGCGGCGAAGAAAGCCGAAACCGCGGCGCTCACCGCGAGGCCAAGCATCTGAAGATCGCGGCGCAAGAGCCGCTCCTGCTCGTAGTCCGCCTGCATCGCCGCGGGTGCGCCGAGGCTGACCGGACCGAGGCCGGCCTGGTAGGCGGACAGGCCCGCGACGCGTATCAGCAGCGTGTTGCGGCCCGCCTGCAGCAGCGGCGGCGCCAGCAGCCAGTAGCGCGGGCTGTTCCAGGCGCGTGTCAGCGGTTCGACCAGGCTCTCGTCGCGCCAGATGGGGGTGCCGTTGAGCGACACCGCGCCGGCCATGTTGAGGTAGTGCAGCAGCAAGCCGACCTCGGTGACCTGCGCGGGCTGGTCCCAGGTCAGCCGGTACCAGACCACGCCGTCGAAGCCGGGCCAGCGCGCGGCCCAGCTGTCGGGCAGGGCGACGGGCGTCCAGCCATCGGCCGGCGGGGTGGCCTCGTCCCAGCCGGTGCCGCGCACGGCTTCGACATGGAATTCAGGGGCGGGCTGCGCCTGCGCCATGCCGGCCGCGACGAGCAGAGCAAGAAAGAGGAAGCAGGCGCCGATCCGTGCAGCAAGCCATGCCGCGAGGCCAGGGCGCGCGAGTCGGCGGCCAGCCTGCGGCGGAGATTCTTCGTATGGCATTTACCAGCTTTCGGGGATGGCTTGGTCGGGACGGGAAAGACACACTTAGTCTTACTTGTTTTATTTGCTTTCAAGAAAGAAGTCCATGCCCCCACGAATCCATGCGCACGGCGTCCGCGGAAGTGCGCACAAGGCATCCACCAGAAAAGAGCGGCTGGCGCGCGCCTTCCGGCATCTGCCGGTGGTTGCGCTGCTGGTCGGGGGAAGCGCTTACGCGGCGGGGTTTGCCGATGGTGTCGCGGGCGGCGTCGGCCCGGCGAATTCCGGTGGGACCGGAGGGGCCGGCGGCGCCGCGGCCGTTGTCTCGGGAGACGGGGCTGCCGCACTCGGTGCGGGCGGTGATGGCGGCGGGGGCGCTGCTGGCGGCACCGGCGGCGCGGGCGGGGCAGGAGCCCGCGCAACCGCAGGCGGCGCGACAGGCATTGGCGGTGGCGGCAGCGGCGGGGCAGGTCTTGCAAGTGGCATAGGGGGCGCGGGCGGTACCGGGGCAGGCGCAACCGCAGCAGGCGCCACAGCCATTGGCAGCGGAGGTGGCGGTGGCGAGGGTAGTGCGGGCGGCACGGGTGGTGCCGGAGGGCGCGGCGCCCAGGCTTCGGCTGGAGGCGCCATCGCCCTCGGTGCAGGTGGCACGGGCGGTGAGGGCTGCTGTGGGAGCGTCCAGCAGCAAGGTGGCAACGGCGCGCAGGCCACGGGGGAGGCCGCGATCGCTATCGGGAGCGCCTCCGGCACCAGGGCCGGCGCCGTGGCATCCGGGAATGGCAGCACCGCGATCGGCGGCGCAGGCAACGGTGCTTCGGGAGCGGCTGCGCTGGCGACCGGCAGCGTGGCGATCGGGTCCGGCAGCCAGGTCGCGAGCGGCGCGAGCGGCAGCGTGGCCATCGGCGGAAATTCCGTCGCCACGGCAGCCAACACGGTTTCCTTCGGCTCCGTCGGACAGACGCGTGGCCTGGTCAACGTCAGTGCCGGATCGGTGACGGCCACGAGCACCGACGCCGTCAACGGCGGCCAGTTGTACTCCGTGCAACAAGCCGCCAACGCTGCGTCCAACGCTGCAGACGTGGCTCAAGCAACTGCCAGCGCCGCAACGGGCACGGCGGTTCTTGCCCAGACGGCGGCGGTGGCAGCCCAGGGCACGGCGAACACCGCCCTGGGCGTGGCGAACAATTCGGTTCAGTATGGTCCGGGCGGTACGAGCGTCAGCCTGAATGCCAACGACGGCGCGGGAACCACGCTCAACAACGTGCGTGCCGGCACGGCCGCGACGGATGCCGCCAACGTCGGGCAGGTCCGGCAGGCGGAACAGGGCGCTGTCACGGCCTCCAACAGCTTCACGATGCAGCAAGTGACCGCACTGCAGAGCGTCATGAACCAGGCCCTTGCCAACGGCCTGTGCAGCTTCAGCGGGGGCAGCGTGACCTGCGGCACGGGCAGCAAGGCCACCGGTGCGGGTGCCACGGCGATGGGTACCAATGCCATTGCCGACGGGGAGGGCACCACCGCCGTGGGCAGCGGCGCCGAGGCCCGCCATGCCGGCTCGGTGGCCATCGGCGCAGGCGCCAAGGCCCTGGCCGATCCCACCACCGCCGTGGGCAACAACGCGGTGGCCACCGGCAACAACGCCGTGGCGCTGGGTGCCAACACGCTGGCCACGGGCAGCAATGCGGTCGCGCTGGGCCAGGGTTCGGTGGCGGATCGCGACAACACCGTGTCGGTGGGCAACGCGGCCACCGGGCAGTTGCGCGGCATTGCGAATGTCGCTCCGGGCCTGCTGGGCACCGATGCCGTCAACGTCAACCAACTGCAGCAGGCGGTGAGCAACGCGACCAGCCAGGCAAACGCCTTTGCCGCAAAAGGCGTGGCAGCGGCACTGGCCATGCCGTCGATGCCGGCCCTGCCGGCGGGCAGGAAATGGATGGGTGCCGCCGTGGGCAACTACGCCGGCGCATCGGCCATCGGCTTCGCTTTCGGCTACCAGGTCAACGACAACCTGAACCTGGGCCTGGGTGTCTCCACTGCAACCAGCAGCGGCAGCAGCAACCGCATTGCCGCTCGCCTGCAGGCGGGCTATGCATGGTGAGGCGCGCAGAAAGAACGCGGGCAGTCGCCGATCAGTGCAGCAAGCCGTGCCTCCGGGCCTGATAGACGGCCTCGGTGCGAGAGCTGACGGCCAGCTTGCGGTAGATGTTCTTGGTGTGGCATTCCACGGTCAGCCTGGAGATCGACAGCGATTCGGCCATGTCGCGGTTGCTCAGCCCCTGCGCCACGAGCTCGAGGATCTTGCGCTCTCGCGGGGTGAGGGCGACGGGCAGCGGGGCGGGTGCATCGGCCACCGACACTGCGGGTAGCAACGGCCGCTGCGCTGCAAGCCAACCAAGGATGTGGCGCGCGATGGCCGGATCGATCGGCGAGCCCCCTTGCTCGATGCTGCGCAGCGCAATGCCCAGTTCGAGATCGTCGCGTTCCTTCAGCAGGTAGCCGATGGCGCCGGCGCGCAGCGCCGCGAAGATGGTTTCCTCGGTCCGCCAGGCCGAGATCACCACCGCGGGCACCTTGGGATGCAGTGTCTGCATCCAGTCGATCAGCTCGACCCCGCTGCCGTCCGGCAGGCCGATGTCGACCAGTGCGATGCCAAAGCTCCGAGCGTCGAGCAGCTCCTTGGCCGTGGCAATGCTGTCGGCCCAGGCGATCTGCGGCTCGCCGCCGCCGAGCGTGGACAGCACGCGGCCCAGGCGCTCGCGCATCGCCGGGTCGTCTTCGACCACCAGCGAGGGATTCAGGAAAACGGCTTCGATGGCTTCGGATGGAGAAATGGACATGTGGTCGGCATTCTCATTCTGATCGGAGGCAGGGCCGGCAGGTTGTTTTGCCGATTCAGCCCATCAGGTTGCGCAGCGCCGCCTCGACGGCCGCCGCGGTGGCCAGCGGCTTTTCCATGGGAAACAGGTGCGTGCCGTCGAGCATGGCGATGCGGCCCTTGGTGACCTGCTCGGTCATTGCCATGCCCACCTGCTTCATCTCCGCGGACTGCCGCCCGCCAATGAAGGCCGCCTTGCACTTGAGCGGATGGCGGCGCAGCAGGGCGCCCAGGTTGTGGGGCAGGGTGTTGTAGATGGCCGTTTCCACGTCGCGGTCGAAACTCAGCGCGCGCGTGTCTTCGCTCGCGAAGGTGCCGTGGTCGATGTAGTCGTGCAGCACCTGCTCGTCCCACCTGGCAAAGGCCTTCTTGCTGCGGAAGTGCTCGAACACCGCTTCCCGGTGCGCCCAGCTGTTCTTGCGCTTGCGGCTGATGGCGCCGGGCGACACGGTCTTCATCAACGGAGTGCGCTTCACGATGTTCAGCGTGTTCGCGCGCCAACCGCCGAGGATCGGCGAATCGAGCAGCACCACGCCGCGTGCGAGCGCCGGATGCAGCGCGGCGCACATCAGGCTCAGGAATCCGCCAAGCGAATGGCCGACCAGGAACACCGGGCCGCCCGCGCGATCGGCCTGCTGCTGCGCGAAGTCGGCCAGCTGCTGCACCAGGTGCGGCCAGTTGTCGGTGACGGGGTACTTCGGGTCGTGCCCGAATTTCTCGATCGCATCGACCTCGAAGCCGCGGTTGCGCAGGCTGTCGAGAACGACGCGGTAGGTGCTCGCAGGAAAGCTGTTGCCGTGCGAGAAGACGACCGGGGGCATCGGCATGGCCGCGGTCGGCTTCAGATGAGCTTTTCGTCGGGTGTCGAGATCTTGCGCAGCGCGCTGTGCCGCGTGGCCGGCATCTTCAGCGGGTGCTCGGTGGCGGAGTCGTCCCACACCGGGTCCTCGATGCTGTCGAACACCTCGCGCAGCTTCTGGCCCCAGCTGTTGTGCATCATGCGGTAGTAGGGGTTGTCGGCGTCGATGCAGATCACGCGGTCGGTCTCGAGCTTGTTGGCCTCGTACACCACCAGGTCGAGCGGCAGGCCCACCGAGAGGTTCGACTTCATGGTCGAGTCCATCGACACCAGCGCGCACTTGGCGGCTTCGTCGAGCGGGGTTTCGGGCGTGAGCACGCGGTCGAGCACCGGCTTGCCGTACTTCGATTCGCCGACCTGGAAGTAGGGCGTCTCGGTGGTGGCCTCGATGAAGTTGCCGGCCGCGTAGACCAGGAACAGGCGCATGCCTTCGCCCTTGACCTGCCCGCCGAAGATGAAGGACACGTTGAAGTCCAGCCCCGCGTGCTTGAGCGCCTCGGCATCGCGGTCGTACACGTGGCGCACGGCGGAGCCGAGCACGCGCGCGGCATCGAACATGCTCTTGGCGTTCCAGATGGTGATGGGGTCGCCCTGCGATCCGTCTTCGCGCGTTTCGCGCAGTTCCTCGATCTGCAGGATTTCACGCACCGACTGCGAGATGCTCAGGTTGCCCGAGGACAGCAGCACCATGACGCGGTCGCCCGGCTGCTCATAGACGATCATCTTGCGGAAGGTGCTGATGTGGTCCACGCCCGCATTGGTGCGCGAGTCGGAAAGAAACACCAGGCCGGCGTTGAGTTTGATGCCTACGCAATAAGTCATTTTTTCATCTCGCACGAAGGATGCCTGCTACGCGGCGCCGCGTTCGCGTGTGTTCAGTTTTTGTAAGGCATAGAGCGCGTCGAGCGCCTCCCGTGGCGTCATCGCATCGGGGTCGAGCGCGGCCAGGGCGGATTCTACGGCGCTGGCCATGGGCGTTTCGGCCACCGGCGGCGGGGCGAACAGGTCGACCTGCGCACGCGTCTGGGCGTGCTGCGACTCCAGCGCCTCGAGCGCCTGCCGCGCATGGTTGACCACCGCGGCCGGCATGCCGGCGAGCCGCGCCACCTGGATGCCGTAGCTCTTGCTGGCCGGGCCGGGCTGCATTTCGTGCAGGAACACGATGTCGCGGCCTGCTTCGGTGGCGCTCACGTGCATGTTCACGGCGCAGTGGTGCGTGGCCGGGAATTCGGTCAGCTCGAAGTAGTGGGTGGCAAACAGCGTGAAGGCCTTGCTGCGGTCGTGCAGCTGGGCCGCGATGCCGGCGGCCAGCGCCAACCCGTCGAAGGTGCTGGTGCCGCGGCCGATTTCGTCCATCAGCACCAGCGACTGGGCGGTGGCGCTGTGCAAAATTTGCGCGGCCTCGGTCATCTCGAGCATGAAGGTCGACTGCGCGTTGGCCAGGTCGTCCGCGGCGCCGATGCGGGTGTGAATCGCGTCGATCGGCCCGAGCCGGCAGGCCGCCGCCGGCACGTGCGAGCCGACGGAGGCCAGCAGCACGATGATCGCCACCTGCCGCATGTAGGTCGACTTGCCGCCCATGTTGGGGCCGGTGATCACCTGCATGCGCTGCTGCGGCCCCAGCTGCGTGTCGTTGGCGATGAAGCCGCCCGATGACTTTTCGGCCAGCCGCGCTTCCACCACCGGATGGCGGCCCTGCTGGATCTCGATGCAGGGGTGCGAGACGAAGCTCGGCGCGCGCCAGTGCAGCGTGTGCGAGCGCTCGGCCAGCGCGCACAGCGCGTCGAGCGTGGCAATGGCGCCGGCCAGCTGCGTGAGCGCGGGCACCGAGGGCTGCAGCGCGTCGAGCAATTGCTCGTAGAGCCACTTCTCGCGTGCGAGGGCCCGGTCTTGCGCACTCAGCGCCTTGTCCTCGAAGGCTTTCAGTTCCGGCGTGATGAAGCGCTCGGCGTTCTTCAGCGTCTGGCGGCGGCGGTAGTTGTCGGGCACCTTCGAGAGCGCGCTTTGCGTCACCTCGATGTAGAAGCCGTGCACGCGATTGAACTGCACGCGCAGATTGCTGATGCCGGTGCGCTCGCGTTCGCTGACTTCGAGTTTCAGCAGGAAGTCGTCGCAGTTGTCGCTGATGGCGCGCAGTTCGTCGAGCTCGGCGTCGTGGCCGGTGGCAATCACGCCGCCGTCGCGCACCAGCGCCGCGGGGTCGGGCTTGATCGCGCTCACCAGCAGATCGGCGCAGCCCGGGGGCGGCGCGAGCCGTTCGATGATGCGGCCCAGCAGCTCGCCGGACGCCGGAAGCGCCGGCGCCAGCTGCTCGGCCTTTGCGAGCGCGAGGCGCAGTGCCAGCAGCTCGCGCGGGCGCACTTGCCTGAGCGCGATGCGCGCCGCGATGCGTTCCACGTCGCTGGTGTTCTTGAGCTGCTCGCGCAAGGTGCGCCAGGGCGCAGCCGTGCCGCCCAGCACCGTGGACTGGAGCCCGGCAATGGCTTCGAGCCGGGCCTGCGCCTCGCTGCGGTCGCGCCGCGGCGACAGCAACCAGCGCTTCACGAGGCGGCTGCCCATGCCCGTCATGCAGGTGTCGAGCAGCGAGAACAGGGTGGGCGAATCTTCGCCGCGCAGCGTCTGCACCAGTTCGAGATTGCGCCGCGTGGTGGGCGGCAGCTCGATCAGGTCGCCGTCGCGCTCCACCGAAAGGCGCTGCACGTGCGAGAGCGCGCGGCCCTGCGTGTGCTCGGCGTAGCCCAGCAGCGCAGCCGCGGCGGCATGCGCGTTGGCGAGCGATTCGGCGTTCCAGGCGGCCAGGCTGTTGCTGCCCATCTGCTCGCTGAGCTTGCGCTCGCCCAGGCCGCCATCGAACTGCCACGCAGGGCGGATCGAGAGCGTGAAAGGCGTGGCCGCGCGCGCGGCCTTCAGGCGTTGCTCGAAGGCCGGCGTCACCTCGGCGCTGTAGAGCAGCTCGCTCGGCGCGATGCGCGCGATCCAGGCTTCGAGTGCGTCGGCCGGGCATTCGGCCAGCCGCAGCTCGGCGCCGGTCACGCTGAGCCAGGCCAGTCCGCAGAAGTTGCGCGTGCCCGCATGCACCGCGAGCAGCAGCGATTCGCTCTTGTCGTTGAGCAGTTCGGAGTCGGTCAGCGTGCCGGGCGTGACCACCCGCACCACCTTGCGTTCGACCGGTCCCTTGCTGGCACCGACTTCGCCCACCTGCTCGCAGATGGCCACCGATTCGCCCAGCTTGATGAGCCGCGCCAAATAGGTGTCGACCGCGTGGAAGGGCACGCCGCACATCACCACCGGCTGGCCGGCCGACTGGCCGCGCTGCGTGAGCGTGATGTCGAGCAGGCGCGCGGCCTTTTCGGCGTCGGCCCAGAACAGCTCGTAGAAATCGCCCATCCGGTAGAACAGCAGGGTGTCCGGATGGTTCGCCTTGAGGCCCAGGTACTGCGACATCATGGGCGTGTGCCCGGAGAAGTCGCTGATCGAGGGGGAGGGTTGCGCAGTCGTCGTATTCACTCGGACGATTATCGGGGACGGCGGACGGCTCGGCCGGCGGACAGCCCGCCGCTTTAAAATCCGCCAGCGCGAACCCAGCGTGAAGAACAAACAAGGCGCCCATGGCCCATCCGGACGAAATCAAAGGCCCTGAAGCGGACGCGCTGCCCGACACCGCCACCTTGCCCGCGGAACTCGCCGCGCTGTACCTCTGCATCTCGCCGGCCCAGCTCGCCGACCTGCGCAAGTCGAAACGGCCCGAGGGGCGCGCGGGCAACGGCCCCTCCATCATCAAACCCGTGGAAGGCGGCCCGGCGGGCCCCAAGGACCCGGTGCTCTACAAGCTCGGCACCCTGCGCGAGTTTGCGAAGGCGCACGCCGCTCCCTCCGCCTTCGACGGCGCGCTGAACTCCGGCATGCCAGGCTGGGTGTCCGCCAAGCTGCCGTTCTTTGCCGAGCGCGAACCCCGCATCAAGCGCGGCAAGCGCGTGCTCATCGGCGGCGCCTGGGATCGGGCGGACCCCCTGCGCGAGAAACGCTTCAAGGAGTTGGCGAAGGGCCGCATCCGCTTCACGTCACTGACATGCGCCGAAGCCGCCGCAAGCCTGTGGGCCGATGTTGCAAGCCACTCTGCGTTCGCTGAAAGAGGCCTCGCCCTGCTCAGGAGCGAGACGCAGGCCATCGAGGCCGCGCTGGCCGAGACCGCCCAATTGGCCGCGGCTTCGAGTCCGGATGCGGCGGGCTGACCCGCCTCCTGCAAGTTCGAACAGGGACGAGCACCGATGCTGATCAACTGCGTGGCCTACGAGAACGGCGCCAAGCTCGCCGACATTCCGGTCGAGGACATCAGCGAGTACATCTCCCGGCCCGGGTGCTTCGTCTGGGTGGCGCTGAGCGACGCCACGCCGGAAGAGCTGGCCCAGATGCAGGACGAATTCAACCTGCACCCGCTGGCGGTGGAAGACGCCCACCACGGCCACCAGCGTCCCAAGGTCGAGGAATACGGCGATTCACTCTTTGTGGTGATGCATCTCGTCGAGCCCTCGCCCGAGGGCGAGCATTGCGTGAACGTGGGCGAGGTCGACGTGTTCGTCGGCCGCAACTACGTGCTCTCGGTGCGCAACCGCAGCCAGCAGGGCTTCCTGGGTGTGCGCGAGCGCTGCGAGCGCGAGCCCGAACTGCTGCGCAACGGCGCGGGCTTTGTGCTGTATGCGCTGATGGATGCGGTGGTCGACCGCTATTTTCCCGTCATCGATGCGCTCGAGGTGGAGCTCGAATCCATCGAGCAGCAGATCTTCACGCAGGGCGGCGCGGCGCGCGACAAGATCAAGCAGCTCTATGACCTGAAGCGGCGCAGCATGGTCCTCAAGCGCGCCGTGGCGCCGCTGGTCGAGGCGGCGGGCAAGCTGCACGGCGGGCGGGTGCCGCAGATCTGCGTGACCTCGCAGGAATACTTTCGCGACGTGGCCGACCACCTGGGCCGCATCAACGGCTCCATCGACGCCATGCGCGACACCATCGGCACGGCCATTTCGGTGAACCTCTCGATGGTCACCATCGAGGAGAGCGAAGTCACCAAGCGGCTGGCGGCCTGGGCCAGCATCTTTGCGGTGTGCACCGCGTTCGCGGGCATCTGGGGCATGAACTTCGAGCACATGCCGGAGCTGAAATTCCGCTATGGCTATGCGGTGGCGCTGGGGCTGATTGCGGCCAGCTGCGGCTATCTCTACTACCGGTTCAGGCGCGCGGGCTGGCTCTGAGTTTTTCTTTCTCCCTCCCCTCCCGGGGGAGGGCAGGGGTGGGGGCTCGCGGCGCATCGAGCACCAGCGGCCTTGCAAATGCCGCGTGCCCCCATCCCAACCTTCCCCCGGAAGGGGAAGGAGCAAAGCGGGGTCACTCGTCGTGCGTGTCGTGCGTGGCCGCGGCGCCGCGCCGCCAGTAGCCCGAGGCGCGAATCCACTTCGGGTTGGCGCCGCGCTCGCCCACGAGGTGCGCGCGCAGCGCCTTCGCAATCGCCGATTCGCAACCCACCCATGCGTGGAAGTCGCCGGCCGGCAGCTTCATCGCCTTGAGCGCATCGAGCAGCACCGGGCTCAGGCCTGGCTCCGCGCCGTTGCGGTGCACCCAGTGCAGCGTGAGCTCCGCCTGCGTCTCGAACGGAACCTGGTCGGCTTCGCTGTCGACCTCGGCCAGCACCACCACGCGCGCACCAGCCGGCAACTCGGCCAGGCGGCGCGCGATGGCGGGCAGGGCGGTGTCGTCGCCGATCAGCAGGTGCCAGTCGAACGCCGTAGGCACGATGAACGAGCCGCGCGGGCCGCCCACGCCAAGCACGTCGCCGGGCTTGGCCTGCTCGGCCCATTGCGTGGCGGGGCCGGCGTCGTGCAGCGCGAAGTCGAGTTCCAGCGTGTTGACGCTGGCGTCATGGCGGCGCGGCGTGTAGTCGCGCATGGTCGGCCGGCCGCTCGCGGGCCACACCGGGCCGTCGGACCCCACGGTTGGTAGCGTGAGCTTGCCCGTCGTGGCATCGGGGAAAAAGATCTTTGCGTGGTCGTCGAAGCCCGGGCTCGCGAAGCCTTCGAGGTCGTCGCCCGTGAGCGTGATGCGGATCATGTGCGGCGTCACGCGCTGCACGGTCTTGACCGTGAGCTGGCGAAAGCGAAGCTCGTGGCGCACGCGGCGCGGGCGTGCGGTCCGGCGTATTCGAGGAAG